>CAZZMS010000165.1:0-33645 GCA_964655485.1 uncultured Pseudobdellovibrionaceae bacterium | reverse complement strand
CCCGAGCGAAAGGAAAAAGCCCGGGGTGGTACGAATATAAAATACTCAATGATACTTTGATGTTTATCTTACCGCGCGTAGTAACTCAATCGCTTGCCTGCGATTGGACGAGCCGAAAATATAAGAACCACTCACTAAGGAGTCGGCTAGCCGGCAAACTTTGGCTGTTTCAGCATTGATCCCGCCATCAACCTGTATCAAATAAGGGTATTGTTGCGACTCGCGAGTGTGATACAACCACTCAATCTTATGTACTTGTTCCGGCATAAAACTTTGCCCGCCAAAGCCGGGCTCTACCGTCATTACTAACACCAAATCCACAAGCTCTAAAAATGGGGAAAGACTTTCCACCGGTGTGCCCGGGCGTAAACTAATACCAGCGCGGGCCCCAAGTTCTCGAATGCGCTTTAGAACCTGAGCTACATCCCGGGTAGCTTCAATATGAATGGTGACAAAATTAGCCCCCGCTTGCACAAAGGCCTCAATATACTTTTCCGGCTTAACGATCATCAAATGTACATCCAGGGGAATGGCACTCACTTTTCGCGCGGCTTGAACGATGGGAATCCCCACGGACAAGTTGGGGACAAACACTCCGTCCATCACATCAATGTGTAACCAATCGGCCCCGGCGTCAGTAACTTGTGCGATCTCCCGGGCCATGTGCGCAAAATCACAAGACAACAAACTTGGTGCGACTTTCATGACCATAGCTTTAAAAGAAAATTCGCTGATTGACCATGAAAGTTCACTACTGCCGTGCGTTTAAGCTACTGTCGAAATGCCCATTAAGCAGCCTTATGAGGGACAACGCTAGACGGCGAGGCAAGACCACTCTTTTCTTTTATTATATTTTGATAAACCTTGTTTTTCTCGGCCAAAGCGAGAGTGCCACCTTGTAAGTTGTAAATTTTCTTAAAACCTAATCTTTGAGCGATTCTCGTGGCGCGTGCAGAGCGACCTCCAGATTTACAGAGGAAAACGTAAGCGGCATTGGGATCCAGTTTACTCAGCGAGGTTTCAAACTGATCGTTCAAAGTGATCAGAATACTGTTCGGAATGGCTGGTAGCTGAGGATCTTGCCATTCATCTGGACGCCTTACGTCGATAATTTTTTTATCAGCACTCCAAGGGTCAAAGCTATCTGCAGTGAGATTTTCAATTTTTACACCCTTAACGAGCTCAATGAGATCCGAGGATACCTGGCTTAGCTCTTCAATCTGTTTTTTAACAGTCTGATTCGCTCTTTGAAGTTCACATGTTACCTGCTGATTTACCAGCGTTGCTGAGTGAATATTTTCTGCAGCTTGGGCAAGTTTTTGAATTTCTGTTTCTTGTGCTGGTAGAGTGTCATATAGCCGTCGAAGTTGCTCTGTGTTCTTTATGAGTAAGGTATGATATTGGTGTGCTGTTTGCGATGAGTTTTGGGCGTTTTCAACTGTCTGAGATAAAAGTTCTGTTTGTTTAGCTAATGATAGCTGTAGCTGCTGTTGATTTGAACGAGACTCTGGTAACAATTCATTCGTGAGTGTTTGAGTAATCGACTGAATGTCCAAACTAGCCCTGCCGCTGACATTAGCCAGATTGGCCATCTCACTGGCAACTACGGCAAAACCTTTTCCATGTTCACCTGCTCGCGCTGCCTCTACAGAGGCGTTAAACGCAAGAATTTTTGTTTGAAAAGCGATATCTTTGATTATCACAGCTTTTTCGATGATCTGTTCAATGGCTGAGCTAAGTTGTTTGGCGCTCGCCAGATTGAGATCATTAATTTTTCTCAGGGCTTCGTTTTCTGTGTTAAGATTCCCTAGTTGCTCAGACAAGTTTTGCATCGAAGTGGCTAGCTTATTAAACAGTTCTTCTCCTTCTTCGTTATGAACAAATACTTTTTCAATAGCTGATTTTGTCTCTGCTTGGTGACTTAGGAGCCATTGGGATACTGCAACTAAAGATTGACCTTGCTGGGTCAATTGTTCGCTCCACTTCGAAGAGTTTTTTGAGCATGTGTCCAGTGACTGTGTATCTCGCTCGAGCTTGGAGACTCCATCAACAACGCGGGCATTAATCCCATCTAATTGAGCTTTATATTTTTTTCTAAAGTGCCTTGAAATAAGCCACTGAGCTCCCATTCCGAGCGTGATTCCTATGGCAAAAGTAAAGACCATTTCGTCCTCCAAATGGCGTTTTAAGTGTAGATCATTGTCTTTCATGCTGAGATCGGCCGGAGAGTGCAGTGGCCTACTAGACTAGATTTTTTTTAGACCTTAGTGGAGCTTTAGGTTGGATTCGTGTAGTCCATTAAACCAATCTAGGGCTGTACTAGGTTTTTTATTTTCAGGCTGCACTTCAACAAGTTCAAGCAGGCTATAGTTGATAGGCTCAATTAGTCCTTTATCCGAGTCTTTCCTACAGGGATGGGTATAGGGACCGCATTTGATGATGATGTTTTGGGCTATTTTTTTCACTGTACCCGGAGCATCTTCGGGGCAAAATGAATCTAGAGCATATGACGAGGGTATCCATCTTGTGCGAAGTATCTTGAGGCGTTCCTGACGATTTGTGATGCAGTAACATCCTGGGCCCATGATAAAAGCCCGTACTTTATTATGAATGTCCCAAGCCGATTGGTTCCAATCGATGCGCGTTTCTTCTTTGGTAATCTTGTGTGCATAAGTCGCTTGCGAGTGATCCTGAGGTTTTGGCGACAGGTTACCGCGAATGTAATCCATCAAATCGACTTGTAAGAGCTGGACACTGGGCTCCACACATTGTTCTAGAACCTGAAGGGCATCTGTGTTCCAATCAATATTCCACTGTCTTTGCCCAATAATATCTCCGGCATCGAGCTCCTTGACGATTTTTTGTAAAGTGACACCCATAAGATACTCACCAGCTTCGATGGATCTTTGGATGGGTGCCGCTCCTCGCCATTTGGGTAACAAAGAGGCATGAATGTTCACCGCCCCATAATGGAAGAGCTGCATAAAACGCTCTGATAGGATCTGGCCAAAGGCCACCACAATGGCCACTTCCGCCTGCCAAGCGGCTAACTGTGCCAAAGCTTCTTGCGTGTTGATTTTTTCGGGGCTGATACAGTTCAGGCCCTGTTCTAAGGCCAAGGATTTCACCGCCGTGGGTTGCAATTTCTGCCCTCGGCCCCTGGGACGATCGGGCTGGCTCACCACGCCGACAATTTCTAGGTGCTCATCCTGCAGTAGTCTTTCAAGAATCTGGGCTGCAAAAGGCGGAGAGCCCAAGAACACCGTACGCACTCGACTCACCGAGCAGGCTCCTGAACGGGTTTTTTGCTGGGGTATCCATGCTTTTCGATTTGTTTTTTAATGCGTTGGGCAGACGCAAAGCTGATTCGGTCAATAAACAAGGTCCCCTCAAGATGATCCATTTCGTGCTGGATCACTATGGCCAATAGCCCATCGGTCTGCAACTTTTGCGCACGTCCCTCAAGATCCTGATATTCCAACTCAATCCATTGGGCCCTCTCCACGGTTTCATAAAAGGAAGGCACACTGAGGCAACCTTCATCGAAGGTGGTTTTACCCTTTTTGGCCGTGATTTTAGGATTAGCAATAAACAGCGGTTGGGAGATTTGTCGTTCCAACTCACTTTGTTCCTTAATGTCATAACGCCCCTTTTCATCCTTGGGCCGACAATCAATCACCAAGAACCGTTTCGTCACACCTACTTGCGGAGCGGCCAACCCAATGCCTTTGGCGTGGTACATGGTTTCTAGCATATTATCGGCAAGGGTTTTTAGCTCTGGACCAAACTCCTCGGGTTTCAGAGCTACAGACACTTCACGCAAACGAGGGTCAGGATAAGTGAGAATAGGTAAGATCATGGCTTTATAAAATCATAAATGGCCCTAAAAAGCAAAAATTGGGTTTGCGCATAGAGAGTTTTCTTGTTAAGAAGGCGTTTTCGAGACTTTGAGGTGAGTTATGGCAAAGAAAAAGCTAGCGCGAATCATTGTCACTTTGGAGTGCACTGAGGCTAAAGCTGAGGGGAAACCTGCTTCTCGTTACACCACGACCAAGAATCGTCAAAAAACTCCCGGTCGTTTGGAGCTCATGAAGTATAATCCGCACTTGCGTCGTCATACTTTACACAAAGAGACCAAATAGTCAGCATAGGGCGGGCTTGTGATTCTGACGGATGGTGAAATCTTATCCGCAATGGAACGGGGAGAGATTGTGATCTCTCCTTTTCGCCGTTCGGCTTTGGGGTCTAACTCCTACGATGTCCACCTTGGTAAGACTTTGGCGGTTTATGAAAACCGCGTGTTAGATGCAAAAAAGCACAACCCCGTTCGTTACATAGAAATCCCCGAAGAAGGTTACATTCTCGACCCAGAGGTTTTTTACTTAGGGGTCACCGAAGAATACACCGAAACTTGGCGTCACGTGCCTTTTTTAGAGGGCAAAAGCTCCGTTGGTCGTTTGGGTATCGACATTCACGCCACGGCAGGTAAAGGTGATGTCGGTTTTTGTAACTACTGGACCTTGGAAATCTCTGTGAAACAGCCCGTGCGTGTTTATGCCGGTATGCCTATTGGCCAGCTCATTTATTTCAAAACGGAAGGTGAGTTGCTTCGTCCTTACAACCAAAAAACCTCAGCCAAGTATAATCAAAAAAGTCCACTTCCTGTGGAGTCGATGATGTTTAAGAATTTTCCTCTATCTTTGGAGTAGCAAAAAGTTGAAACACAAAAAAGTTGGCCTTTAATTCGTTGGCCCTGATTAATTCTTTTACGCGTTGAAACGCTCGTCAGTGTTGCATTTTGTTCTCTCTGGTAACACAATATTCCCCGAGATTTTGATGAAAATCGTTCAAAAACCGGGAGAAACGATGCGTCCTTAGTGGTTAGCTCCCTGGGCTTTTTCTTTCGCCCGGAGGCCTCTGCACCATGGATGGCCAAGGGCGTAAGCCCTTTGCAGCTGAGCCAAGGAGGGCGTGCCCCGGGTCGAAAGGAAAAAGCCCGGAGCGGGGCCGAAAAAATTGATTATTCAGGGACGAGGCTTTATTCGGCCCTGAATAATCCGTCTGTTGCAGTTATTTCTTCTTGTCTTTGTGCGGTAGCTCTACACTAGGGTAACAGAGCGGTTTCCAGTCGGGCAAACAAATCACCGTTTAGCCCAAAAGCGATTTGGGTTTCTTCTACCCACTGAGTGACCCAGTGAGGATGCTGTTCTCCGAGTAGATCTAATGCGTCTCTAAATTGCTTTTTGGCCGGACCGGGTAACAAAGGGGAGAAGTCGTAAAAATGGAGCATTTCCTTTGTAAACCCAGCTTTCATCAGTTGACCGGCTAACATTTGACCACCCGATAGATCCCCCAAGTAACGCACATAAAAATGCGCCACCAAGCGATGAGCTAAGCTTGCCTCCTTAGTTAGACGCTCAAGCCTGCTGGTGTAGGCTTTACTTGCTTCGGCAGCTTGTTGGGCTGAGGTGAGTAGTCTTTCACCTCCCATGTGGCTTTCTAAGGCTCGTACATCTCGTTTTATCGCATCAAGACGAAATAAGGGCTTAAGCTCAAAGGGCTTGAGCCACTCTGCGTGGGTATGGACTTCCGCAGCTTTCTCCATAGCGGCATACACTTGTTCCAATGAGAGAAGGTAAGCGTGATACTCCGCCATGCTCATCTGGCCACGAAACATTTTAACCATGAGGGAGGAGTTTTCTGCCTCTTGGTGTTGGGCCATAGAAGCTTGCTTCATCAGTTCAGAAAGTTTCATCGGTGTTGTTCTGGTGGTATTTTCACTGGCTGTGTTTATGAGATGATTATTCATTGCGTTCTCCCGATTGGTGTTTGTCATCGACAGGCTATCATGCCAAGGCGATTTCTATGGGCGGTTAAGATCGGAGCGTATAATCCTTACCTCATAACTTGCAAGCCTTGGATGAGATCGAAAAGTAAATGAAAATCGTTTGCGTTTACACCTTTCCTTAGTTACAAGTAGAGCCATGGAAAAGACTCAGATTCCGCGTTTGCCGCGCCAACATGATTTTGTAGAAAAACTACTACCTAAGCGAGAGAGTTTTTCTACTGATGATTTGAAGGGGTTGCTCAGACAACTCAATTTAAAAGTCACCGAACAGCGACTATTGATTTTACAGATTTTAAACAGCGGTCAGCGCAAGCATGTGACCGCACAAGAGCTCTACGAAAAAGTCAGTGAAAAAGATTCCTCGGTGGGTTTTGCAACGGTGTATCGGATGTTGCGTAAGCTCGCTGAGGCTGGCTTTGTTACCGAAGTGCGCGTGGGTTCAGCTCCGGCACGCTATGAATTAAATCCTAAAAATCACCATGACCATATCACCTGTATTCGCTGTGGAAAAATCTGCGAGTTTCACAATGCGGAGCTGGAGGGCTTGCAAGCGCAAATTGCCAAATCGTTAGGCTTTACTTTAACGAGCCATGTGATGGAATTATACGGTATTTGTAAGACCTGCCTACAGCTCGAGGGACAAGTGAGAAGAATGTCACGATAGGTATCATATCTCCCCGGGTTTTTTCTTGCGCCCGGAGGCTTTAATCACCGAGTATTGACCACTAACCCACTTTTTTAAAAATCTGCTCGAGTGTTTTGTGTTTTTCCATTTTTTGTTCGGTAACATATTCGATGAGATCCTCCACGGCGTGCTGATCCCTGCCCACATGTGGTAGAAAGTGAATGCCGGATCCAATCGGAGAAGACCATATCACTTCCGCCACAATCTCTCGATGAAGGCCACCAAATTCAATTTTGATGAAAACTTTGGTGCCTACGGCAAGCGGTTCTGTATTTTTTGTTACCGCTAAAAAAGCCCCGGTGCGGCTTACGTTTTTTAAAGTTCCGATTTCATCTTGCCGATTGTACTTCCTGCGGTACTGAACCGGGAAGTTCATCTTCGTGCGGGGGGCGGGTTTTTTTCCTGCGGTTGTTGCAGCCTGGTTCTCCATGGATATCTCCTGCTGGTTTGAGGGATCTTTCCTATGCTCCTGAGGACGCTTTCGGCAGAGAAAGTAAAACCAACAGTCTAGTTTTTCCCTGAGCACAAAAAATGTTGACAAAACCCCACTTTGGTCCAGTAGTATCTGCGGAAAAGTTCACAAAAGTGTTCACACTTTTTGAATCAGTGTCAGTTTTACCCAACCGCATGACTGAATTTGAAACGTAATTGTCATTTCTCAATTTGATACATTAACGTCTCAACCCCATCACAAGGAGTTTTGCTTGGCACAAGATTCATCTGACAGCAATCAGACCCCGAAGCGGCGTTTACGCAAGGTCGTTGAAGTGAATCCGCAAGGTGAGGCCGTGAGTTCAAGTAGCGAGGGGGGCGCGGCTGAACAAGAGCGAGGAGATTTGACCTCGAAAGGCGAGGAGAATGTTACTCCTCCACGTATCGATTCAACGATGGAAAATCTTCAGGCAAAATCTGTGGGACCAACGACGGAAACAGGGTCAGGAACTGAGCCTACAGTTTCAAATCCTAATTCTGAATTGGTGGCGTCCACAAACAAAGTTTCGACCTCAGCGCCTGCTGAAAGCTCTTCTTCATCGGCGGAAGTTCCCGCTGCGGCGACGGGTTCAGCTGAGGCATCGGTAACAGTCAGTGGGGGGCAGGCTAGCGCATCGGAGAACCAAGAAGGGCAAGGCCAAAAAACTCAACAGCCCCGAGAGGGACGTTCCGAGGGATCCTCTCCACGGGAAGGCGGAGGCTCCCATCGTCATGAAGGACATCGTTCCCATCACGATCGGCGTGACCGAGATCGTGATCGGCGTGATCGCTATAACAATCAACATCAGCGCCGCGAAGTCGAAAGCTATGACCTTTCGGATGTCAATCTCACCGAAGAGGAGAAATCTTGGCTGTCCTCCAAGGACCTTAAGCGACGTAACATTGCAGAGCTTACTAGCCTTGCTACCAAGCTAAAAATTGAAAACCCAGCCGGTTTGCGCCGCCAAGATCTCGTGTTTGAGATCCTGAAGCGAGCTGGGCAAATTGTGGAAATTTACGGCTCTGGAGTTTTGGAGATCTTGCAAGAGGGTTATGGTTTCTTGCGTTCTCCTGATTATAACTACTTACCTGGACCAGACGATATTTACGTTTCCCATGCCCTCATAAGAAAGTATGGATTACGCACGGGGGACACGATCACTGGGGCGATAAGGATTCCGCCCAATAATGATAACTTTGCTTTGAACCGGGTGGATTCTATTAACTTTGAACCACCAGAAGTGGCCAAAGATAAGATCCTGTTTGATAACCTGACTCCGATTTATCCGAATCGCCGTATTCGTTTGGAATATGACCCTGGCGAGTTTACTACACGCGTAGTGGATTTGATGACCCCGCTTGGTACCGGACAAAGGGCCTTGATTGTAGCCCCACCTCGCACGGGTAAGACGATGCTTCTACAGCACATTGCCAATGCGATCTCCCGTAACCATCCCGATATTAAATTGATTGTCTTGCTGATTGACGAGCGTCCTGAGGAAGTCACCGATATGCAACGTTCTGTGAAGGGCGAGGTGATTAGTAGCACTTTCGACGAGCCTCCCAGCCGTCACGTGCAGGTGGCTGAGATGGTCATCGAAAAGGCAAAACGTCTGGTGGAGCACAAGCACGATGTGGTGATTTTGTTGGATTCGATTACGCGTTTGGCGCGAGCTTATAACACGGTGGTTCCCCCCAGCGGAAAAATCCTCTCGGGTGGTGTGGATAGCAATGCCTTGCACAAGCCCAAGCGGTTCTTCGGTGCCGCTCGTAACATTGAAGAAGGAGGATCCTTGACGATCATCGCCACGGCCCTGATCGACACAGGCTCTCGAATGGACGAAGTGATTTTCGAGGAGTTTAAGGGAACTGGTAATTCGGAAATTCACTTAGACCGCAAGCTCATGGAAAAGCGGATCTTTCCTTGTATGGATATCAATAAATCAGGCACCCGCCGTGAAGAATTGTTGGTGGATAAGGCTGATCTTAACCGCTTGTGGGTTCTAAGGAAGGTTTTAGCCCCTATGAATGTGGTGGATGCTATGGAGTTTTTACTAGACAAACTGGGGCCCACTAAGACTAATGCTGACTTCTTACGCGCTATGAGTGGAGCTGGGGGCGGAGGCTAAATAGTTTCCATTGACCCCCCAAAGGCCCTGTGTTAACTAAATAAGGCTTTGATTGTGGAGGAGATATGAAAGAGGGTATTCATCCTGTGTTACACGATGTTGTTTTCAAAGACGTGTCCTGTGGGTTTGCTTTTTTGAGCAAATCAACTATGACCTCTAAAGAGACTATCAAATGGGAAGACGGTAAAGAGTACCCTTTAATCACCGTGGAAGTCTCCTCGGCCTCTCACCCCTTCTACACGGGTAAACAAAGAATTATCGACAGTGAAGGTCGTGTGGATCGCTTCAAGAAAAAATACGCTAACATGGGTCAGGCGCAAAAAAAGTAGGGTGACCCCTTCCGTACTGAGAGACGAGGATTCTCAGGCCCCAGAGTTGAGCTTAAAATGAGAAAAAGCTGTTGGTTGAATCCAGCAGCTTTTTTATTATGTTTACTGAAACATAGGATTAATGGACCTGATCACCATGGAAGATAAGTTACTAAGCGTTGAAAAACGTTATGAGGAAATTGCTCATCAGTTACAAAATCCCGCTGTGGCCGGTGATCAGGACAAGTATCGTCGCTTGATGAAGGAGTACAATCAGCTAGATCCTGTTGTACAGGCCTTTCGTCATTGGCGGCAAATCAAAACTCAAATCCAACAAAACGAAGAGTTACTCAAGGACTCTGATCCTGAAATTCGCGATCTAGCTAAAGAGGAATTAAAATCCCTGCAGGCCGAGTGGGAGCAAAAAACCGAAGAGCTGAAAGTGTTGCTGTTACCTAAGGATCCGAATGATGACAAAAACGTCATTCTGGAGATCCGCGCAGGTGCGGGCGGTGATGAGGCAAGCCTTTTTGCAGCGGAATTGTTTCGTGCATACTCGCATTATGCCTCTAAGCAGGGCTGGCAGGTAGAAATCCTGTCTATTTCGCCGGGTAACGTCGGTGGTTACAAAGAGGTGATTGCTCGAATCATTGGTGATCGGGTGTTTTCGCGTATGAAATTTGAAAGTGGGGTGCATCGTGTGCAGCGTGTACCCGAGACCGAAGCGCAAGGGCGTGTGCATACCAGTACGGTGACGGTAGCGGTGATTCCTGAACAAGAAGTTGAAGAGATTAAACTCAATATGAATGATGTGCGGATTGATGTGACCCGCGCACAAGGAGCAGGAGGTCAGTCGGTCAACCGAACAGAATCAGCCGTGAGGGTCACCCATATACCCACGGGGATCATAGTTTTTTGTCAGGAAGCCAAAAGCCAGTTAGCCAACCGCGAACGAGCCTTGCAAATTCTTTATTCTAAACTCGTGCAAATGGAAGAGGAAAAAAGGCGTCAGGAAGCCAGTGAACAGCGGCTTTCTCAAATCGGCACGGGAGATCGTTCAGAGCGCATTCGTACATACAATTTTCCGCAAAGTCGTATTACGGATCACCGTATTGGATTCACTACTCATGCCATTGGTGATGTGATGAATGGTGATCTGGACATCGTCATCGAGCCTTTGTTGTTACACTTTCAAGCTGAGGCCTTAAAACAAGCTCAGGCTCAGCCCTAGTAGCGTTTATGCGCCTTATAGATGTTAAAAAAACGGCCTTGCTCAAGCTTCAAGCAGCGGAGGCTGTGACAGATCCTCTTTTTGAGATCGACCTGTTACTGGGGCATCTCTTGGGTCGAGATAGAGCATGGCTCTATATTCATGAGGATTTTCAGCTAACTTCCGAGCAAGAGCAGAGGTTAACTGAATGGGTAGCCAGGCGGCAACAGGGTTACCCGATGGCCTATATTTTGGGTGGTGTGGAGTTTTATGGGCGGAGATTTATCGTTCAAGAAGGGGTGTTAGTCCCACGGCCTGAAACTGAACTGCTTGTAGAGGCGGTAATGCAAATCCTAACCAGTCCCACTTGGGCTCCCCGTCAAGGATCTGCGACTAAGCCCTTAAGAATTGTTGATTTAGGAGCTGGAAGCGGAATTATTGGAATAACTCTGGCTCACTTGTTACCCAAGACTGAGATCCATCTGTTAGAACCCTCGGTGGATGCGTGGGCTTGTCTAACAAAAAACCTAGAGTTGCATCCCTTTGAGGATAGGGTTAGCGCACACTTGATGGATGCAGAAACTTTCTTAAATGGTGTGTCGGCTCCCTTCGATCTGATTGTATCTAATCCCCCTTATATTGCCCTTGACGATCTCGGAGTGGATCCATGGGTAAAACAGTGGGAGCCCCATCAGGCCCTATTCGCTGGGAGTGACGGCCTTGATTGTTACCGTCGCTGGATTCCTTTAATTACCAAGGTGGCCGAGCCTCATAGTATCTTGGCTTTTGAGCATGGATCCACTCAGGGTGAGGACGTAACTGCGATTTTAAGACAATACCATTTCGACGTTTTGGCCCGCGTGCTGGATTACCAAGGCTACTGGCGGCATACAATAGCCTCTCGCTCTTCGAGGTTTCGATAGATGGCCTGAATAATTCCATGATGTCTTGAAAGGCTCGCCAGTATTGCATTTTATTCTACTCGGTAACACAATAATCCCCGGGATTTTGATAAAATTCTTGCAAAAACCGGGAGAAATGATGCGTCTTTCGTGGTTATCTTTTTGGGCTTTTTCTTTCGCTTGGGAGGCCTCTGCACCATGGATGTCCAAGGGCTTTAGCCATTTGCAGCTGAGCCATGGATGGCGTGCCCCGAGGTGAAAGGAAAAAGCCCAAGAAAGGGGGAAAAACCGCAAAAAATGGATTATTCAGGGACGAGAAAGGAATTTTTCATGAACGAGGATCTACTCCCCCTGCAAAAAGGGTGGGAGTGAATGATTACCCTGCTCCTCGGGAATGACTTGAATCTTTTTTTCACTTCGAATGATGTTGGCGATGACTCGTAATACATCAGCCATGTCATTACGAGCAACCCAGATGGGCCACTCATCCTCTCGGAAGATCCAATTGGTTATAAACTTCACACGTTCCCATGTGGTTTCTGGTAATTTTTTATAGACAAGAAGATAAGCATAAGCACCCTTCAAAATGCGGTCACTAGACATATTAGCTGCCTTCGCCAAAGTTTCACGGAATACGGGATATGCAGCCATCGCTTCCTCGCGTGATAAAAACTGATCGCGATTACGATCGAAGCGGAACATCAAGGATTCAATGTATTGTACCAAGTGAGGGACTAAGCCGGAATCTCGATCGGGAACCCAGGGCATTTTTCGCGGATCGTAGCCTGCGCCCTCTAGCAATGAAAGCCAAGTTTTTTCAAATTTTTTATTGGAAAACTTATCATACAAACTCAAAGCATGCGGCATACTGACGTAAGTCGCTTGTAGTTGGCGGCGACTTATATCTAACCAGCAACTCACGGCATAGCTTTTATTTGTCGAGCTTGTTAAAGTGGAAGGACAAACTTGTCGCACTTCCTTCAGAATCGGGGCATTACGACTGAGTCCTGAGAAAATAAATTGGGCCAGCTGCACAGCCTCGGCAAACTCGAGTCGGTTGTTACCGTTGCTACTTGGCATAAAGAGGTTGGCCTCTAAAAAGCGGCTTTTACCAAAAGTGGGCTTTTGGGGATCAACTAAATCGAGATCAAGGAGAATCGGCCATAAGTCTGCGATAAACTCATTGTATTCTTCTTCGCTTACTCCATTTAACAGGCTGCTTCGTTTTGTTTGATAGGCGTTCACAATCAGATCCAAAACAAGTCGGAAAAGGTTTTGATTTTGAATACTTATTCCATGAATGTGTCCTCGATATTGGTGATTAAACTCTAATTGCCAAGAGTCGTTGGAGACGAGCATGTAACTAGATTCGAGTAACAAATTTGTGAAAACTTCTTGAAGCGGCTTTACGCCTAAAGCGCTGAGGCTTGCTTTCACTTGATTGCGATCTAGCCAAGTCTCTTCAGGTTTGGGCCAGGCGCTGGCAATCCAGTTCTCTACAATGAAAAATTCTCGGGCTTTTTCCTCCCAGTAAGAGATGTGTTCCTTGGTGATTCCGTAGGGTGCAAAGTTGCGCTGAGTCGCTGGGACGGGATAAAGCCATTTTTGCACCAAGAGGCGTAAGAGTTTTTTGCTGCCTTTTAAAGTCAAAGGAAAGCTGCCCTCCTCTACGAAACCCGAGTCAAAAAGGCTATCGAGCAGACGGTCGAAATAGGGTAGCGTAATGGATCCCTGATGAAGCTCTGTTAGAGACAACAGATGGGTAGACACTCGTTCGAATAGTTTCTGTGAGCCTTCTAAGTTCTTGCGCCAAGTCGTCAGAGGCTTAATGTGATAGTGGTAGAAGACATAGTGTCCGTAGCCCCTTGCCAGTTGGGTCAGGAAGGTCGGCCATTGCGTTTTATGGATGGTGGTAGAGTGATCGGCGGTTAATAGGGCCTTCCCGCTGATGATCAGGGGGATGCTTTGTTGGAGACGCTTTAGAGTTCCCAGATTGGCGTTGCCATTATCGATGATATTTAAAATCTCGCTCATCAGGGAATAAAGCCTGGAGAGTGAGTACTCGGACTCAAACAGCTGACCTAACTCACTGGCGATGCGCTCAAACTCCTCCAAACTTAATGTGAGAACCTGTTCCTGAGGTCTGGGCAAAGGGGAAGTGATGGTCCATCGGAGTAACATAATTTCTTCGATCGCATAGAATCGTTCGCCCAGAGCTTGCAGGGATTTCACTTTTTCCCTGGCTTTTTGTAATTCGCCAACATGAATAGCTTCAGTTGAACCACCAAGCAGAGCTTTCTTAATGTGTAAGACCTCCTCTACGAGCACATCGGAGGCCTTAAATTGTGGAAACACTTTTTTAGCCGATTGAAGAAGGAGAAGCAGATCGGCGCGACTGAGTCGAGCGTTTGGTTTAAAGCTCACCATATCGGCGAGATAAGAAAAAAGGTCATCAAAGGCCCGACCCAAGAAAACAAGGTCAAACTCTGCCAAATCCTCAGGGTAATGTTCAATAAAATAGTAATAACGTAAATACTGAATATATCCCCGAGCAATCAGCAAGGAAAAAGCTGTCCACTCTTGTGGGCCGATCAGGTCTTGTTCTCCTCCGATCAGGCTTTGTTTCACTTGAGTGAGCACGGGCAAAAGCCGGCGGGTTTGCTCTAGCAAGAACCACTCTTTGCCGTAAAGTTTTCCAATTTCTTCCAACAGAGTCAGGAGGGAACTTAAGGAATAGGCCTTTTCATTTTTTTGAATTTGACCACCGATGGTTTGAAGAAACTTCTGAAAAGCGAGATTCGCCGCCTCGAAATACTCCAGTTGGGACCAAGGAGTTTGTCGGCCATCAATCTTCCAATTTAGAGAAATAACTCGCATATAGGGTAACACTTCGACAGAGGCTTTTTTGGCCACCTGACTAAAACGGATCAGGTCGAGCAGTTCTTGGCGGGTAAGAGAGTCAATTTCACCCCCGACCAAAACCTGTTTTAGGCGCATCACCTCCGTACGCAAGGCGGGCGATAGTTTGAGGTCTTTAAAAAAGTAGTCTTCAAAAAACCGAGCTAGCTCTTCTGAGGAGTAGCGGTCGGTGGTACCGCCTTTAACTTTACGATTGAATAAATCTAATCCAGCAGCAAAACAATCCCAAGCACCCTCGATGTCCTTAGCCGCGGCTTCGCCACTGACAAAACCAGCCATCACGGGTAACACATTAGATAGGCATTGGGGTTCAAAACCTAGATCCGCCTTGGGGCTGATGCGCTCTGGAGAGGTCTCGCCCACCCAAGATAACAATTTGCCGCAGGAGCTGAGCGTTCCAGTGGCTAGCACGGGGACTATGATGAGACGAAGGAAGCTCTTTGATCTTAAAAGCTTAGAAAACATAACTCATACCACCAAAAAGACGATCATTTGTGCGAAATTGATTAAAAAAACCAGGGTCAGTGTTGCTCGAGGACGTGTCATCCACTCCCAAAACATCCAAGTTGGCATACCATGAAAGTTGTGGGCTTTGGTTCCAGCGAAAGCCCAAGGAG
This sequence comes from uncultured Pseudobdellovibrionaceae bacterium, assembly GCA_964655485.1. Lineage (GTDB taxonomy): Bacteria > Bdellovibrionota > Bdellovibrionia > Bdellovibrionales > Bdellovibrionaceae > JANWYU01. The sequence goes on along the minus strand of CAZZMS010000165.1, from coordinate 18,556 downwards.
AGAAGGTTGCCCTTTTGTTCCCACTCTCGCATTGCCCGCAATTGGAGTAATAGCGGGCGCCCTCGGGCTTGTCGCTGCTGCAACCAACGGATTTGTAAAGCCTTTTGCCAGTTCAGTCGGTCTGGGATAAGGCTGCCGCGCTCTTTACCCGAGCTGTCCCTATCGACGATATCACCCCCGTTGATGTGGATCAGGCTGATCTCCGTGGTCACAGGCCAGCGAGTCGGAGAGTCGTTAAAGGCATCCATGCGCCAACTGAGATGCGCTCCCTGTAAAGGAGAAGGGTCTTGACGGATCCAGTCGGTGGGGCCATTGGCAGTGGTATTTTGTGGCGGAATCCATTGCGGTTGATCTTGAAAAATTCCCACAACACCTTGTCCCCAGTAGGAGCTGTAACCTACTTCTGCTGATGCCATTTGATGATAAAGAACTGTGGGGGTGACTTCGACACGGGCTTGGCTCAGGCTATTTGAAAGGGCGAGGTTGTAGTCGTACTCAATCATGAGTTGGTTCATGGGTTTTTGTGCCCAGGCCGCCTGTGCCCAAAAATGGGAGGCCGGTTGGTAACGTAGCTTCAACGCCAAGGAGTTTTGTTGGACGAGTTTGGCCATCGTCGGCATGGCGAGGGAGTAGGTAAATCGCGTTTCTTTATTGAGCACCGGCCCGGATTCTACGGGTGAGCGATACCATCGCGACGCTGAGCTTAAGCTACCATTTTCCTCGGCTATGGGGGGGCCCATGGTGGGAACGAAAATCGGTGAAACAAAAACGGTCAAGCTCCAGGTAGAGCCCATGGCAGAATCCCAAAACAACCCCGTGAGTCCTTGGTCGAATGGCCTCAGAGGATCCCATTGTCCCAAGGGTTGCCAAAGTCCCAAATCCCAAATTTCATCCCATTTTGCCCAAGACATATAACGACGTCCTAAGGTCATTCGGTGAGCAGGACTGAGCTTCCATTGAGCATAAAGCTCGTTGACGTAAAAAAAATTGGCGGTGGCATTTGTGTAGTGCCCCGATACCAGCTGAAGTTGGTAGTCGTAACCCTTGTTCGCTTGGGTGTTGCGAGGGGCTTTTTCGAGAGAGAACACGAGAAGGTCGTTGCGGCTAACATCGCTTCCTTGTAGGGGCCCCAAGTACTGGGCGGTTTCGAAGTTCAATTGTGCCTGCCACAGCGAAGCTTGTTTTTTCTCTTTCTCCCGTTCGAGATAGTTGTGAAATCGAACCTCTCTTGTGGAGGAGTCGATGATTTTTACTCGGGAGCCTTGCGCCTGTGCATATGATGAAGAGGGAATTTGAGGAAGGCCAAGGCTGCAAATAACAAGTGCAACCAAACCCCACCCGGGTTTGGTTGAGCCAAGTTTTGATCCTAGGTCGCTTGCGCGACGCATAAAGGGATCCATAATGGGACTTATCCAAACCAAAAATGACTTTCGGGTCAAGGGGGAAATGCCTCAATGATGCTTGGCCAGTTCTTATTTACAGCCCTTGTGTATGTTTTGGAGACAAAAATTGGTCAGTTCTTTTAAATTTTTTTTTAAAAAGAGTATTCTGGGGAGAGGGGAGGTTTTTTATGAAGATTTTTTTGCACGGGGTCTTTACAGTTCTAATGCTCTTCTTTTCTTTGTTTTAACATCATGTGACAAAAAGAAGTCCAATATTCAGGATGTAGTGCAGTTAATCCCGACCAAAAAACTAGAACACTTGGCAATTTATTATGGGTGGCCTTCAAGTTTAAACTCTGATTTGAATCAATGGAATAGCCAACGAGTGGCGGCTGATTTTGCGCGCTATTCTCTTGTCGTTCTGGGGGCTGGTTTAGAAGAGACCACTCATGGTGACCATGAAAATACAAAAGCTATTATTACCCGAGCTAAAGAGATAAATCCGTCGATGAGGTTTGTAGGTTATGTCACCATACGCTCCCTTGAGAATCCGGTATCAAAAATTCAGAAGTGGAAGCTTATGGGGGTTGAAGGTGTTTTTTTAGATGAGATGGGCTTTGATTACCTTGTTGTTATGGATCAATTAAGTCCGGCGCAAGCAAGAAGCAAACAAAACACTTGGCTCCAGGCTGTCCATAACGAAGGGTTATTTGCCATGATGAACGCGTGGAATCCCGATGATCTTTTTCAAAGTAACGATACATTGCCTTCTTTGGGAGCTACCTCCCAGGACTATTATCTTTTCGAAAGTTTTTTCCAAACATTCTCCAACTCCGGAGTTCAGCCTTTTTCAGATTTTTTGCAAAAGGTACAGAAGGCCCGTCAAGCACGAGAACGTTATGGGATCAAGTTTGCTGCTGTGAATACGCGAGCTGAAGAGGATTTGTTCTCATCTAAGGATTGGCTAACTCTGCAGTTAGCAGCTCGTTTTTTTGATATTTCAGCTATTGGTTGGGGGTATCCGACCTTTTCCGCATCCAGTGCTGTTATGCCGTACCATGATCTTCATGAGGATTTAAGCTTTTGGGATATCGGTGTTCGTGAAGTTGATACAAGCCAGAAGCATATGACCTTGAGTCTTGGAGGTAGATCCTGCACGATTATTTACGGCTCTGATCGAGGAAACGACATAGATTACTCCTGTTTGCCAGTCCTTGACTAGGAAGGCTTTAAAAATATTTTGTTTAAACGAAAAATATCCGAGTCGATTGATTGTTGGGAATAGGTGATTTTATTGAAGTCCATTTTAATCGATATTTGAGCCCGCTTATGTACTTTTCCAAGGATCGGTATCCTGATCTATCTGTCTAATACTTTTGTGGCGCCTTCTTTTCTTGTCTTGATTTCCTGTGGCTCATAGCAAATGATACCAACTAGTATAATTAGGAGGACAAATGGCACTCGAAAAAATTTTCTCAGAAATGTGGTCCGATTACATTTCCTTTAACCCCCACGCTAAGGCTATCTATGATGCCTTTGTTGGGGTGGGGGAGCAGGTGGTTAACGATCACATCGCCTTGCGTTCTTACCGCTGGGGTGGGACAAGCATGCGTCCTTTGATCGAGTATTTCCAGCGACTGGGTTACCAAGTGGCAGGAGAATATCAGTTCAAGGAGAAAAAACTGTACGCTCAGCATTTGGAAAATGGGGAATATCCCAAAGTGTTCATCAGCGAGCTTTTGGTGGATCAGCTATCTCCCAAGGCTCAGGGTATTGTCTCAGCTTTGTTGGCCCAGGTGCCTGCCTCTTTTTGGTCGCGCGATGATTTGCCTTGGGCTGGACGCCCTTGGACAATCACATGGCAGGATTATCAAAGCTTGGCGGCGGAGAGTGAATATGCCGCATGGGTTGCTGCCCACGGCTTTAGACCCAATCATTTTACGGTGAGTGTGAATCATCTAAAACAATTGGACTCCATCGAAAAGGTGAACAACTTTTTATTAGGTCGAGGGTTTAATCTCAATTCGAGTGGAGGACTGATTAAGGGCTCGCCGACAGTGTTTTTGGAGCAAAGTTCTACCATGGCCGGCCATGTGTCAGTCGCTTTCGCCGATGGCTCCCATGAGGTGCCAGCTTGTTACTACGAGTTTGCTAAGCGTTACCCCATGCCCAATGGTCAGCTTTATCAAGGCTTTGTGGAAAAGTCGGCGGATAAAATTTTTGAGTCTACAAATGCCTCGATGACTTAGTTTTTGCCATCGTCTTATATTGATAGGCTTTCATAATTTTGAAAGGGCTAATGGGCCCTTGTTGCGTTCATATTCCATCAAGCGTTGTCTAAGCCGGAGAAAAAGTTCATAGCGGAAGTGCGTTATGGGATTGACAAAGCTCTCGCTGAAAGGGGGAATGAAAACCATAACAAACGCTCGACAAAGGAGGTCATTATGCAAGCGTTGTTCAAAGGATTGCTGAGTTTTTTAACGGTGTCTTTGGTCACGATCAATACTTGGGCCTACACCATCAACGATCTCATGTGGGAAGCGCGTCAGGTTCTACAGGACGCTTATGCCCCCTACGCCTTGGATTTCAAAAAGGGTGATTTTGCCAAGTACGATATGAATGTCGGCAGCTTCATCAAGGGTAAAATGGAAATGAATGTGTTGGATGTAGGAGCCGATGGTGTCTGGTTGCAGCAGCTCGTGGATCTGGGTTTTGCCGGTAAGCAAGACGTACGTCAATTGATGGATCCTTACACGGGTGAGATTAAGAAGTTTATCGTCAATGGTAAGGAGCAAACTCCGCCCGATCGTGGTAACATTGAAATTATCGAGCAGAAGCAAGACCGTGTGACTGTTCCTGCAGGAACTTTCGATGTGGTGTACATCAAAGCAAACGTCGAAGCTCAAGGTCAAAAGACCGTGGCTGAGCAATGGGTAAATCCCATGCAAGTGGCCGTTATGGGTTTGGTAAAAATGGTGAGCCAAACTCCTATGGGAGCTATGACGGCTGTGCTCACTAGCTTTAAAAAGAATTAGTCTATGAGGGGCGGGGAATATTGCTCTTTTGCCAGAGTGAAGTCCCCTGTTACCTTTCGCTTCAGCCTTTTTCGAACAAGTAGAAATTTCCCAGGGCGATCTCATATGATCGCCCTTTCTCTTATGCTGGGTCTCCTCTGTGGCTCTTGTGGGGTGCGCGGTCGTCCTCAGCCCCCAACTCAGCCTCCAGAAATTGGGGATGGAGTGCCTCAGTACTATAAAAAGAACAAAAATAAGGCTTCCGAGCCTTGACTGTTCTAGCTGTGCATACATGGATGGCCAAGGGCGGAAGCCCCCTGCAGCAGAGCCATGGAGGGCGTGCCCCGGGTCGAAAGGAAAAAGCCCGGGGAGGGAAAAACCGTAAAAAATGAATTATTCAGGGACGAGTCGTCTCACGTCTGATGCCACGCAAAAGTTGCCTCCACTCATGGAAACACTTACTCTCCAAGTATGGAGTTCACTCGCTACTCTGCTAATGGTAACACTTTTTTTCTGTGTGATTTACAGCGTCTCCCCATCGATGAAAGCCTAAGGGCAGAGATAACTCAGCGTCTCTGTCAATCATGGGTGGGTTTTCGTACCGACGGGGTGGTTTTCCTCAGGCCCTTACGTCAGGGGGAATGGGAGTGGGATTTTCGTAATGCCGACGGAAGTATTGCTGAAATGTGTGGTAACGCAGCCCGTGTGGTGGCTGCTCATCTGGGTGTTGGGGGGCGACTTAAGACCTTGGCGGGTTGGGTGGACTTTTCTCCCATCAAAGACGATGAGTATGAAGTGAACTGGCTTTTGGATTCTAAGCGCACAGGCTCTCATCAGTGGGATGAGGTTTTCGATTTTCAAGGACATCCTGTGCCCTATGATTTGGTGCAGTCGGGAGTGCCGCACGCTGTGGTGGAAATGGATCCGTGGCCCGAGCTGGCGCGAGAGTTGAGACAAAAAGTCGGTGGGGCTCGCGGATGTAATGTCACTTTCGTGGAGATGAATCATCCGGGTGAGCTGCAAGCGGTAAGCTTTGAGCGTGGAGTGGAGGATTTTACCTTATCTTGTGGAACGGGGGCTGTGGCTGCCGCTTTGTGGGCACGAGAACTTCATCCCGATTTGCAAAACTTTGAGGTCTCCATGCCTGGTGGAGGCTTCAAAATTCGTTTCACCGCCGAACGGGAAGGGCAAAGAGTCTATCTAAGAGCTCCGTGTCATAAAGACTTTGTGCTTCAAGTGGATTGGTAAACTCATTACACCGAGTTTCAACCAGCCAGTTTGCTTGCCTTTTTGAGCCGGCCTTATAGGCTTTTTTTATGAGCTATCCGTAACTGGAACGTTTGAGCTCCCGCCTTCAGAGTTACTTCGCCTTGGTATCGTACATATGTTGCAAAGGCAAAAAGAACCCTGGGGACTAACCAAACTGATCGGCATGAGCTGATCACTCAAAGAAAGGAACTTGCAGATGGAAACTATGAATCGACAACAATTTGATCGCATGAAAGCCCTTGAACTAGCTTTGGGTAGCATTGAAAAACAATTTGGTAAAGGCTCCATTATGCGCCTGGGAGCTATGGAGAATGCCAACAAAGACGTGGAAGTTGTAAGCACGGGCTCTTTGGCTCTAGACGTTGCCTTGGGGATTGGTGGGTTACCCAAGGGCAGGATTGTAGAGATCTTTGGTCCGGAGTCTAGTGGTAAAACGACCATTGCTTTATCCGTGTGTGCTCAGGCTCAGAAAAAAGGTGGCGTAGTGGCCTACATTGATGCGGAACATGCCTTGGATGTGAAGTATGCGCAGAAACTAGGCGTTCAAATCGAAGATTTATTGATTTCCCAGCCCGACACGGGTGAACAAGCCTTAGAGATCGCAGAAACACTCGTGCGTTCGGGAGCCATCGATGTTTTAGTGGTGGACTCGGTAGCAGCACTTGTGCCACGGGCTGAGCTTGAAGGGGAAATGGGAGACAGTCACATGGGCTTGCAAGCTCGCTTGATGTCACAAGCCTTACGGAAGCTGACAGCTGCTATTAGCCGCTCCAAAACCTTGTGTATTTTCATTAACCAAATTCGTATGAAAATTGGGGTGATGTTTGGTAACCCTGAAACAACTACGGGTGGTAACGCGCTCAAGTTTTACTCCTCCGTGCGTATGGATGTTCGCCGTGTCGGTCCCATCAAAAATGGTGAGGACATTATCGGTAACCGAACGGCCGTAAAAGTGGTTAAAAATAAAATGGCTCCTCCCTTCACGAAAGTGGAGTTCGACTTAATGTACAACGAAGGGATCTCCCTCGAAGGCGATGTCTTAGATCTAGCTGTTACTGCGGGGATTATTGATAAGGCCGGATCTTGGTTCAGTTATAATGGAGAACGAATTGGACAAGGTCGAGATCAAGCCAAGACCTACTTGAAGGAGCATCCGCAAGTGACCGAGGAGTTACGCCAGAAAATCCTAGCTGCCAACGGAATTGGAAAGCTGTTGTTAACCCAAGAGGGGACTGGGGCTGAGGAGCTGGAAGCTACTGGTGAAGTGGATAAGGCGAGCAAGAAAAAAGAGACTGGAAAAAAAGCCACACCAGCTAAGGATGCTTCCGCTGGCTTGATGTAATGTGGTATATCGCTTATCAAGTTTTAGGTGCCCTCCTTTGGCTTGTTGCTTTTTACAGTTACCTGAGGCGGAGGGCTGAGTCTGCGAATCTCGTATTCGGTATCGACTTAGCCTTTTCCATTCTGGTAGCTGGCCTTATGGGGGGCCGTTTTTTTTATATGGCCTATGAAGCTCCGCACCTGTTTCGGCAGGACCCATGGAGCTTTTTTCGTCTGTGGGAGGGGGGTTTTGTCTTTTACGGCGGCTTTCTAGCAGCCGCCCTTGTGGCTTACCTCTTGTGTATTTGGCTCAAGCAAAGTTTTTGGTTTTGGGCTGATGAGCTAGCCCCTTTTTTATCGGCAGGATATATTTGGGGGCGCGTAGGGTGTTTTCTTCAAGGCTGTTGTTACGGAGAGTATTGTGATCTCCCTTGGGCGGTAGAGGGGCGTCATCCCACTCAACTTTACGCCGCACTCACCGAAGTTTTTGTACTCTTGTGGCTTATCTCTGAACGTCGTTTAGCCAATACTCGTGTTTCGGGAGGGCTATTCTTAAAATGGGTTATTGCTCACTCTCTAATGCGGATCTTGTTCATGGAGCCTTTTCGTGGCGATGATCGTGGGGCTATGCCGCTGGGTTTAAGTATTTCGACGTGGATAGGATGGGTGCTGATTATTGCTTCTGCAACACTGCTCATTTGGCGCTCGACGAGGTCAAAGCATACCTAAAAGTTTCGCACTCAATCTGGGCTGTGGGGGTCTTCGTCCTCTTCCTCAGGAGGAGAGTAACGAAACTCACCTTGGTATTCAAAATGATTTTCTAGGCACGAACCTTGATCTTGTTGCCAAAAATAGCAGACACTAAAGTCATGATCGATGCGTAAAGGCTTTTCAAGTTCGCAACGAATCATCACGTGGTAACAAAAATGAGGCTCCTCTTTTTTACTTAGCCAAGTGATGCTTGAGCAATTTTGCCCAGGAAGCTCATGAGAGTGGATGTAAGCGTTTGCTTGTTCCCGCGCGCCCTGCCCACAAACTGAAATGGGCGAATGGACGTTAGGATCATCAGTCCTGCCGTGGGTATCAAAGTTTGCGAAAAGGGCGTGTGTGCTCAAAATAAGCGAGAAAAGCAAGGGGGGTAACTCCGATTGGACATGAACTCATACCAGATTACCAAGCCCCTCCTCGGTCTGCAAAAGAATAACACAGACCATTGCCGCTGGGTTCAGAAGGTCTGCCCCAGGTCAAAACGAAAATCATCGAAGATTGAAAAAACCACTGTGGGTTAATTCGTTGCTTGAACCCCCAAATCCTGCCTTCAACTCTTACTGATTATCTATAAACCTCGCACCAGCGAGCTCTTTCTTGGCTGTCGGAACCAAAGTGGGTCTCCTGTGGGGTTAGACGAAAAGTGCATGGATCATAGCCTTGGGCACGCATGGCCTCGCTGATTTTTTGATAGTCCTGCGGATATAAAGTGGGTTGACGCGCCAAAATCCAGCCAAAGCGGCGAGAGGGTGTTCCTACAAAAGCCCATTGGTACTGAGGATCTAAAGCCAAAATCCAGTAGTCGCCACCAAAAGTGTAGATCCAGCGGCCAAAAATATGGGCAAAGGTAACTTTAAGTTGGGCCTGAGTGTTACTATTTAACTTGGCTCGTCCCATGGCTGTTTGTGTTTCTCCCTCGGAGTTGGTGCAGGAGTTGGTCACTGCAATCAACTCAGGCGCGAGAAGTCGATACTGAGCCTTGGTGTTGGCCACACAAAAGCGTTGAAAGCGATTCGGAATGGAGGCAATCTCTAACCACTCTCCCATGTAAGCATTAAGATCCAGCTCACTTAAAGGAATAGCCCGTGGGGATGAAGTTTGGTGGTCGCTGGATTTTGGAAAGTTCTGCGCCATTGTGGTTACCGAAAGAGTTACCAAATGTAATCCAATAAAGATAGCCTTTAACAAGCTCGCCCAAGTTCCCATGGATTCCTCCTTTTGTTAGGTGGAGTCGAGACAGTATAACCTACACTAGTGCCGACCCTCGCCACGGAGGCTCACTCAAGCTTTTTGAGAAGACAATTTGTGAATCACTTTATTGCTGATTGTCAAAGTCTAGTTACTTGCTATGTGTCGAGATCCACCCAAGTTATACCATCTCCCCCTTCTTCGGGGCGGCCGGCTGTCCATTTGAGCACAAAAGGGGAGCGGGTCAAATGGGTACGAATAGTTTTTTTCAAAACCTCTGTGCCGTGCCCGTGCACGACTTTAAAGCGATTTTTTTTCATTTGTAGGGCCTGATCTAGCACCATGTCCAATCGCTCCAAGGCCTGCTCAACGGTCTGGCCACGACAGTCTAAGACGATATCTTGATCGGGTTGTGCAAAAAAGTAACCCTTGGAGCGCAGAATGCCCTGTGTGGGATTACCTGCTTGATTACTGATTTCAACTTCGGTCCAAGGAACGCTAAGGCGCATAGAATCAGCTAGAACCATGATTTCGCCTTTGGAGTTGGGTTCACTTTGCACGATCCCGTCTCGATTCATAGAGCGAATAAAGACTTTTGAGCCCGGGGGAAACTTTTGTTTAAACGTTTCTGCGGTCAGCGGAGCGGCCTCCCGGCTTGCGGAGCTGGAGTTCCCCGATTTGATCAGTTGAGGGAGTTGTGTTTTCGCCTCGGCTGCGCGACGGTGACGGGTGAGCGTGTCAGCGGCCTTCAATGTGGCTAAGAGTTCATCGACTTGCTTTTGCGCCTGTTTGATGATGCGCTCAAGCTCCTTTTCTTTTTGCGCTTCAAACTCTTTATTTTTGCGTTCCCATGTTTCTTTTTCGGCGCGTGCCGCATCGCGAGCGGCTTTCAAAGATTCTTGTTGCTCAATAAGTTGTTGTTTCAAGCCCTCCGCTTCACTCAGGAGCTGCAGTCTCTGTTTGGAGGCGGGGCTTAATAATTCATAGGCCCGTTCAATAATGCTGGAATCCACACGCATCTTTTTGGCCATTTCGAGGGCCAGCGATTGCCCGCTAACTCCGGATAAAAAGTGATAAGTAGGATTGGCTGTTTTCAGATCAAACTCCAGACTTCCTGGTAACACTCCGTCGTGTGGTCCCCATCCGGTTTTCAAGAAGCTCAAATGACTGGTAATAACTCCAAATACACCATTAGCGACAAAACGTTCAATAAATGCACGAGCAATGGCTCCGCCCTCCTCGGGATCGGTGCTAGAGGCTATTTCATCAACCAAGATGAGATTTTTGCCCCCTTTGAGCTGAGCTGCTTGTTGCAGTAACTTAAGGTGGGCAGCAAAAGTTGATAACTCTTCTCCAACCGATTGCTGATCGCCGATAGCCACCAAGATGTTTTCGAAGAATGGTAACCGTGGCTGTCTGGCTGGAACGGGAAGTCCACAGCGCGCCATATGACAGGCAAGTCCAATCGCTTTTAAGAGGACGGTTTTACCTCCCGCATTAGGCCCCGATAAGAGAAGCACCTTTTTTTCCTTAAGCCGGATGGAATTACGAACAGGCTTTTTTCCATCGAAAATCATTAAAGGATGGGCGAGATCCTCCAATTCTAATTCCTCATGGGTCCAATCTGGAATGTTCCCGCCGATGCGTTGATTCCACTGGGCTTGTGCAAATAAGATGTCATATTCAAGCATACGTGCAGCAGCCTTATCCATGGCCTCACAGTAGTTCATCAAGAAGCGAGAGGTGGTTTGCAGGATGCGTTCCACCTCTTCCTCGATGGCGACTTCGATTTCTCTTAGACGGTTATTCAAATGGATTGTGGCATCAGGCTCGATATAGACCGTTTGCTTGGTTTGACTCGCACCGTGAATCACTCCCTTGATGGAGTGCTGCTTGCCGCTTTTTACGGGAATCACCCATCGCCCCTCGCGAGTGGTAACGTACTTGTCTTGTAAATAGTCTTGAATTTGAAAATCCTTCACCAAACGGTCCATGATCTGTGTGACCTTTTGGCTGATGCTCTCTTTTTCTTTGATCAGTTGGTACAAGGTTTGACTGGCATCGGAGCGAATATCTCCCGAGGGATGAATGACTTGCTCTAAAGTAGAGATGAGAGGATCAGGGGAAAATAGATCTGTCTCGTTGGCCTCCGGTGGAAGGATTGAGCGCAGAGCTAAAAGCTCCAGACAAAACCAGCGAACATCCTTGAGCTCAATCCCCTTCAGGGTTGCCCCCTTTTTTAAGCGCAGTAACCAAGGAGAAACATGATCCAGACTCTCAAAAAAGGGCCGCACCTGTTGTTGTTGCAGAATACTTTGGGCATTCAAGATGGCCTGCATTTGGTTTTTGGCCTTCTCTGGATCTGGCAGAGGGCTAAGTTCTCTCAGTTCCTGCTTTGCTTTGTTACTCGTGGCAAAGGCCTGAAGATGATTTAGAATGTGTTCCCAATCGAGTTGTTTATAACTTCCACCGCTCATGTCGAGTCCTCTTGTTTGGTGTTTGGCGCGTTCGCATTGTAATGCCAAGCCCAAAGGATAATCCACACAATAATCAATAAAAACGGGCCAAAAGTGCCATAACGCACGAATATAGGTAGGCTTTGCAACTTATAGATTTTTATATCAAAGCGCTGAGTCCATTCTTGCCCTAGGGGGCTGAGTTCGTGAATATAACCTGAGTTATCTATGGCAGTGGTTATGCCGGTGTTGGTTACCCGCACCAGGGGGGTGCGGGTTTCGATCGCACGAGCCAGAGTCATGTACAGATGCTGCCAGGGCTCAAAGCTAAACCCAAACCAACTATCGTTGGTCAGATTCACAATCAAGTCACTCCCCAGACGCTTCAGTTTGATACTAAACTGGGGATCCAGGCTCTCGTAGCAGATTTGTGCACCAAGCTTGAGGGAGTCGAGTAACAGAACTTGTGGGCCATCGCCAGCGGCGAATCCACTTCCGGCAGGGTTGTATTTTTTGAGTTCCGGAAAAGTTTCACTGAAGGGTAACCATTCACCAAAGATAAGGAGTTTCGTTTTGCGATAAGGTGGAGAGGTCCATTGACCCTCGCGATCAAAGGCAAAAAGGGCGTTGAAGTCTCTTCTGGGCAGGCGATCCATAGGATCGCTGGAATAGGCACCGGTAACCAAGGGGGTTCCCATGGTTTTGAGCCGTGAGAAAAAGTAGCTTGCGTATTTCCTGTCTTGATTATGTTGATCCAAAAACTCTGGTATAGCGGCCTCAGGCCAGATAAGTAACTGAAGTGGAGAGCTGCTACCGGCAATCAGTTGCTGGCTCAAGTTAAAGTAACGATCGATAATATCTTTTTGGTAACCTTGACCGTGTTCGGCCATGAGTTTTTCAAAGTTGCCAATGTTGGCTTGCACCACCCCAGCGGAAATGGTGTGGGAATCCAAGCTTCTGATCTGTTGCTCTTTGCCCCATCCCAAGAGATTGAGAGTCAACCAAAATATGGTGAGAGCGGATAAAGTGGGAAAATGGGCGCGCAGGGGTTTATTAGAGGATTTTTGAAAAGACAGGAGTAGTATGGCCTGACTCATGAGGATTAAAAAATTCAGTCCCGAAAAGCCAATGGTGTCGGCCACCTGAGCTGCCGGCCATTTTGCGTACAGTATGGTATAACCTAAATGCCAAGGGAAAATCATCGGCCAATGCTTCTCCAAGAAAAAATGCACGATAGGCAGAGAGAGAATGGTCATGGAGTCATTCAGTCTCAGGCGTCTGGCTAAAACCTTCGTTGCGATAAGAGCAAGAGGAATGTGCCAATGAACGAGGCTAGCAAAAAGGAGGAGAACGATGACAGATATCGCTGGTGGTAAAAATCCAAAGTCATGGGCCACGGTGTAAATCCAATGAAATCCAATAAGACTAAGGGTAAATTGCGTGAGCCAACCGTAAAAGAAAATACGCCTTAAAGAGTTGCTGCGGAGACTGGTCCACCAAAGCGGTATGTAGCAGAAAAACAAAGCCCAGGGCCAAAACGGGATATAACTGGTTCCGATCATAACTCCCGAGAGGATGCCGGCGAGCCACGGTTGCAAGAATAAGCTCTTGATTCGACTCGGAAACTGTTTCATGATGAGCTCACTATAGAAGAATTATGAACCTCGAAAAAGACAATTTTTTTCATCGCACCTACTTACGACCTCTATTTTTCGATTTTCAATGCCCCGAGTGTGGTCACAGTTACCGAATGGACACCAAGGATTTGGTATCAGGTCGCCCCCATTTTGAATGTGTTGCTTGTGCCTGTGAGTTTGTGGCCGAGGTGGATCCGCAATCGCCTAGACAAATTGTAACTCGCTCCGCACGCTCCCAGGCTGTATCCCGGTTAGCCGGGCAAAAGCCTTTAGTGGCCGTGAGCCGGTTTTGTCCTAAATGTCAGGCCATCAACTTAAAATCCGCCAAAGAATGTAGTCGTTGTGGCTTGGTATTCTCCCAATGGGAGCTCGCCCAAAAAGAGGGAGGGATGTTTCCTTCTTTGGTCAAAGCCTGGCAAGAACTCCTGCAAGATTATAACAATTTGACTAAGCATTTCGAGTTTGTGCAACGTTGTGAGGAGCTTCAGGCTATCCCCTATGCGCTAAAAAAATACGAGGAGCTGCGTGCAGCCCAGCCTTTTGACCGCGTGGCGCAAGAAATGCACAAACAGGTCTTACTCAAGAGTATGACGAAACATCTTCCTCCTCCCCCCCCCTTACTGGTAGGGTGGTGGAATAAGCTGGCTAGTTTGCCTTGGGCAAGGTACCTCAATGTATTGTCTTGGCTACTTCCTTTTGGGTTCATGGCTTTTGCTGTGTTCAATCCACAGCTAAGAAATCTGGCCGGTCTTGGTGTGTCTTGGTTATTTGTGCGTGTGATCACTTACATTTGGTTTAGAAAAGATTCATGATGGGGCGGATGATTATCCCCGCTGCCGGTTGGGGGCGACGAGTAGGCTCGCCCGCAGCGAAAGAGTTATGGCCACATCCTCGCTTTCCAGAGCGAAGTTACCTGAGTATTGCTTTAGAGCGAGCGGCCCAATTAAAGCTAAAGCCCCTCGTATTATCTCGAAATACCAAGTCAGAGCTGAATGAGTGGCTTCAAGCCGCCTTGCCAAGCGATGAATTTCTGATATTGCCAGAGACGAGAGAATGGGTGGATACCTTGTTGGGCTCGGCTCCCTATTGGGAAGAGAAAAATCTTCTTTTTTTGCCAGACACATGGTTTGAGCCTCTTGGTCTTTCTCAGGATCTCGTGCTGGCACTCGAGCAGTTTGAATGGGCTTGGGGTCTTCATCAGATCTTACCAGAGTCCATATCAAGTTGGGGTGTGTTGTTGCAGCCCTCAGTTGTTGAGGAGGAGTATGTACCGCAAGAGGGAGAGGCTTCGCCGGATAAGCCTCGAGAGGTAGGGCAGTTGTGGGCTTGGGAAAAACCACGGGAGCTATCCTCTGTTTCCAGATGGCAAACTGTCGGGGCTTGGGGCCTTGTGGCCTTTCGCGGCTCTGCCCAGGCTTACCAATTTTGGCGAGCCTACGAAAAAACGCGCTGGAACGATTCGCCCGCGCTTGTCCCAGGCAGAAGTGCTCTCTTTCAGCTCAGGGATTTTCACGACGGCACTCGCGGTTTCAAGTGATGATGGGTTTCACCGGGCGGATCAGGGAGATCTTATTGCGGTCTGAGCCACGACGGGCGAATCTCGGGTCGAAATGAAAAAGCCTGTGAAAAAAGGAATTTTTTGGGACCGGTTACCGCTTAGGGTAAAACTCAGCAAGCTGGTTTTCGTCTACATCGTATTCTTTCAAGTCGAGACTGACAAACGCAGCTTCATAAATGCGCCCCTCAAGGCATCCTTTTAAGGATGGATTTTGAAAGGGGTCAAAGTCACAGTTTGAATAATTCCAGGCTCTCACGGAGTATTGAATCCAGTAACCCACAGGTTCACGACCACGCAAAAGCCAAGCTTTCTGATCTAAGCGAGAGGAGCCCTTAATGACGTAATCTCCCTCGAGAATGGTGTCTGGCCACCTTTCATTGACCAAGTTTCTGGCCACTTGCCGCAAGTGTTGTCGCACGGATAAAGGCAAGGTGCGCCAATCAGAGTCACTCATGATCACTTTTTTGATGGGACTGTTGGGGCACTCGAGAGAGCGACAGTGCTTTTGGGCACGACGGATTTCTGACATAAACTGAGCTTGTGCGAACACACTCGCCGAAAGCCCCAGCCATACAATTATCAAAGTCTTGAGCCTGCGTAAGGCTTGAAGGGTGAGGCTGACGTTTTTCCAAAGAGGCCTGTGTGCTCGAGACATGTCTCCTCCCAAGGTGGGCAGCTTCGAACCGCCCATTCGTATGCGACGTGGCCTGCCAGTTAACACAGCTTGTAAGAGCTGACAAAGGTTTTTTGCATGCGCGAGAGGCTTTTTATATAGTGAAAGCTCACTGAAAAAGGGGGATCTGTGGCACAAAAAATCGAAACCACTCCAGAGCTCGTCAAAACAACCTACGAAACCTTACGCAAAAACCTTCCCATCGTACGTCGTCGCTTAAATCGGCCTCTAACTTTGGCAGAAAAGATACTCTACGGACATTTAGATAAGCCTGAAACTCAAGATCTCGAGCGAGGCAAAAGCTTTCTACAGCTCCGCCCTGACCGAGTTGCCATGCAAGATGCAACGGCACAAATGGCCATTTTACAGTTCATGCTCTCTGGGCGTGAAGAGGCCGCTGTGCCCACCACGGTTCATTGTGATCATTTGATTCAAGCCTACAAAGGGAAAAAAGAGGACATGACCGAAGCGCAGAAGGCCAATCAAGAGGTATTTGAGTTCTTAGCTTCAGCATCGTCCCGCTACAATTTGGGCTTTTGGAAGCCAGGGGCCGGTATCATCCACCAAGTCATCTTGGAAAATTATGCGTATCCCGGGGGCTTGATGATTGGGACGGACTCGCACACACCGAATGCCGGTGGTTTGGGTATGATCGCCGTGGGTGTGGGCGGTTCGGATGCCAGTGATGTGATGGCGGGTCTACCTTGGGAGGTTAAGAACCCCAAATTAATTGGCGTTCATCTCAAAGGGCGTTTGCAAGGTTGGACAGCCCCCAAGGACGTCATCCTCAAGTTGCTGGGAATGCTTTCTGTGAAGGGTGGCACGGATAAAATTGTCGAATATTTTGGCGAAGGAGTGAAATCTATTTCTGCTACAGGGAAAGCAACGATCACGAACATGGGTGCAGAGCTGGGAGCCACCTGCTCGATTTTTCCTTTTGATGAGCGTATGGCCGCTTATTTGAAGGCCACGGGACGAGCGGCTCTTGCAGAGCTTGCGGCAAGTAACAAGGACTTACTTGAGGCTGACCCTGAGGTCTTACAAAACCCCAAAGCCTACTTTGATGAGTACTACGAAATTGATTTGAGCACCTTGGAGCCTCACATTGTCGGCCCGCACTCTCCCGATGTCGCAAGACCCATTTCTGCGCTGGCCGAAGAAGCAAGAAAGAATGGCTGGCCGTTGGAAATCTCAAGTGCTTTGATTGGTTCCTGCACGAACTCAAGCTATGAAGATATGGGGCGAGCCGCCTTTGTAGCCAAGCAAGCCATGGAGTATGGTTACCGGATGAAAAATCCTTTCTTGGTTACCCCGGGTTCCAATCAAATTCAAAAAACGATTGAGCGCGATGGTTTGATGCAGGTTTTTGAACAGGTGGGAGCGACTGTTTTAGCTAATGCTTGTGGACCATGTATTGGGCAGTGGAAACGGGATGATAAGAAAAAAGGTGAGCCAAATACTATTGTAACTTCGTTTAACCGTAATTTCCGCGGTCGAAACGATGGTAACCCTGACACCCTTGCCTTTATAGGGTCTCCCGAAGTGGTGATGGCGCTTGGACTTGCAGGGCGCTTGGATTTCAATCCTGTTTCTGATACTTTGCCTACCCCTAAAGGTCCGATGAAACTGAGCCCTCCGGTTGCGGAAGAGTTACCAGCGAGAGGCTTTGTGGCCGATGAAGAAGGTTACCAAGCTCCTCAGGGGCGACAGGCTGAGGTGCGTGTGGCTGAAAACTCCGAGAGGTTGCAGCTTCTAAAACCTTTTGCTCCCTGGGATGGGCAAGATTTTGTTGATCAGCTGGTATTAGCGAAAGTTAAAGGAAAATGTACCACCGATCACATTTCTCCTGGTGGGCCTTGGTTACGTTACCGTGGGCATTTAGATAAAATTTCCGACAATCTTCTGCTTGGGGCGGATAACGCTTTCACCGGCGAGATTGGTAAAGGTACCAACGAGTTAACTGGCGAGAAGGGGCAGGAGTTTGCTAAAATTGCTCGTTACTATCAAAAACAAGGCAAAGGCTGGGTGATTATTGGCGATGAAAACTACGGAGAAGGCTCTAGCCGTGAGCATGCTGCCATGAGTCCTCGGTATCTTGGATGTCGAGCCGTGATTGTGAAATCTTTCGCGCGTATTCATGAGACCAATTTGAAAAAGCAGGGTGTTTTAGCCCTGACTTTTGCCAATCCTTCGGATTATGAAAAAATTCAAGAAGGCACTCATGTGAGCATTATTGGGCTTAAGGACATGAAGCCAGGTGTGCCCTTGAAATTACAGTTGAAGCACAAGGATGGGCGCAGTGAGGAAATCACGGTGAATCATTCCTACAGTGAGGAGCAAATCCGTTGGTTTAAAGAAGGTTCTGCATTGAATGTGATTCGCAAAAGCTTAGGAGTTGTTTAATGGCATTGACTTACTCGGCGGATGTGAATCCGCAATTTCACTTACCTGAGTTCCGTTTGCCAGAGACAAGAGGCGGCTGGGTGAGTTCGCAAGATCTCAAGAGGGCTGGAAAGCCCTCTTTGGTGACTTTTATTTGTAATCATTGTCCTTACGTCAAGGCTATTGAAAATCGTTTGATTAGTCTGGGACACGTATTAAACGCTCTTGGGGTCCCGATGTTAGCCATCAGCTCCAATGATGCTTCAGCCTATCCCGAAGATAGCTTCGAAAATATGCAAAAAAAGAGCTATCCATTTCCTTACGCTTACGATGAGTCTCAAGATGTTGCTAAAGCCTTTGGAGCCTTGTGCACGCCTGAGTTTTACTTGTTCAATAGTCAGGGTTACCTTCGTTACCGTGGACGTTTAGATAATAATTGGAAGGAGCCCCATTTAGTGACTCGCATGGAATTGTTGGAGGCGGTAATCCAATTGCTTCATAAAGACGAGCTGAATTTGGATTTTCCTATCCAATCTTCCATGGGTTGCTCAATGAAGTGGCGGGCGTAGTTTATTTCGTTTTCCCTGCAGAGCCGGTGGGTAGTTCGACCTTCTGTACATCTTGAGTACTAAGGGTCTCACCATCAAAACGGAAAATTTGTTGCTTTTCGTCCATAATGGTGAGCAGGTTTACCGGTCTACCCCAAAGGTAACCTAAGTTTTTTAATGTTTCATGTAAGTAATCAGGTTGCAGATCGATACCTTCCCATTGATGAATAAGCAGGAGTTCTCCACGATTTTCAAAATTAGCCTCGTGAATTTTTATGATCGGCTGACCAAAATTGGTCATTTGAAACAGGAGCTTAGCTTTAATCGCCTTAAAGTCTCGCGTATCAATTTCAAATCTTCC
>CAZZMS010000164.1:0-9151 GCA_964655485.1 uncultured Pseudobdellovibrionaceae bacterium | reverse complement strand
ATTCGTCAATTGGTTTAGCAGCGTCTGCTTCACTCGCGGAAATTCCCGGCTGATGATCTGGTAAAACGTCTCGCCATCTTCCTCGATCTCATCGTACACAAAAAGCTTCGACTCTACCACAAACTCTTTGGTCAAAAAGGTATCGATGAACCCCAGATCGTTGTAGATCTTGCGCACTTCAAATATTTTTTGTCTTCCTAATCCTAGTTTTTTATCCCAGTGTTGCTTTTCTCGGATATCGTCACATTCTTCCCATTCCCGACCAAAACGCCCTTTATTCCACCGGTCTTCAATATCACGCATGAGTTCAATCCCAACCTTGTAAGGATTGTATCTGGTCGGGCTCATGGCCATCACTCCTGAGTGATGATCTGCGAAATCAATAATCTCATCATCAGCGAGGATATGTTCAGTCATGATCTTAGAGTGCCAATAGGAGGCCCAGCCCTCATTCATCGTTTTGGTCATACCTTGTGGCGCGAAATAGTAAGCCTCATCACGTACAATAGACAGGATGTCTTTTTGCCATTCGTCCAAAGGCGCGTAATCAATGAGAAATTTTAAAACATCTTGTTCTGGTTTGACGGGAAACTTCCGTCTTTGCATTTCCAGCTCTTGTTCTCTTTTTTTGCGCTGAGCTTCGATGAACTCTGGAGGGTTGATGTAATCCCGCATATACTCTCGTTCGTAGCGCAAGAGTCCCAGAGGATTGGGCTCTGGCTTGGAAGAATCCGAGGCTTTGTCTTTCGTTTTCTTAGAGTCCACGTACACAGAATGTCTATCAATCAGGTTCTCCAGAGAGAGGGCCATATCAATAAAACGTTCCACATGGTCGTAGCCGTAGCGATCTATATATCGGCGAATGCGAACCGCATGGTTGGCCATAGTATCCATCATTTTGCGGTCAGTTTTTGAGAACCAAATATTGTTTTTAAAAAAATCACAATGGCCGTACACGTGGGCCATGACTAATTTTTGATCCATCAGCTGATTGCCTTCCATCAAGTAGGCATAACAAGGATCGGTATTGATCACCATTTCGTATATTTTAGATAGCCCATACTCGTAAGATTTAGAAAGTTGCTCATATTCCATGCCAAATCGCCAATGTGGGTAACGCACTGGGAATCCCCCTTTGGCCGCAAATTCATTGATTTGATCGTAGGATATGAGCTCGAAGATAGTTTCAAAGAAATCTAGCCCAAGATCGCGAGCAACCTCTTCAATTTTTTTTCGCCACATCTCAAGCTCGGGGGTCAAATTCGCCATATTACTTTCCCTTCCCTAGAAAGTCTTTGATCGAATCTAAGATTCGATCGCGACTGGCAATGGAGCTTAAGATGACCGAGTCATTCCCCTCGAACTCTTTACGTAAATCCTTCAAAAATTGGCCGCTACCATAGCGACTTTCCACCTGCCCGTAACAAAACACGTTCGTGTTCGGTATGAAAAAATTTTTTATCATATCGACACACAGCTTAGTATCGTCGGAGCTCCAGTTATCCCCGTCAGAAAAATGAAAAGGATAGATATTCCACTCACTCGAGGGATAATCGGTTTCGATGATTTTTTGACAAAGTTTATAAGCTGAGCTGATGAGAGTCCCCCCTGATTCGCTCGTGCGAAAGAAGGTATCCTCATCAACTTCCTTGGCTACAGCATCATGAATGATAAAGCGGGTTTCAAGTCCTTTGTAATGTTTTTTCAGCCAAGCATTGATCCAAAAGCTTTCAAGTCTTACGATTTCTTTTTGCTCGTCTCCCATCGAGCCGGAGACATCCATCATATAGATAATGACCGCTTTAGTCTGAGGCTTCACGATCGTTTTGAAGGTGCGGTACCTAAAGTCCTGACGGATGGGAATAATTTTAGGGTTATCCGGCGAGTAGGTGCCCAAGGCGATCTGTCGTTTTAAGGCACGTTTGTAGACGGACTTAAAATGTCTCAACCCTTCAGGTCCAACGGGAGCCAGTCCTGAGTATTTAACGCTGGTAGTTTCAATTTGTTTGTTACCTTTGGGTTGTATTTTGGGTAACTCGAGAGCCTCGCCCAAAATATCTGCTAATTCCTCAATGCTTAGATCTACCTCTAGGGCGTGCTCTCCTGGACTATTCCCCGCCTCTCCCGAGGAGCTACCCGATGACCCATCGCCCAAACCATCTCCAGGTTGGCCAGATCCTTGACCAACACCGCCTTGTTGCTTGGGACCGTAGCGAAAATTGGGAATATCAATTTGTGGCACGGGGATTTTCACTAGATCTTTTTCCCTGCGACCAATAAGCTCGCCTTGCGAGACATACTTTTTTAAGTTGTCTCGCACCTTACCCTTAACGATGTCTCGAAAGCGTTTGTGGTCTTCAAGTATGGACATATTCACTACGCATTATTTTTAACGTCTCCTCGGGCGTAGATGCTGGCCACATAATGTAAAACATCAGTGGCCGAAATTTCATCGTAGCCAAAATCTTTAATTAATCGGGTTTTCACGATATCAATTTTCTCTTGTGTATCCTTGTCAATCACCGAACTCACTAAAGAAGTGAGCTTAATGCTATCTTTTTGATCCTCAAACAACTTAAGCTCTAGGGCCTTATGTAAACGTTCATTCATTTTGTAATTGAACTTCTTACCCTCTAAAGCGAGAGCCCCGATGTAGTTCATAATTTCTCGGCGGAAGTCATCTTTTCGCGATTCGGGGATGTCGATTTTTTCTTCAATTTGTCGCATCAAGCGCTCATCGGGTTCTTCATCCAGCCCGGTGAAAGGATTTTTAACTTTTTCTTTTTGTGTGTATGCTTTGACGTTATCAATGTAGTTGGCGCAAAGTCGTTGCAAAGCACTTTCATCAGCAGAAATGGCTCGTTGCACTTCCGCTTTGATGATTTCTTCGTACTCTTGACGAACAACCGTGATCAATTCCAGATAATCGGCCTTCACTTCCTCGTCTTGAATAAGAGAGTGATGTTTTAGTCCCGAGGCTAGCTCGTTAAGAACCATAAAGGGATTTACTGATCCCCGGTTACTTTGTTGCGCATTAATGATCGCGTTAGAAATTTTATCTTGGATATAACGTGCTGAGATTCCCTCAAGCCTCTCGCGAGTTGTTTCCTTTCCCAATTCTCGCACATTGTCCTCTGTGAAATTGGGTAGAGATTTTCCATCGTATAGTTTCAGCTTCTGTAGACGAGTTAGATTGGCTTTTTTCGGCTTTTCTAAACGAGTTAGAATCGCCCACATGGCTGCCATTTCAATGGTATGGGGAGCAATAGAAATTCCCCGAATTTTTTTGGCATTGAAATCCTTTTTATAAATTTTTACCTCGTCACGCAGGCGAGTGATATACGGAATGTCAATCTTCACCGTGCGATCTCTTAAAGCCTCCATGAACTCGTTATTTTGTAACCTTCGATATTCAGGTTCATTAGTGTGACCGATAATGACTTCATCAATATAAGTTTGCGCGAATTTTTTGGGCTTAACTCGGTGCTCTTGGCTAGCGCCGAGTAGGTCATACAAGAAAGCCACATCGAGTTTTAGCACCTCGACAAACTCAATCATTCCCCTGTTGGCTACATTAAATTCCCCATCAAAATTGAAGGCTCTCGGATCAGAGTCTGATCCGTATTCGGCAATTTTCCGATAATTGATATCGCCTGTAAGCTCCGTGCTGTCTTGGTTTTTTTCATCTTTTGGCTGGAAGGTTCCTATACCAATGCGGTCAGCTTCGGATAAAAATAGACGTTTTACGCGGACATGGGAGAGCACTTTTTCCAGATCGCCTTGATAGCGCTCCATAAGAGTGCGGAAAATAAGGCGGCTAGGTGGGCATAGCTCACCTTCAATGTGGATTCGGTAATCACCAGATAGCCCGCGATTAAGTTCATCAACGAGGGCAGGCCTCATCTCCTCAGGGATCAGGAGCAAAGGTTCTTCATGCATCGGGGAGGGATACACGCGTACGTCTTTACCAAAGAGATCTCCAAGCTCCCCTTTTTCATCAATCCATTCAAAAGTAAACAGAGCGCCTTCGTCTGTGCGAGAATAATGTTCGAGCCCTTTTTTGAGAAGACGACAGATAGTAGATTTTGCTGAACCCACAGGACCATGGAGTAAGATCACACGTTTCTCTGGACCGTAGCCCAAAGCTGCCGCTTTAAGTACGTTGACGAGTTTCATAATCGGGACGTCTAGCCCGAAAACAGCATCTTTACCGCCCCCTAGCTCATCATCAAAAAATTTGTAACGAATGATTGGCTTTTTGAAATCAACGTATTCCTCGGTACCCGCAGAGACAATCATATCGTACATTCTTTGGAAGGCATTTCGTGTAACCTTGGGCTTTTGTTTAACGAGCTCAAGATATTCCCAAAAACTTCCCTGCCAAGCCGGATGGTAGACTTTATTTTGTTGAGCAAGTTTTTTTACAAGATCAGTGAATGTGCTGGCGTTTGTACTCATGTCCGGCCCCCTTGGTGGATCAGTCTCCTTGTTACCCATATTTAAGCCAAAAATCCTTCATTTGTCCTTACATTTCCGGGTGGCGTTAGTAACAACTCGACTAAGGTCTTTAGCCCTGAGTTTTAGTTATGACTCGCATTTAGACCAGTTCGGTTAAGGAAATTGTGACAGGGTCGATAGATAGGTTTGGAGGATAATTATGAGCGATCCTTTTTTTAAAGAATTGCAGGGTGAATTTTTGCAAGAAAGCACATTTTTGCTGGAGCAGTATGAAGAATCTATGCTCCAACTAGAAAATGGTAACCGTGCTGATGACGTTCTAGCTCAGATTTTTCGTGTGGCCCACTCGATAAAGGGGGGAGCTAGTGCTGTAGGGTTCTCGGATCTAGCGGAGTTTGCGCATATTGCGGAGGACTTGTTATCATTCCTCAGAGTTTACCCGGAAACCATCACTCCTAATGTAGTGAGTCTTCTTCTGCAAGCAGGCGACGCCTTGAGGCAAAGGGTACAGTCGCTCAAGGATAGCCCTGATTCCCCATGGGATGTCCATGAGCTTGCGGAACAAATTAAAATCACCTTAGACGATCTTCAAGGGAAGAAATCCTCTGGCGATGAGACGAGCGCCTCTTCAAAGGCAGCAGCTGATATGGTAACGGCCCAACAGTTTGAGGGGGGAGATTCAGAGGTCGTAAAGCCCGTTCCTACGGATGTTACTGCAGATCCAGAGCAAAGGGTGGTTTCTATTGACAAGGGTCAGAAAAAGTCATCCGCGGAGACCGCTACTTCGAATCAATCCAAAAGTAACGCAAAAGAGCAAGTAATCAAGCTCGATGTTAATCGGGTCGATGCCGTATTGGATGCCGTGGGAGAAATTGTGGTGTTAAAAAACCAATTACTACACGACGAAACCATACAGCAAACAAACTCGAGTCGATTAGCGGGTATTGTGGATCAATTAGATAAGCTAGTGCGAGATTTGTATGATCGCGCATTGGCTATGCGCATGACTCCGCTGAGACCGATGTTTATTAAAATTCAGCGCATTGTGCGCGATGTGTCGTTGCAACTGGGTAAGAAGGTTCAGCTTGTGGTTGAGGGAGAGGAGACCGAGGTTGAACGCACGGTGTTTGAGTTGTTAGGTGACCCCATGACTCATCTCATTCGTAATGCCCTAGATCATGGTATTGAAGTGCCAGAAAAAAGGAAAGAGGTTGGTAAAAGTGAGTGGGCCACCTTGCGGGTGAGTGCTAGGCAGCTTGGCGGCAATGTGGTTATTGACATCACCGATGATGGGCGTGGCATTGATCGAATAAAAGTCTTCAATAAAGCCAAAGAGCGAGGTTTAGTGACGAGCGATGTGCAACCCGAGCAGCTCACCGATGAACAGGTATTTTCATTCCTATTCATGTCGGGTTTTTCCACTGCTGAGAAAGTGACGGATCTCAGTGGTCGCGGCGTTGGACTTGATGTGGTTAAAAGCAATATTGAAAAAATCCGTGGTAACATTGAAGTCTTTTCAAAGCTGGGTCAGGGAACTACCTTCAGACTTAAAATACCCTTGAGTACGGCGATTACGGATGGCATTATTCTAAAAATTTCCGATCAGGTTTATATCCTGCCCATTTACTCGATTGGTGAAATCGTAAGGGCCAAAGCCGGTGATTTAGTTGATGTGGCTGGGCGGGGCTGGATGTTGAAAGTGCGGGATCGTCTGATTCCGGTAACGGAGCGTTCTCGCTTACTAGGAGAGTTTCAAAACCTCAGTGAGCTTAGAGATCGTGCTCACTCTTTATTTGTGATTATTGAAGGGCACAATCACCAAGTAGCTCTTTCTGTAGATCAAGTTTTAGGGCAGGCTCAGGTGGTGGCCAAGCCTGCGCAACTGGGTTTTGAAACCCCAGAAGTTTCAGGTTCAGCCATTTTAGGTGATGGAAGAACTGTTTTCATCTTAGATCCCCAATATATCTTATCAAGTGTTGGACATGGGGAGATGGGAAGTTCACGTGCAGTAGCTTAGGAGGCCCACATGAGCGCGTTACCGAAGTCCACTAAGACGGGAGAAGTCACAGCTATCCCTCCTTTGGGTGATGAGGCCGGAGTGTTAGTGAAGGAAAAAG
Organism: uncultured Pseudobdellovibrionaceae bacterium; assembly: GCA_964655485.1. GTDB lineage: Bacteria > Bdellovibrionota > Bdellovibrionia > Bdellovibrionales > Bdellovibrionaceae > JANWYU01. The sequence continues at coordinate 2,576 of CAZZMS010000164.1, read as the reverse complement.
ATTTTAAACGAGTGGCTGATCGCATTTACGTTCTCGCCGGGATCTATCTGCCGATGAATCCTAAAAATCTGGCTCTTGTGTCAAATCGTATGGCTAAACTTCTTCGCAAGTACAGCCAGATGAATTTGGATCAGATTTTATCCGCCGTGGAGCGAGGTGATTTGGTCATCACAAAAGATTTTATTTCGGCACTGACTACAAATAAGACCGAGTTTTTTCGAGAAAAAGAACATTTCGATTTTCTTGCTAAGTGGTTACAATCACGCTCGCACCAACCGGTACGTATTTGGTGTGCCGCAAGTTCGACTGGGCAGGAGCCCTACACCCTGGCTATGATTGTGTGGGAAAACCTTCCTGAATCTTCCCGTAAAAAGTCGCGGATTCTCGCTACTGATATTGATCACGAAGTTCTAGAAAAAGCTTCACTGGGTGAGTACACAGGACATGAGCTACATGGTTTAAGCTTAGAGCGTCAGAAAAAATTTTTTAATAAAAAAGAAGGAGATGTTTACTCCGTTGATTCAAAAATTCGAGATTTAGTACAGTTTGGCAGATTTAATTTGGTAACTGGGGAATATCGCAAGTTCTCCGGCCAGTTTGACGTGATATTTTGTCGGAATGTTTTAATTTATTTCGATAGGCCCACGGTGGAAAAAGTTTTACGCGAACTTGCAGGCGTTTTGGGCACAGGTGGGTATTTATTTTTGGGGCACTCTGAGTCTGGGTTAGCTACCCTATCTGGTTTGAAATCCGTAGGGCAATCCATATTAACTAAATCCTAGGGGGACCAATGACACCGATTCGAGTTTTAGTTGTAGATGATAGCGCTGTCATGCGGAAGCTCATTTCCCATGCCCTCTCGTTGGACCCTCAAATTCAAATTATTGGTCAAGCGCCTGATCCTTTGATGGCGCGGGAGCTCGTGTTGGAGAAAAAACCTGACGTTATTGTATTGGATATTGAAATGCCCAAGATGGATGGTTTGAGCTTTTTGAAAAAATTAATGGAGTTTATTCCGACTCGTGTTTTGATTTTTAGCTCTGTGGCGGGAGCGGGTTCGGCTAACGCCCTTAAAGCGTTGGAGTTGGGAGCCATTGATGTTTTAGAAAAGCCATCAGCAGATGTTACTCGGAACATGGAACTTTTATCTAAAATCTTAGTCGAACGAGTTAAGGCAGTGGCTAAAGCTCGATTGTTAGCTCCTGCTCAGCGCACGTTTTCACGATTAGGCAGCCCTACGAAAAGTCCATCAGTTCCAAGCAAAGAATCGTCATCCGTAGCCTTAGCACAAACCACACATAAGGTTATTGCGATTGCATCTTCAACAGGGGGGACTGAAGCGTTAAAAAGACTGTTTTCCACTTTACCAGCCTCGATTCCTGGTATTGTGGTGACACAGCATATGCCGGCAGGTTTCACCCAAATGTTTGCTAAAAATCTTAATGAAATGTTTCCCTTCGAGGTGAAGGAAGCCCAGAACGGGGATCGAGTTCAACCTGGTCGTGTTTTACTGGCTCCGGGCAACTTTCATATGGATGTGGAGCGGGTGGGGGGGTATTATCAGGTGAAGCTGCACCAAGCTCCTTTGCTACACGGTGTAAGACCAGCAGCGGATTATATGATGAAAAGCCTTGCGCAAGCCGCAGGTCGTAATGCGGTGGGAATCGTCCTGACCGGTATGGGAAAAGATGGAGCGGAGGGTTTGTTGGCTATGAAGCAAGCAGGTGCTGTCACTTACGCCCAGTCAGAAAAAACCTGTGTCGTTTTTGGTATGCCCGCAGCTGCTATCGCTTTAGGAGCCGCTCAGTTTGTTCTCGACCTCGATGATATAGGTCCTCATGTGATGGGGCAGTTGCAGATGAAGGTGGCCTAAAGCTCATTGTGAATTGCGATTGTCTCGGTTGTTGGCCCTGAATAATTTCACGACGCCTTCAAATGTGTGCCGGTGTTGCATTTTACTCGCTGTGGTAGCAAAAAATCCTCGAGATTTTGATAAAGTTTATTTAAAAACTAGGAGAAACAGTGCTTCTTTGTTGGTTATCCCTAGGGGCTTTTTCTTTCGCCCGGAGGCCTCTGCACCATGGATGGCCAAGGGCTTTAGCCCTTTGCAGCTGAGCTATGGATGGCGTGCCCCGGGTCGAAACGAAAAAGCCCAGGGGAAGGAAAAATTGTAAAAATGGATTTTTCAGGGACGAGAACTTAGGTGTTGCTCTATATCTTTAGCCAAGTGAGCAAACTCGTTCTCCCACTCCGCAAGAGATACGAGATCAAGACCGGCGGGTTCGCCTAGGTTTTTGAAATTCCAATCCCATACCAAACTCATCCAAGGTTGTTCAAGAAAGCCCAATTTTCTTTTTCTCGATCGTTTTTTAAAAAAGTGTACTGCAGGTATGTGATTCAGACTCCGCAGAGCGGACATGATGATTTGAATTTCTGCTTTATAGGCTCCAAACTCCGTTTGTAAAAACTGAGCTGTTAAGTCTTCATTTTTATCATGAAGTTTCCAAAACGCGGCGGCGAGAGGAAACATGAGTTGCACTGGCTCAGTAACGCTTACGCCATAAGATTTTTTTTGT
>CAZZMS010000163.1:0-6995 GCA_964655485.1 uncultured Pseudobdellovibrionaceae bacterium | reverse complement strand
GACATATAGAGCTGATTTTTACCCGTGCGATTTGACGTATACATTATCACTCGACCATCAGTGGAAACGGCAGGATTTTCGTTACTCGCTTGTTTCCCATTGGGTTTATTGGCCTTGGTGATGCGGCGAATCTCTGCACCTTTAATATCGATAGTGTAGATGTCAAAAGCCTTATCTATCCAGCCAGCAAAAGCGAGATGTTTGGAATCAGGAAACCAACTCGGTGCGGCATTGAAGCTACCGGCAAAAGTTAAACGTCTGGGATTGGAACCATCGGGCTCAGAGATAAAAATCATGGGGCGACCCGAGCGGTCAGAGGAAAAGGCCAAAAGCTCCTTGTTAGGGCTTAAAGCAGGTTCCACATTGATCGCTCCAAGCGGGCCATTGGTGACCCGAGTCAGAATGTTACCCTCTAAATCCACCCTATAAATATCCGGGTTACTGTCAGTAGAAATGGTCAGATAAAGACTACTCAGAGAATCAAAATATGCCCCGGAATTGATGCCCTTACGGTAACTCGTCATCTTGGCTTTTCTTGTCTCCAGATCGAGTACCATCAAATCGGCATTACGCATCTTGGAGATAGCTCGCTGCAAATAGGCTGTATAAGCAACTTTTTTCCCATCCGGAGACCAGGCCGGAGAAAGCACGATGGTGTTATGCTGTGTGAGTTGTTCACGATTTTCCCCGTCCCAATCGGCCACAAATAACTCTCGCGTCGTTTTACCGGGAGGAGCCGCCACAAAGGCGATTTTTTTTGTCAGAAAACTGCGCTGACCAGACACATGATAAACGACATCATCCGCAGCAGAATGGGCCAAACTACGCAAACTTGACACAGGGCCTCGGTAACGCGTGGCAAATACATTTTGCGCCTTGCTGACCTGGTAGAGATAGGCTTCAACGACCATCTGCCCGCCCTCGAAAAAAAATCCGGTTTTAAGCAAATAGTCGACCTTTAAGCTCTGCCAAGGATCCCAAGCAAAACCGTTTTTATCCACGGTGACGGGCCTAAGTTTCTCACTTTTGTCCAGATGAGCGCTGGGAGGCAACAAACGAAAATAACCCACAACAGCTAAATCCTTAGCTAAAATATCGTACAAGCTCACCTGAGTGGATTTATAATTTTCCTTGAACTTGTTACCCAAAAAGGCCGGTTCACTAATGGCCAGTAAACTTTTCTCTATTTTGGCTTCACCCAAGCGAATATAGGGACTTGCTTGGGTCTGTCCCCTAGCAAGCGTAGGCAGCACCGTCATACCTGCAAGCGCTAATGCAAACAGTGAAAACGAAGCATTTTTTAACATAAGTTTCCTCCTCCCCATGAGATTAAGACCTTTATGTGATTCTGTCGACCAGGAACAATCAAACGTTGCTTCCCTATTTCAGATTAACGAGATCTTATTCCCTCGCCTGAGCTCAGTTGGCTTTTGAACAGAGTGGCTCTATCCTTAGAGCAGAAACACTTAGCCCCTAGACAGGAAAGAATTTCGAGCCCACATGAGATCGGATCAGCTAGGGCGAGACAGCAACGGACGGCACCGGCAAGCTGCGCAAAATCTGCCAAGTTTGGCTCGCCGACAGAAAGCTCTGTAGAGATACCAACGAGTGTCCCGTCGGAAACACTTTTTGATCAAAGGGGTGATCACTCCAGGTGCGGTAACTGTCAATGATTGGGGCATAATTGTAGTCTCCGTTACCCACAACTGCTAAAAACCCAACTTTACGAGTTACACTACGTATTTTGGGTGCTGAGCCCGCAAAAATAGCCACAGCTCTAATACTCGCCGAAAAATCATTCATCATGAGGGCGGTGAAGCTCGCCCCCTCAGAGTAACCGAATAAATAAACGTGAGTTTTATCTAAGTTATAATTCCGACCTAAGTGTTGCGCTAGACAACTTAACACTCCTTCGAATTCTTGACGCATTCCCTGGTAATCAGCTCTCCCATCCGTAGTGAACCGCGCAAAGCTTTTACGACTCGAATTGGTATGCGCAGGAATCCACAGCAGAAATCCCTGGGACTCAGCGACCCCACGCCACCCGAGGTAACTGAGGGTGTTTGCAAAATTCAGATAATCATCACCAGCTCCATGAAAGGCAATCAAAATAGGTATAGGTAGATCTTCTCGGTAACTTGCAGGAACCTGTAACCAGTAGGGACGACCATCACCACATTGGGAATTGATAAGGCCTCTACTCCCCCCACGTCCCCCTGTGCCCACCCCATGGGATGATGGCGAAGATCCTCCTGGCGAGGATCCTGAGGGGGGTGGCACGCTGTGTAGCCCAGGTAACTGGGGAACTCCTCCTTGACCATTGGGCTGATCACCTCCAACAGCAGGAGTCGGCTGAGGCTCCGAGGGCTCGCCACCTAGGGGAGACGATAGTACTGGCCCCATCAGTCTCTCATCTGTATGAAAACCAGACGAGCAAGCATTAAAGCCGGCAAGCAACAAACCTCCCAAACTCGTTACCAAACCAAATCGCTCCAGAAAACGATGAAACAAGTTATCCCCCCAGATCCATACTTTAACACACAATATCTTTTTGTGCGCGATTTAAGCCTATTTCAGTAATACGCACCGACTTTTGTATCGATCTTGGACAAAGATGGTTTCTCATGCTCTAAAGTTGCTCTATGCTTTAAACTGGAAAGGGGGAGCTTATGGCCGACACCTGTGATTCTCGTTTTTTGTTGATACATCAGTCGCATAAGGCGAAGTCTCCTCTCAGATTTATTCAAAACCTGTTCATTTTATTCATTGTATTTTCGCTCATCAACGTCACGCTCACCTCCTCTTTGGCAAATGCGAGCGAAGAGGGACTCAAACACCGCCTTGACCCTGATGATCGACCAACACAAACGATCCGTGTGACTAGTCTGTTAAAAGACTACGTGAAGGGTTTTCTAAACTCAGAACTAGCTCCAAAGGATTTTTTCACCCAAGAAAAAGAGAAAATTTTTATCTTCTTCGCCTCGTACTGTTCTTATTGTGAAGCCGAAATTCCTCACCTCAATGCCGCTTTCGAATCACTATCTCGCTGCGGCCTTCAACTGGTGGGTGTTAGCATGGATGAATCCTGGGACAAAGCCAAACAGGTAGGTTCATCGTGGGGCATTCGCTTTCCCTATTTCTACGATGAAAATCGAAAACTCTCAAAGTTTCTTAAAGTTCGTCGCATTCCCCATTTCGCTTTTACTGATAAACAGGGGATGATCACTTTTGACACTTCAAAAATTGATTTAGGTAACCGGCGTATTAAACAAAAACTTGAGGCCTGCAACACCAATTCACAGAGGGGCTCATGAGTATTATCCACTTCTGTTTATCACAAGTACTAAACAAACTACAATTGGCTGGTCAGAAGTATGCCATTCGGAGATTCATAATCAAACAAAAAGGGGTGACCATACTAGAACTATTAATCAGTGCCGTTATTGTGGGAGTCGCGCTACTTGGGATATCCTCTCTTTTGTTCCAAACGAAAAGTACACAAGTGGCCATCGAAAGTTACTCATGGCTAAACCAAACTCGAAGCGAGGCCATTAAATTACTTAAAAACCACGATAGTTTCCGACAAATCGCAACTCACGCAATTAATAGTGATCTCGCTTGTATCAAAGAAAAACTGCAAAACCCAGCTAACCCCCTTCGTTGTCCATCTCAAGGGGGACAAATCTCTGAGATCTTAGACTTCCAAGGCCGCAAGGTCGCGGCCTTAGCGAAAGACGAAGGCTTGGATCTAAAAGGGCGCCCTTGTCAGAACTACAGCACAAACCCAGATTGTATTTTCCGCTACGAGATGAGCTGGAGGCCGCGTTGTAAAGATGATAAGTGCCTCACCCCAGACATCGTTATTTCCGGGCAGCTCAAAGTAAAAAATCTCCCTAATCTCAATCTCAAGATAAATCCGGAGTTTTATAATTTCACTGTTATTCAAAAAGTTTATGAAACTAAAGAAGCATTATGTGAGACGTCTCAATTGGGACAATTGCAGGGTGATGGCTGTAAAATCATGCCCAAAATGGTTAAGTGCACCAATCCGGGAGAGTATCTTGTTGGGTTTAATCGTGATGGAACAGCCCGTTGCGCCCCAAGAAACCTTCCTCGTTGTTCCAGTGGTTTTATTTTTGGCGTAGATGGTAACAGTAACCCTCTGTGTGATCCGAGAACCTGTATTTAATTTGAAAGGTATGCCATGAAAAAAGCTTCTTTCACCCACACCACCATGAAAAGAGCTCGGCTCTACAAACAAAATGGCTCCGCTCTGACTTTGGTACTCGGTATTGCGATAGTTATTGGAATCGTCATGTACTTTTTGTTGACGCCCTTACAAAACCAAAAAAGGGCCATGAGTCAGGATCTTTTTAAAAAGCGATTAGAAATTATTGCCCTTGAAATCAGTGGGGTACTGCAAAATGATATGGCATGGGAATTCAACATAGATCAAGATCCTCAGCTCACCTGTCTACGCACTAGCTCATGCCCAGATCAAGAAAGAGCTTTAGATTTGCGAACTCTAGATGGACGACTCCTGGTGAAATCCTCCGACTCTCAATCTGGCCACCGCTTAAGCGGGGAATTATGCGCCAGTGGTCAGGGTTTTGATCCTCAAAGTTAAAGCTGGGAGTGTCCTTTTCAAATTCGTTTGTTTTGGTCTCCAAGCTGCCAAGGGTGCAGAAAACAAGAGGCCAAAATTCGAGCCGAGGTAAGAACTAATCGTGCGTTACATTTCTCCACCGAGAAATTTTCTCAAATGCTCACCTTCACTCGCTCGCAGTATGCTCAAAGCTTGGATCAGTCCTGTGCTCAAATGGGCGGTCGATATAATCAAAGCACCGGGAAATGTGAGTTTTTCTTTCAAGGCAGAGAATGTGGCCGAGGACGAAAACTGGCGGGAATTACGGATGACAATCAGCCCTTTTGTATCGATTTACCATCCATAGAACAAGCACCATGCCCTTACGCTGGCAAAGGTTTTAACGATCGGGGAGATTTCATATGTCTATGACTAACAAGATCTTGTTTTTTTTATCATGCCTTACATCCGCACAATCGACTTGGGCGGCAACTACTTTGGGGCGAGAGGTAAGCGTAAGACTTTTTTGGAATAACAAGAATTTCCCTTTGAAAATGCGTGTGTTTACGGCTTCTAGCGATAAAGTGTTAGACGTAAAAGAAACATTAGTGACCAAATTGTCGGAGCCTTTGCCCAGATGGATCTTGCGAGAAACGACCAATCAAACATTACGTGGGGAACTAGGACAAGCGTTACCGTTTGTGATGCTGATAGAGAATCCAACGGACAAGCCTTACTATTTTTTTGCTGCCCCACACACCTACGAACCTGCCGAATCCAGCTTTGGTGTTGAGCTATCATGCCTGTGTGTTGGGAGTATTTTCACGCTTCCGCCCAAAAGTCGATGGTTAAGAGTAGGAGTAGCGAAAATACTAAATAGTAGTAACGCCAGTGTACTCAATATCACACATTCACTCATCGGTATTCCCGAAGACAAGCTTGAAAAGAAAGGATTAAATAAGTTGTTATACAAGTAGGCGTTTTAGTATAGAGGGAGAACTCATGAAGACATTCAAACTGCTAGCTCTTTTACTTCTTGCCATAGCTAGCAATGAAGCAATCGCCAATCAAGAGCCAAACGGTGGAAAGAATCTGATCAAAAAGGAAAAAACCGAATTTCAATTTGTTTTTCAAACGAGGAATTTTCCCCTAAAAGTTCGCCTCTTCGACGCCAGTGAAAAAAAGAAGCTAAAAATCGGTAGTACAGTAATCGTTAAAAACATAAGGGATTTACCTGCTAATAGAGAGTGGCCCAACCAAATTATCCCCTCATTTGCAGGTGAGGACAGAAAGTTTTTATTTGTCATTGAAAACCAAACTGAAAAAGATTTTTACTTCTACGTAACACCACATAGTTGGAACCCTGAAGAAGATGCCATCGGAAGCACGCTCTACTGTTTGTGCTATAACACTCTTTTTCGCATACCTGCCGGATCCATCTGGTATAGGGTGGGGCTGATAACCTCTCAACCCGTCAAAATGGGTGAGCGCACAACCATTGTGCACAGAATCGTTGGAGTTGATAAATCTAGAGCTCTACAAATGCAGCTGCAAAATTAAAAAAGGAGAGAACCCATGCTCTCTCAGAGATTAATCACCATGCGTAAGAAATACCTAAAACATTCCACATCTGGCCTCACTTTGAGTGAGGCGCTTGTTTCCATAGGAATACTATCCGCCTTGATCCTAGTAGTTTCATCAGGGGTAACATCCGCTTTGACACTTAAAAGTCAAATCGATGTAGAAAAAGCTTTAGCTAACCGAGTGAATCAAATTATCAGCCTCTTGAACTCTAGTAACGCTTGGAATCAAATGACTTTGTCTCCACTAAACAACCAAATGGCTTGTCTGACAGTGGACCCAAGTATTAGAGACTGTCGAGGGGCTGTAACCTCTCTTGTTACAATCATCGACGCAGAGGGTGCTACGATTTTCAACCCAAGCAATCAAGGTTTGGACCAATACGGTCAAGTATGTGATCTGAATGAACAGAATTGCGAATTTTTGTTGTCTATCGAATGGACGCCGATTTGTAATCCCAATGATCCTTGTCCCAATCCCCTCAACCGATTTCAAGGTCGGTTACAACCTAAAGACGTTCAAAAATGGCAAAAAATCAATTTTTCTAAATTTAATTTTGATTTTATTCAGGGACGAGAATCCTCAAGCCTTAGATCGATTTGCGAATCCATGTATGGCCAGTTTGATCCTAATTCTTTAGAATGTGAGCTACCGCTTTGGTCGGGTGGAGATTGCCCTGATCCTCTTGTCGTAATTCGAATAACTGAGCAAATGACTAAAGTTTGTGGTCCGCTGTGGCAAGGTGCTTGTCGCCCCACCGACTTTATGGTTGGCCTTGACGGTAACGGTCGACCCATTTGCCGACCTAAGCCGGTGTGCCCCCCCCCAC
>CAZZMS010000162.1:0-9353 GCA_964655485.1 uncultured Pseudobdellovibrionaceae bacterium | reverse complement strand
AATTTGTATAAAAGACAGATCACACTCAGGCGGCTGAGTCCTTACGCCAACTCGTTTTTGCAAAATATCTAGAGCAGTCTCCCGATTGGTTTTATCAGCAAAATGTCGGTGAACGCGTGAGCCTTTTGATCAATGATATTCAAGCCTATCGTCAAGCCATTGGACACGCCATCTTGGTCACCGTGGATGGACTGATGATATCAGCTTTTGTGTTACCCATGATGTGGTTTTTATCTCCCTCGTGGCTTTTTGCCGTTTTACTATTTGTACCATTTCTGCCTTTTATCATTCGCTGGGTGATGCGCGAAATTAATCACTATTTTGGGCTGTCTCAGGAATCCTTGGCAAAACTTAGTCATTTTGTGCAGGAAAGCATTAGTGGAATTCGCCTTATCAAAAGCTTCACGATTGAAAATCAACGACTCAAAGACTTTGAAAAGTGGAATCAGCAACTTCTTGGTTACCAACAAAAGTTGGCCTTTTTTGATTCCCTTTTTCATCCCGTTATGGAAAGTGCTGTGGCCCTTGGCTCCATTGTGCTGGTGTTTTTAGCACAAAAAGATCTTTTAAGCGGTGCCGTAGGAGTAGGTACTTTTATTGCCTATCAACGTTATGTGACCAAGATGGTATGGCCTCTAACCGCCATGGGTATGGGCTTATCGCAAATGCAAAAGGGGCTTGCCGCCTTCCGACGAATTCGCGAGACCCTGGAACAAAGCCCGTGGCAAGAAAACGAAAGCCAAAGCTCCCTCTCGGCCTTTAAAAGCTTATCCCTCGAAAAAGTTCAGTTCTTTTTTGACTCGCCCCTTTCAGGGTTTAAGCTTCAAATCGATGAGCTTTCGCTTAGGCCCAAGAAAAAATATGCTTTGCTTGGGCCCGTAGGTTGCGGCAAGTCTTTATTAGGCGAACTCTTGATCGGTCTTAAGCGCCCACGTGCAGGAAAAATTCTCTACAACGATCATGATATTGAATCCTACAGTTACCAGGAATTGCGTCAAAAAATTCTCCTAGTGACTCAAGAGCCTATTTTATTCTCCATGAGCATTCGCGAGAATTTGGCCTTAGTCGCCCCTTGGGCTAAAGAGGAAGATTTGGTTGATCTCTTGAAAATGGTACAAATTTGGGACGATATTCAAAGCTTTGAAAATGGCTTAGATACCTTAATTGGTGAACGCGGAGTGAATCTCTCCGGCGGCCAAAAGCAAAGACTCGCCTTGGCCCGCGCTCTCTTGAAGCGCCCGGAATTCCTCATCTTGGATGATCCCTTGAGTGCCGTGGATATTCACACGGAAGAGGCGATTGTGCAAAACCTCGCACGCTTGGATATGGGACTTCTCATTATGACTCACCGACTGAACGTCGTGCGATTTTGTGATGAGGTCATAATCATGCATGATGGCCATTTGGTGGAGCGAGGAACATGGCAAGAGCTGAGTCAAAAAAGTGATTACTTCCAAAAAATCCTATTGTATCAGGATGGGAAAAGCTCCTGCGAGCCTCTAGCTACCGAAAAGATTATTCTGTCCCTACTCGACAAAGAGTCGCCCGAATGCAAAACCTCAGAATCTCTTCCCTAAGGTAATTATGAACACAGCATCCCCAGCCGCCAAAGAAAAGTTACAGATTGGACTAGCTCTCCACAACTTAGTAACGGGGCTTTGGCCCTTCGTGAAGCGTTACCCGCGTCTCTTGTTCGTGGCTCTTTTGTTCACGCTACTTCACCTGCTAGGACAAAGGCTTTTACCTGTAACTTTGGGGCAACTGGTGGATAAAGGAATTACCCTAAAGGATGAAAACGCCTTTGTTTTTTGGGCTAGTCTGTATGCCGGATTACAACTCAGTTTTTTTATCTCGGGTTTTCTTTATAGTTGGTTTTTTGCTTCATTGGGCAATCAAGCCGTTCGCGACCTGCGTTACCAACTTCTTTGCAAGGTCCTTCACCTCCCCTTGTCTTACTTCAATAAAACGCCCACCGGTCGACTAGTAAACCGCTTGACCTACGATTCTAGTCAACTCCAAGAGATTTTCTCCGATGGCCTTATTCATCTGGTGGTGCAAGCCTTGTCCGTGTCATTCATTGTTCTTTCTATGCTATGGATCTCACCAACCTTAACCTTGCTCGCCTTGTTACCCATTCCGCTATTTATCTATTTGGCCATATCCGTTACAAAACAAGTCCGCCTTTGCCAAAGACAAAGCAAAGAACAAATGGGACTCATGAGTGGCTTTTTAACTGAAAGGCTCTCCGCCTTCAAAGCTCTACTTACATTGAATATCCGGGAAGACACTAAGCGACAGTTTCAAGTCCTCTCGGAGGATTATAAAAACATTCAACTTAAAACCATTGCTACCTCTGCATGGTTGCATCCTATCATGAATTTAGCCACCGCCTTTCTCATTGGTGGTTTGCTCTTCTTCTTTGCTCAAGGCTGGGGACCCCAGCTGAGTCTGGGGGCTATGATTACCCTGGTCCTGCACGCCACAGACTTAATCCCACCCCTACGGGAAATTCTCGAACGTTACCAACAATTTCAAAATAGTATCACTTCCGCAGAACGAGTCTTTCCCATTTTACAAGAAACCGAGGAGCAAAACCTCAAAAGACCCATGGAGAACCAATCAAAAAGCGATGAAACGAATAACCCACCGAAGCTAGAACGGCGTGAGGACAACAAAACCCCCTCTGAGAATTCTCGTCCGCCGCATCCCCTGGCTAGCCCATCCCCCAGAGAGCTCATCGTGGCTAAACAGTTATCTTTTCGTTATGCAGACACTGGACCTTGGATTCTGCACAACCTCTCGATAAGCCTCCCCCGCGGATCACGGATAGCCCTCGTCGGACGCACAGGCAGTGGAAAATCAACCTTCATCCAAATACTGCAAGGGTTTTATCCTCCCACTTCAGGACAACTGTTACTGGACGGGAGAAACATTCAAGATTGGCCACTACACGAGCTACGCCGCTTTGTGGGTGTCATAGCGCAAGATCCTTTTTTATTTCAAGCCAGCCTCAGAGACAACCTCAAAGCCTTTTTAGATGTTACCGACGATAAAATACACCACATCCTGCAGATTACAGGAATTGGTGACTATTTCAAAAAGCAAGGCAAAGATCTAGATTTTGCAATCGCCGAGCGGGGCCACAATTTATCCCAAGGGGAAAAGCAACTTATAGCCTTTGTCCGTCTTTTCCTGTATGACCCAGCATTTTTGATCTTTGATGAGGCCACCAGCAATCTGGATTCAGAAAGCGAAGCCCTTTTACAACAGGCTTGGCTAAAGCTCAGTCAAAACAAGACCTCCTTGGTGATTGCTCACCGCCTGTCCACACTCGCCCATTGTGACCACGCTTACCTAATGAAACAAGGACAGCTGACAAAAATTGATCCTGATACTCTAAGCCCCGAGGACTTTTTTTGAACACTAGTGAGTATTTTTTTCTTCGCGACGATTTCTTCAAAAACTTTTCAAAAACTTGAATATACTCTTCATCTAGCAGAAGGGTGATGCCGAAACCTTTTCAGCTGGAGCTAAAGTTAAAACCAAGACAACTTCTTTTGATGAGACAGGGAAAGCTATGAAAATATCCACTCACTCATCATCTCCATGGGTAGTCTGTTTATCATTCTTTTTATTCCTCATACACACTGCCACCCCCACTTGGGCCCTCGATGCTATGACGAAATTTCTCGTCCATTTTGAAACCAAGGGAAATAATGTTAGTGTTCGTGATTCGAAACCCTTGCCGATCGAACACTTCGAAATTCCCCTGGATTTGGTGGATATGGAGGAAATCAAAACGCAGAACCCCAAAATAAAAAAACATCTTATCTTTCAGCGGGACGGCAGGTCCTATCTACGCTGGATCATTAATCCCGAAGATACAAAATTTGCAGGCGAGCTTTACGATTTTTTCAAACAAAAGCACGGCATTGAGCTAAAAAAAGGTCAGTACTTCACCGGCTATCAAACCTCCTCGCGATCCTACATTGTTGAAAGTCCCGACCAAGAAGTGAGCTTCTCAGTTAAAGTCAGCACTAACAAAACCGGTGGTAACTGGCAGGATAAGAAACAAGAGTTTAAAGATGCCGTGGATGCCGTTCGCGCTAGCGAGTGGATTGATCAGCAAGAGCGCATTTTACGTTTTGAAAATGTCATTTTCTTGAAAGAACCTTTGGCTTTTGGAATTAAAGGGCTTGATCAAGGAATGGTCATTCGTGATCTAGATGTGCTTCAAAGCTTACACAAACAAAAAGGTTACTTCTACATTCCAGCCTTCACTCTGGTACACACGGATATTGGGCCTTGGATCGCTCAAAAAAATGGCTTCATGCACCCTGATGAGTTTGTCGCTCGTACGATGATTCCCGCAGTTGCCCGTGCAGTGGGTGAAAGCTTTTGGCGGCTGGGCATTGAACTGGACTCTCCCCACGCACAAAACTTTTTACTGGAGTTTGATAAGAACCTGAAACCCACGGGACGAGTGGTCATGCGCGACTTATCAGATCTTCGCTACTACAAAGAGTACTTAATTCGATTACATCCTCGCCCCCTCGAGTTTATCAAAAATTTTTCCGAACCCAGCAATATTGTCACTCGCGAAGAGGTGCGCATTAGCTTTGGCCCCTTACATGGAAACACCTTCCCTTTCTGGGTCAACGAGCAGGTTTACGAAGCTTGGGGCAAGATTTTCGCGCTCGAGCTATTCCAATATCTCACTTTAAAAACACAAAAACCCATGCTGGAGAATTGGAAACGGCTCTATAACCGCAATGGCCAGTATTTGGTGACTGAATTAAATCTTTTTCCAAAAGACTGGCCTATGTGGCAAAATATGGTTCGCTACAAAAACCCTGCAGGCTTATACAATTGCTCTTATGTTTGGCTGGCCCCCTAAACTAGCGGCCTGCAGGGAGACAACGACGTCGCACAAAAGCCGGTTCAGGTTCAACCCGATGATAAGCACAACCAAAGTTTTTTACATCCTCCTCATATTGCGAGGGAGAAATTTCCACCACTCCCGAAACTTTCCGCTTGTTGGTATGAATGGTGTAAGTCACTTTTAAAGTGTTCATATCGTAACCATATTCATCCCTTAATCTCTCAATTTTATTCAGCTCCACAACATCGGAATCAGAAAGAATAAATTGTCTTGGAACTACATCTCCTTCGAATGGTTCGATAGGCAAAAATGGCAGGGCTTTAAGTTCAGCAGCACACCGCGATTTGTCCACTCCTAAAAAGCCACCAAACAAAATGAAGTTGAGATAATCTTTGGCCAACTCTATATCGCTTCTTTTCTGACAAGACTCGAGAGTTCCATGGTAACGGGCCTGCGAAGCTACTCGACGTTGGGCTGCCGTACGCGCTTGCAAAGACGATGAGGGTAACACCTCGCTGAGTGACTCGGGCTTGGCTTGAGCTGCAGGCTCTCTTTCACCTCTTACTGCCGTGGGATTGGCCACAGTCTCTGCTGTTAATGACTTTGTGTGGGAATGAACACAAGCCGACAAAACGCCAAAAGTCAGGAAGAAAACGAGGCCTATCCTTGGGTTGAGAGTTTGATTCTTGATGGACATACATCCTCCTTTTTTGAAGGGGTTTATTTTAAGACGGCTTCTATTACATTCTCTACTGCAAGGCTTCCTTCAAACAATCCCCACTACACTCCATACCTTTTAATTTAGGACGTTCGTGCTCTGCAAATCGACACTCCTCAGTGCCTTTGTGGCGAATCAGCGTAGAGCCTCGGCGATTCTTCACTTTAGTGGGTCTTCCAAACTCTGCTAAGCAGGCGGCTTCGAAAAGGTCTCGAAAGCGGTTATAGACAATACCCTCATGGCTGCGAAACGGCCTCACGTAGTCCCCAGCATGGATGCGCATAGCCGGCATATCCCCCGCCGCAGAGCTCTGAATGATACTGAAGTTTAGGTAGTCCGCCGGGGGAGGAAAGCCGTAACAAGCCTGAGCACTCTTTGGAAATCTCCCCTCACGCTTCAAACGAGCAATCCCAAAAGGATCTTCCCCCACTTGATCGACAATCATCACATGACCATTAACGGAAAAGATATCACCCGGCTGTATTGGGGGTTGTCCCGCTTGCATATGCACCCGTTCGAAACAACTGTTGTGTCCATCCAAACCAATCAATTGAGTCGAGGTAAACATATTTTGCTGCGGTGATTTCACTGAGGGATGAAGCTTCAAACCTGCCACACTCAAAGCCACCGAGGCGAAGGCAGAACAATCCAAAGCGCGCACGGCACTACCTGCCCGATGAGTGGAGTGAATGTCAATGGTCTGCCCTTCAAAGCGCGGTCTCGCTCCGTAGATGAATACGGGTGGCGCTTGCGTGAGATCGGGACATTGGGGCGCTGAGCGCCGGTAACCTTGTAAGTAGTAATGATTACGCACGATTTGATCCCTCGCGCGCGGAGATACATATCTTTGCTTGTAGTGCCCGCGATCTTCCTTCTGAATCCAGTCTCCAATATCAGGGTGAACTCCCGGAGTATAAAGATCTTGATTTAACACATTACAATTTTGGTACATCACTGCCATGGTCTGTCTAGCTCCCACAACAAGCTGAGAGGAACCCGCACGAATAACCTGACGAATAGGTTCGGCTAGACGATTTTGCAAAGGGCTTGAAGAACAACTGACACAGGTATCGGCTCTTTCGCTTGCCACTGGCGTTATGGAAGGAGATGGTGCCGAGTTGTTAGTTTGGAGTGGCGCCGACTGCGCCGCCGGAGTCTGTGATCGCTCAACAGGCTTCGTTGGAATGGGTGTTAAAGCCTGATTCTGCATCCACCGCTCAAGGTCATCTTGCTCTGGTGCCGAAAGAAGCTTATCCGTAGCGGGAGTAGGTTGGATAGTTACCGCAGGCTCTCGGGGTGCTGCTTGCTCTATGGGTTTGTCCACTAAGCGCAAACGCGGATTCTCCACTCGATAATACACCCAAGCTTGCTCCCCACGGTAGGGCCCTGACTGAACCGTGACATAAAACCCATAGTTACCAGAGTTGAACTTTCTGACTTGATTAACCACCAAATCGGTTTGAGCTGGTAACACAAATTTAACATTTTGACTGATAGATCTAAAATCAGCACTCGAACGGGCATTCACCGTACCTTGCACTTGCAGAGTTTCTCCCGGTCGAACAAAGCCCAGTTGCAGAGTGCTTAAAGCACTTAAACCTACCACGACAACTCGAATGTTTTGCTTTGCTGACATGATTTCACTCCTTAAGGCTAACCAAAAAGTCGTAACCAAGGGGTCAAGCCTCCATGTGGAAAGGTGCAAAGTCGCTTCACTCTAAAAAGAAGATACGCAGGCTGACTGTTTCAGATTAAGATAAAAGTTCCACGGGAACAAAAAACGACCCTGATTTGTCTAAAAAACTGCACTTTAGTCTTGACCCAGATCACTCTGGAAAACCAAACAACACTCCCTGTTGACGAACGATGAGAATGAATTTCTCTGGCGGAGGAGGGAAGGGAATGGCTTTTTGTAAAGTACTCATGACCACCTCATCAAACTCGTCATCCCCACTAGATTCCACGATTTGAATGGTGGTAGGCATCCCACGAGAGTCCCACTTCACTAAGGCCTTAGCCCGCAGCTTTTTTTTAGCCAGCCACTGAGGCAAAGCCCAAAAGGACTTCACATGGGCCTCCACGCGATCAACATACTCTTCCACTTCGAGTTTCTCGATTCCGGTGAGACTGCTACCAGCTATGATTTTATTTCCTTTAAAGACCATTTGACGGAGCTGTTTTAGACTCGCTTCTTGATTTTGCACCTCAGATTCAATCGTGGCCAAAGCTTGAAGTTGTTTTCAAGCTTTTGCTGCTTGTTCTCGCTCTTTTGACCAGACCTCTTTTTTGTCAGTTTTTCCTACCTTTTTCCCATCGGTATTAGGCTTTTCCTTGAGCATCGCTTCAGTTTTCTTCGCCTCAGAGGGAGCTGTCGTTCTCTCCTGGGACACAGAACTTTCTTGAGCTTTGGATGGCGAGTTTGTCGCACTGGTAGGCTCTGGAGCAGACACAGGTATGACCGGATTATCCGGTAACTTATCTGGCAAGCCCACCACATCCACTCGAATCGCCTTCTCATAAGGAATAGCTGGGGCGGAAAACCAACCAAAAAAATGCGACAAACTAAATAAAGCGAGGAGGGCCAGATGGGCTAGTAAGGATAACAAAAAAAACCGGGGATAAAACCAAAAAGGAGGTTCAGTAATAGGCCTTTGTCTTAGATGAACCATCATTCATGATTTGGCAAAGTCACCAATCCTAAGCTAGTCGCACCAGCGTTTTTCACCTCGGCCATAATTTGCGCAATAAAACCATAACTTAAAGCCTGATCCGCCTCGATAAAAACCTGCTTTTCTTTTTTTTGTTTCAAAACCTCTACTAAAAAACTTTTTAGATTTTGCCTGGACAGCTTGGTCTTGCCAATACGAATATTTTTGTCCTTATCGATCACCAAACGCAAAGGCTCCTGAGGAACCTCCAAGCCCCCACTTTCTGTTTGGGGAACTTCGACCTCTAAACCCTGTTGAAGTAAGGGAGCCGTAATCATAAAGATGATAAGCAACACCAACATGACATCCACGAGAGGGGTAACATTCATCTCTGACATCAACATCTGGCTGGATGAGCCATTAGTGCTTCCCATACCCATTGGTAACTCCCACACAAAGGTGTTACTTATCTGATTTCAACAAAATAAGAAACTCACCTGCCCAATCATTCATTTCGACTTCGAAAGCGCGAATCTTAGTCACAAAGTGGTTATAAAACAAAGTCGCGGGAATCGCAGCGAAAAGACCTACCGCTGTCGCCACTAAGGCTTCGGCAATTCCCGGTGCCACCACAGCCAAAGAAGCACTTCCCATAGCACCAATCTTTTGGAAAGAACCCAGAATCCCCCACACGGTGCCAAACAAGCCAATGAAGGGCGCTACAGATCCCGTGCTAGCTAAAACACCCAAGTGTGATTCCAAAAGCCCCAACTCCACGCGAATCCGACGAAGCATTTCTTTTTCTGTCATCTCCATGGCCGAGGCTAAATCAATCCCCGAGTTATCTTGCGTGAGTTCACGAAATCTTTGGTAACCCACTAAAAACACACGGGCAAGAGGTGTCGATTCCCAAAGGTCCTCTGAGTCCAAAGCCAGCTGTTCTGCTTTTCTTTTTTTTGCTTTTTGAATGAACTCCTCATTCTCAAGCTTAACTTTTTTTAGCTGATTCCACTTAGCCCAAATGAGGGCCCAGCAACTTATTGACATGATTACCAACAACAGCATGACCAGCTGGACGACCGGCCCTGCCGATAAAATCGCATTC
>CAZZMS010000161.1:0-7928 GCA_964655485.1 uncultured Pseudobdellovibrionaceae bacterium | reverse complement strand
CTCTTTAGCTTACGTAAAGTTGCTTTAATTTTATTCTTAAACATGACTCCCCTCCTCTCTTGCGTTCTTTATCGGCAAGCCCCGACGGCACAACATAGTTTATCCTGATTTCTCGACAAAAACTCGACTTTAGTTAGTTTGAGTCATTTTGAGACAAAAAAAATCGAGCCTTTTTCAGCGAAATACATACTATTTCAGGGCTCGCGCATCAGGGGCCTAACCCCAATTCGATCAGGCCTAGCTCCCAAGGAAGACAAGTTACACCTGCAATATTTTTTTTCCTCTGATCTCGAGATAAGCAAAAGGCTTCAGTCTTGGGGTGTTCCTTTTTAAAAGTGATTATATGGGGCAGATCCTTTTCGGTAATATGCTCACTGGATTTTATCTCAACCATGGCACGTCTTAGGCCAGGCCGATCTACGATTAAATCGATCTCGGCCCCATCTTTGGTCCTAAGATAGGTAAAATGATAGTTTTTTCCAAAATACTCATTCCACTTAAAACATTCGCTGACGATAAATTGTTCAAATAAGTCACCAAACTCATAACTGGATGGATTCAACCCCAGAGTAACCCTTCTACCTAAAGCCCGCGCCACTCCCGTGTCGAAAAAATAAAACCTCGGTGACTGACTCAACTGCTTGCGCCAGGACTCGTGAAACCCTGAAACCATAAAACCGAGGTATGTGTCTTGTAAAATTTGGTAATACGATTGAACTGTTTTAACGCTTACTCCAACTTCCCGCTCGATTTTGGAGTAATTTAAAATCTTTCCATTCATCTGGGCTGCGACTTCCAAAAACCCACGAAACGGATCTAAAGATCTTACGATCTGTTCCAGCTGAATTTCTTCTTGAATATAAACTCGAACGTAAGTATTTAAAAATTCGATTTTAGCTTGTCGCGTGTCGAATTGAAAAATTTTTGGCAACAAGCCATATTCTAAAGCCTCTTGTAAATTGAAGCGCTCGCCTAGTTCACCCGCAGTAAACGGAAACAGCGCCTTGTAAAAGGCTCGTCCGCCCAACAGATTCGCTCCGCCACGCTTTAATTTACGCGAACTCGAACCCGTTAGTACAAATCGATCAATACCTTGATCAATTAACCGTTGAACTTCGTCTAGCAAACGGGGCAGCTTTTGAATTTCATCAATAATAATTTTTTGTGTCTTACCAACCGCTGCTATTCGATCTCGTAAGCTTTTGGGCGAACGGCGTAAGTTGTCCTCCTCCTCATAATCCAGAAGGTCTATAAACAATGCGTCTGGGTAGCTCGCCTTCAATAAGGTGGTTTTCCCAGTTCCCCTAGCTCCAAACAAAAAATAACTTCCCTTGGATGGCAACTTGATAGCTCTCTTGACCATACTCCAAATTTATCGGATAAATTTGGAGTATGGTCAAGGGATACAAATAAATGCATAACTTACCAAGATACGCACTAAATAAATGGAATGCTGATCCATACTCCTGACGCTATCATTATTCCTGACGCTATCATTCACTGCCGCAGTAACTCGACCGCACGCTGCAAATTCAACCGACCCTCACTTTGCACACGGTAATCGAGGCGATCGACAGCTTGGAGCAAAGTGGCTCGTAATGTCGATTGCGATTTATTGGGAAAAGCTGATCGCAGCACAGCAAGGCTACCGCTTACAAAGGGGGCGGCCATGCTGGTACCGCTTAAGTAACCATAGCTACCGTTGGGTAAACTACTATAAACATCGCTACCAGGCGCAGCCAGATGCACGTAGCGGTAGCTCGTGTTTGAGTAGGCAGCAAGATAGTCAGTAATCCGCGAGGCCGCTACAGTGAGAGATAAAGGAGCCTGAAAAACTGCCGGGTATTGGGGGCTTAAATCCAAATCCAAACCACTGTTACCAGAGGCCGCCACAAAAAATACACCCGCATCACTGAGATCTCTGATCTCACGTTCTAAAACAACAGAGCAGACGTTACCGCCCCAGGAAGCATTGATCACATGAGCCCCTCGCGCTTTCGCATAGCGCATCGCTTGAATAGCTCCATCGAGACTGCCATACCCATCGCTTGTAATAAAAGCTAAAGGCAAAAGCCCCGCCTGAGGCGCTACCTGAGCCACAATACCGGTCACATGAGTCCCGTGGACATCGCCGAGACCCGTGACTCGAAGCGGCTCATTTCTGGCAAAATCCCAGCCCCAAATATCGTCAATATAACCGTTACCATCATCGTACACACCGACGTGGCTATCTAGTTCCTGAGTGTTAACTAAGATTTGGTCTCGATACAGGGGATGAGATAGCTCTGCTCTTGAATCAATAATAGCGACGACCGTTCCCAAGCCCCGGTAGCCTTGGGCGTGTGCCGCAGGTACACCGATACGCTCCGTGGCCCAAGTTGGGGTTGGTGTCGCAGAGGGGCCTGAATAATGTTTGATTTTTTTGTTATATTCGACAGCGTCTATCTCTTCGCCATAGGCCTGCAAAAGATCATCCACCAAACGATGAGCGACAACTTCGCGTTGAGAACTTTTATTCAAGGCATTTGGTTCGCTAGAGTATTCCCTGTCATTCCGAGTGCCTTCTTCCTCTGCTTGGCCAACTACACCCAGCTCACTCTCAATTTCGGGCCCATCCAAATGAAATTTCTCCAATCTCCCATCACGATAACGCACCAAAAGTTCTGTTGGTATCACTTGTTCACGACAAGCTGGAGTCAAGGCAGAAAGATCGTTTTCAGCGAAAACTTGATCCTTGGTTTTTTGTGGCGCGCAAGAGCAAAAACTAAAGGCAACCAACAACAATACGAGAGTCTTGATTCCATCCTTGGTAGGCATAAACACCCCCTCTATCAAGACTCGGCTTATCCCCTAAAAAGTTAAAAGGACCTGGACTTTGGATTAAGTCTCCTCACTTGCTCTAACTTAGAGTGAGTGAACTACTCGAGAGGAACCGATGATTTTATCCCCGCGCAGAAAAGTCAGGACTTCTGTACTCCCTTATCCACAACTCAAACATATCACGAAGCTTTGTTAATCTGCATAATTGCTTGTCTCTATATCTATATGCCTCGATAGTGTTAGGTATGTCGGTGTTTATTAAGGTAGCCATCCCGCTCAAAGACGCAGTGATCATCGAGCTTCGCCGCTTTGAAGATAAGAGGGGTTTTTTTCTGGAAAGCTTCAAAAAAAGCACTTTTCTCCAACTAGAATTACCCAGCGAAATTGTTCAAGAGAACCACTCACTGTCGAAAAAAAATGTTCTCCGCGGTATGCATTACCAATTAGCTCCTTTTGCTCAAGGAAAATTACTTTATTGCATCAAGGGCAAAATTTTTGATGTTATCCTTGACCTAAGAAAGTCCAGTCCGACTTTCAAAAATGCCTTCGCTATCGAACTCGACGAAAATAAACCTCAAATGTTATGGATTCCGCCCGGCTTCGCCCACGGATTCTACACTCTCTCTGATGAAGCCTACATTTCATATAAGGTTTTTGGAAGCGAGTATCAACCGTCATACGAAAGGTCTATCCATTGGCAATCCCCTGAAATCTGTAAATTATGGCCCCTGAGTGATACTCCCATTGTGTCCCCCAAAGATAGTACAGCTCCATATCTTCATGAGGCTGAATATAATTTCGATTGATTGGTTCCGGCTGGGGTGAAAACATGAACATTGTGTTACTTGGCTCCAAAGGGCAGTTAGGAAATCGTTTTTTAAGATTTTTCAAAGGAAGCTCACATAAATTGATCCCCATATCACGACAAGAATGTAACCTGACTCAAAAAGATCAATTTTTTGCACTTCTAAAAAATGCGAATCCCAATATCATCATCAATACAGCTGCATATAATTCCGTAGATCAGGCAGAAACAAATCAAGCTGAAGCTTGGCAAGTAAACTGCGAACTTCCTCACTGGCTCGCCGAATGGATAGATAGTCATCCCTGCCGCTTGGTTCATTACTCTACGGATTATGTTTTTGATGGGCGCAACAGGTCTCTCTATACTGAAGACCATGAGCCGAACCCGTTGAATGTTTACGGCCACTCCAAGTGGGCCGGAGAGAAGATCTTATTGAAATCCTCCCAAGCGTTAATTTTCCGAGTGAGCTGGGTGTTTGGTGGTCATCGCCAAAACTTTCTTTTGAAGCTCGATCAATGGCTCAAGGAGGGCAGGGATTTGAGTATTGCCTGTGATGAGGTATCAGTGCCAACCTCAGTAGATACAATAATCGTCGCCACATGGCTCGCTATACAGAAAGAGCTGTGTGGTCTTTATCATCTGGTCAATCATGATTGCGCCTCCCGCTGGGAGTGGGCCCGTTTTTATCTTCGACAAAAAAACATCAACCGATTTATATACCCGGCCTACCAAGCTGACTTTCCCCTGCCAGCCCCTCGCCCACGTTTTTCAGCAATGAGCAATCAAAAACTAGAACGAGATTTAAATATTACTCTTCCCTCTTGGCAAGAAGAGCTCAAACGTTTAGTGAAAAATCCCGACTCTGTTTTATGGAATCTCTATGACTTATCGTAAGCAACACCTTATCTTGATTCTGCTGCTGCTCATGTTAGACCTCATAACTGTCTCTCTGGGTTTGTTTTTCAGTGTGCAATTTCGCGACTTCTTAGGCCAAAGCCTTATTGAGCCTATGCTACCCTCCCTACAATGGTTTTTCTCATTTTATCCTATATTTTCTGTGCTATTTATAATCAGCCTATGGTCTCAAGTGTTATATAAAACACAACTCAACTCCTGGCAGGATGGCTCATCCTTACTCAAGGCTTGTCTTCTGTGGCTGGCCAATATCGGCTTTTATTTGGGCTTAACCAAACAAATGCAGGATTTCTCTCGTTTGGTTTGGATAGGAACAGGATTTTTTACCTTCTTTTTATCTTGGGTTATTCGCTTTTTCGTATATCCTTGGATCAGGCTTCACTTGAAATTGTTACCTAGGTATTTGATCGTACATTCGCATTCTCCTGATAAACAAAATGACTCGTGGATCCCCCCCGAGGTTACAAAGGCTTGTGTCACCCAGATTACTGTGAACCTCCAAGACTCCTTGGACCTAATAAAAAATTACCTTTTAAGCACTATCAAGCATCATCAAATTGAGGCCATATACTGGAACTTACAAAAGAGCTTATCCGAGTCAGCCTATAAAACTTATCAAAGAGTTATTTCTGAACTGAGTTTAGTGATTCCACATCAAATGGCTTCAGCCGAGCCCAACCACTCTCTTTCTTTTCGCCAGGAGTATTTTATTTATCCCGACAAATTAAAAGTTCTTGTGGGCATTTCAAATGGTCTTATGAGTAACACTCAGAGCTTGGTCAAAAGAACTATTGACATCACCCTGTCGGCGATTTTGTTAATTTTATCACTACCTATTTTTTTATTAGTGAGTATCGGTATATGGGTCCAGTCTCCCGGCCCTGTCATTTACACCCATCGCCGCATCGGACGTAACGGAAAAACCATTCCTGTATTTAAGTTTCGCTCGATGTATCCAGACTCCGCTCAAAGACTTGAGGAAATTCTTAAAAAGAACCCACAAGCTGCTAAAGAATGGGGCGAAAAACAAAAAATCACCAACGATCCTCGAATATTTCCCTTTGGTCACTTCATCCGTAAAACAAGCATCGATGAGCTTCCTCAATTAATCAATGTGCTTTTAGGTCATATGAGCCTGGTAGGACCGCGTCCCGTTACCCAGCAAGAGTTAGAAAATTTTTATAAAGAATATCGTTATTTTTATGAACATGTTCGCCCTGGAATAACGGGTCTATGGCAAATCAGCGGTAGAAGTGATACTACATACGAACAAAGAATACATCTGGATACTTGGTATGTGACCCATTGGTCGTTGTGGAATGATCTTATCATTCTATTAAAAACTATACGCGTTGTAATAAAACGAGAAGGTGCCAGATAAACTCTATTTTTTAAATAAAAATTTTTCCCATGCTACTTGTACAAAGTAATGTATCTCCTGTCGAAATCGATCAACAGAGAATCTCTCAGCATTTTTCCGACAATGCATGGGTGTAATAAGATGAGCATTTTTCTCAAATTCCTCTACAGCACCAATAATGGCCTCAACTGTTTGCTCTCTAAAAAGAACTCCTGTGGGCGCGCTGCAGTCCAGGCCTCGAATGGTATCCTCCGCACCTCCTTTTCCGTAGGCTATCACGGGGGTGCCACAAGCTTGAGCTTCCAAGGGAACAATCCCAAAATCCTCCATGGCTGCAAAAACGAAAGCACGAGCTTTTTGCATATAATCAACAAGAAACGATTCGTTTTGCCACCCTAATAACGTAATATTAGGCGCAGCCAGTGATTGAACTCTATCCCAATCCGGACCATCTCCAATAACAACTAGTTTTTTATCTGGCATTCTTCGAAAAGATTCTACAATCAAGGGAATTTTTTTATAAGGGACCATCCGAGAGACTGTTAGATAAAAATCATCCTTATCAGCTCTTAAATGGAATCTCTCAGTTCGCACGGGAGGATAGATGACCGTTGCATTACGCCGATAATACTTCTCTATGCGACGCCTAACCAAAGAAGATACAGCAATAAACTCATCGACCCCATTGGCCGTTCGAACATCCCATCCGCGAAGCCTGTGGAACAACCATCGTACAAGCCACCCTTTGATCCCTCGGTCTAATCCAGATTCACTTAAATACTGACCTTGTAAATCCCAGATATAGCGCATGGGCGAGTGACAAAAACAAATATGTAACTGCTGTGGACCAGTTATAACTCCTTTAGCAACAGCATGAGAGCTAGAGATAACAATATCATAACATGTAAGATCGAGTTGCTCGATAGCAAAGGGCATTAGAGGTAAATAGTGCCGATACCATTTTTGGGCGTTGGGCAAACTTTGTATAAAACTCGTCACAGCTCTCTTGCCGCCTACAAGTTTGCGATCATTTTCATCTAAAAAATCTATAACTGAGAATATATCGGCCTGCGGAAAACATGCTAGCAACTCTTCCAAAACGCGTTCAGCACCTGCAAATGTTACTAACCAATCATGAACAATAGCAATTTTTGGTAACAATTAATCCCCCCTACCCTCAACTTTTAAAGAAGTGATATGAAATAAACTTTTCAGGCTTTTCTCCGATTCCCTCCAGACACCCTCCAGTGCCGCATAAGCCGCTTTAGCCAAACTTAAGCCATAGTCTGGGTCGGATAATATCTTTTGTATTGCGAGGATCATTTCTTGAGCATCATTCGCCATTAAGTAGTGTTGACTCTGAACAAGGGGTAGCCCCTCTACTCCAGTAGAGGTGGATACCACTGGCACCCCATGCTCTATTGCATTGATAGATTTAATTTTAACACCAGCTCCATGAAACATGGGATTTACAAAAACAGCGGCCTCTCTGTAAAACGACTTAAGATCTGGCACATCACAATGAACGGTCACACCATTACTAGTTTTAAGATGACTTAACCAGCTCGAGCGTCTTCCTTGCGTGGAACCCACAAGAGTCAATTGGTAACCTGAGATATCTAACAAGTAAGGATGAACATTTTTTAAGAACCACTCAATCCCAAAACGGTTATTTTCCATGAAGAATGATCCTACAAACAAAACTTTCTTGGTGATTTTTCGAAATAATGTGTCTGCTTTGCCCACAAAAGGCATAGGAACATAGTGGCTTTTCTCGGCCCATCTATTGGATAGGCCTATCCTCTGCCATTCAGAAAAGGATAAAAACCATAATTCATCAACCTTATTAAAAATTTCGGATGAGTATCGAGAGAATTTTTTAGACTCCAATGCTAATAAGGCTCGTTTGAGTAGATGAGTTGTGGATTGAGATAGCTGATTGTAATACTTGGACTCATCGTTATGAACTCGCAAAATACATCGCCCATACTGTAAGTTAGGATTCTCCAAAATCGGACTCACATATTC
>CAZZMS010000160.1:0-6546 GCA_964655485.1 uncultured Pseudobdellovibrionaceae bacterium | reverse complement strand
TTGCTCGCGCCTTGACCAGTTCAGTTTCTTCCTCTCCCTATCCCTCCTTGTTAGTGGCTGCAGCTGCCCTTTCTGTCCCTTCGTCACCGAAAGACTGTAAGCCGCCCCACATTCCTGCTCCCCAGAGCATCGAGCACGCTGGACTGCGAGCAACCAGTAACATTAGCACCGTAGAAATAATAGTTGTTATCACCTTCATAAAGGACTCCTTCATCTCTATTATTTAGCGTCGACAAGTTTTTAGCGAAAAACACCTGTTTTCTCCCCTCCTTGGCCAAAGCCGTAAGACCAAGGTCCGGAAATAGGGTTTTTTTGTGATTCAGGCTCGTTCTATTTTAGGCTAAGAAAAGATGAAAATCCCGCGCTTGAAGCTTGCCGTTATTGATGACGAAGAGCAGGTCACACTGTCTTTAGAACGCTTGCTGAGTCAAGAGTTTGAAGTCTATCGTTTCACCGATCCCCAGCGCTTTTTAGATGCCCTCGTAACGTCTTCCCCTGAGTTTGCCGTTGTCATCAGTGACCAGCGTATGCCTGGTATGGATGGGGCCACTGTGCTCAAGTATGTTTTAGACCGTTCTCCTGATACGATTCGCATTCTACTTACGGCCTACAGTGATTTTGAGGCGATTCGAAAAGCTATCAACGACGCCCAAATTTATCGTTACCTGCAAAAACCATGGGACAATGAAGATCTGTTACTCACCGTTCGAGAGGCCGCAAGAAAGTATCACCTGATCAAAGAGTCTAAACAACTGGAACAGGCTAAAAATCAGTTTTTAGTCTTAGTCAGTCACGAGTTGCGTACCCCCATTACGGGAATTGAGAGTTACGCACAACTTTTACAAGAGGCCCTCATTCAACAGCCAGAACTTAAAACCTATGCTGAACATATCCTTAAACACAACGCTCGCCTGAAAAAAGTAAGCGAAGATAGTCTCCTGCTAATCCAGCTATCGCAGGGGCAAGTGCACATGAATAATCAACGCTTTACTTTTGATGGTTTTACTCGCATACCCCAGCTTCTAGATCAAAAGCTTATTCAAAAAAAATCTCTAACGTGGACCTGTGACCTTCCCCCTGAGCTGAACTACTTGGGGGATCCTCACGCCTTTGAGCAAGTGATGTCGCGCCTGTTAGACAATGCCCTTCGCTACTCAGGGGAAAATACCTCAATCACGATCAGTCATACTTGGTCTAGACCACACCGCCTCAACATTCAAATCCAAAATCAAAGCACCGTTATGCTACCGGAATCCTTTTTCCAGCAGCTGGGACAAAGCTTTCATATCGCTCATTCTATTTATCATCATCAAAAGGGATTAGGTTTGGGACTGGCCATCTGCCAAGATTATTTAAAGCTATGTGGTAGTCAACTGAAGATTGTGCAAGATCAAAATAAAATTGTTACCGTAAGCTTTGAGTGGAACACCCTTTGAGTTTATCACCCCTGAGAAGCCCAGGAATCCTGGGATTTTACCCTCACCGTCGCATCAGTTACCGCGGTAATCTTATGGTCACAGTCGTGCCCACGCCGACTGAGCTTTCCAGATGGATTTGCCCACCTAGGGCCTCGATGAAGTAGCGACTGAGGTATAGACCAAGGCCCGTGCCCTTTACATGACTCACTTTTGCCCCACTACCGCGAAAAAACTTGGTAAACAAATAAGCCTGATCCTCCTTGGTAATACCCGGCCCCTGATCACTGATTTGAATTTCAATCGCATCACCCAAAGCCTCTTGTGTTACAAGGATTTTTTTTTCTGTATCGCTATATTTGATGGCATTCTCTAAGACATTACTAAGAACCTGACGTAAGATCTCTGGATCCGTTTGAACTAGGCCCACGTCATCAATTTCCGTGACGATTTCAATTTTTTTTAATTGCGCTAGAAACTTCAAAGACTCGACCACTTGATGAATGATCCTGTTGAGATCCTGCGGACTTTTTCTAATAGATAAGCCTTGAGATTCTATTTTAGCATAGTTCAGCACTCCATTGACCAATCGTAAAAGATCTTGAACCGAGGAGCGAATGTAATCAATAGCCTCTCGCTGTTTAGCACTTAGTGCATTTGAGTCTGAAATCATCACATCCAACATCCCCTGAATACGCGCTATGGGGGTTTTCAAATCGTGAGACATCATCGATATAAAGTGACTCTTCAATTCATCCACTTGCTTTATTAAGTCTCGCTCCTTACGCATTTCCCAGTTTTTTCTCTGCTCCACAACCAATCGAAAAGGTAATAGCAAATAGAAAACGGACAAAGGAAGAACCATAACAGGCGTTAAGGAGAATAACACATACAACAGGCCAGCACTTAGAATCGCGAATACAATAAGGGCTACTTGCCCCAGAGTCAGCCACCACAAAACATGAAATCCATCCCAACGCAAAAACCCCAAAATAACAAAAAGAGAAAGAATCCACCCCACACCTAGGCTCCACCCGCTGGGTAACACAACAAAATGATCCTCCCTCAGCAAACTGTCTAAAGCAGCCGCATGATATTCCAACAAGCTTGTTCCGGCTGGATCTTTGTTAATCGGAGTTTTGACATAATCCTTGGTGCTTTTACCCAAATCCTCGCCAATTAAAACCCAACGACTTTGTAGCTTGGCCCTCAGTGACTCAGGACAAGCGGAGCTATCAGCCATGGAATACAGATCCCAGAATGCGATTTGTGGATAGTAAGAAGATGGCTTGAAGCGAATCCAAATTTGCTCGGAGTCATAAAGCTTAAACGTACCACGCGGACGAGCCCTTTTATCTTGTTTATATTGGTCCATCCAAGCCAACAAATAGCCAAGGGGCTGCTCTTGGTAACTTATGATGGCTCGCCGGGAAACACCATCTTGGGCAAAAAGGGTTGTATCTGAGGTTTTAGGTTGCGGCCAAGTGGGGAGCCGAGAAAATGGTTCGGACCAAAAACTTTTATCCTCTCCTTGCATGAATAACTTATCTGAATGCAGGACAAGATTTTTATGAAGCGAGAATAATTCAATGAATGCTGCAGTTTCAGGAGATTCGCTCCTGATGCTGGACTTATCCTTTTTCGCTCTTTCTGGCGAAAGAGGTATCGACTGTTCTGAGTCCGCAGACAAGGGAGTGTCAAATAACCACAAGCCCTTGGGCCCACAAGAGAGAGCTTTTTTTACAACCTCATACCAGTCTGCCAAGTCAGGTTCGCGCCCCACTCGGCTAACCCAGTCTTGGTTGATCACCACCCGAGTCACGTACTGGCTCTCAGATGGTCCCCAGTGACTCGTTACCTTGTGAAGGACATCCCAAATAATAAAGTCCCACTTTTCAAAAGGCAAAAAAGATAGCGCCAATAAAAAAATCAGCCCCAAAAAATAAGTGAGGAACCGATTGCTCTCTTTAAGCCAACTTGAAAGCTTCATGAATACAAAACACAAGCTCAAAGCTTGTGGGCTTATGTCTCACCGAGCGGCCGACAACCTGATCCCGGGTCGCTAACCACCTGTGGACGACGAATCGTACGAACCAAAAGTTTCATAAACTCACCTCCCCCATACGATAATACTCAAACACTTGCTGAATCAAGGATTGAGTCCAGTAACAAAAAGAAGAACTATTGCCCTGTAAATGCATGAAGCGGCAGCCGCCACCACACAAGGGCTTAGCCCAACAAGACGCACAGTCGGGCTGCTTGGCGGAACCTGCCGAGCTCCAGAGGCTTCTTTGTTCTAAGGACACACGATAGGCCGGATCTTCTGCCAACCAAGGACAGACCGACCAATCGCCTTTACGATTCATTGTAAGGTGATTGAGCCCAGCCCCGCAGTAATGATAAAGAGGATTTTTTCCATCCAGTGCACGATAAATACGATCGATAGCTAAAATTTTGCGTAAAGATTTTTCTCCCCCCGCTTGCCACAATTCAGCCATAGCCGCAAAGTAACTCTGTTCAAACGCTCTCAAGGCTCGAGGATCCTTCTCAAAGTAGTTCCAAGTCCAGTCATAGTAATCAAAATCCCACTGCGACAAATACCGGAGTGCCCCCTGAACGTCGGTATGGTAACGATCAAATACACTCGACGCCGTGACTTTACCTCGGTAACCCTGATTTCTAGCCTCGCGAATATACTCAAAAAATTGATCAAGAGCGGTGTTCCAGTCATAAGCCTGACCTGTTTTTAAAGGGCGTCTTTGATTTTGTACACTCGGTGGCCCATCAATACTTAGAGACACGTCCATCTGGTATCGAGTGACCAAAGTTAAACTGCTCTCATTCCATTGGGTTCCATTGGTTACCAAGGCCCAGCGAATTTCTTTACCTGATTGCTGAGCCAGACCGGTCAATTTTTCGCACAGATTCATTAAATCTAAGGTGTATAAAAGAGGCTCTCCTCCCGAAAAAGTAATTCTCACTTGAGAGCTCGTGAATGAACTTGCAAATAACTTGTCAAGAGCGCCAAAAGCTGATTCTGTCACCAAACGCCCAGGGTTACCATAAGTACCGTCCCCACCTGCCGCACAGTAGCGACAAGCTAAGTTGCAAATTTGGCTAGCATGTATCGTTATGCCTTGAACATGGCTTTCCGCATTCCAGGCCGGTCCTAAAGGGTATAAAGCGCGCTCCTGTTTGACCCACTCTTGCACAGCATGACCGCATTCATCATGCATAGAATCACGACACACCATCTCCTGGATATTCTCAGATGAATGGTTATCATCCCATACACCCAAAGACATAGAGGCCCGATCCCATAATAGTCTTCTCTCTGGCAAGACGAATACATCGGGAACGGGGCTTGGGGAGAAAAAACGTGTCTTTTCGACACCGATCGCTTCCATACCTCTCGCCTCTGCAAGCTTCGGGCTTTGCTCTAGTGTTCTTTTGACTCTAATTTTTATTTTTTTACCGCTGCCTTTCTCGTCAAAGGCGGCAGTTTGGGATAATGCCGTGAATTACGGATCTGCTCGGCCAGATCCCCCTGAATCCTTAGGTAGGATAATCTCGTCTTTTTGTCACTGAGTCCTAGTTTCGTAAAGGGATTCTTAGGATCACGCCAATGACTAAATCCAGTGAAAAAATCGAAACGTCCTCGGCCCTTGATCGCCCGCCCTTGATCTCGAATCACGAAAAAACCCGTATGTGAGGACCCATCCGGTAGCTTGATCCCCTCGATTTGAGGAACGAACACAACATCCCCAGGTTTATAAATTTTTAAATCTGCGGCTAAGGTGTAATAGGGATCCAAACAAATCATCTGCACTCCATACCCAAAGCGGCAAACACTCCGCTTCACTTCAAAAAAGCGCGACTTACCATCCTTCACACTATGAATATTAAAAAACCTAACGACTCCGTCAAAACTCACCAGACATGAGCCTTGCAAATCGCACTCATTATACGTGGATCGACAAACCTTTCCTAACTCCTCATCTTGGGGGGAGAGAATAGTGCGCACATCCTCTTCCTCACAACCTTCAAGGCGAGACTGTAAAGACGGAAAAAAATAAATGGAGGGAATAAGCGTTCCACGCGAAGCTATAAATTTTAAGGGAATTCCTGTGGCTGTATCTACTGCGTCCTCATCTTTGTCTGAGGCCTCTTGCTCCTGACCCTCTTCCTCATCATCTTTACCAGAAGCCAGATCGGGTCTCGGCTCAGGTGGTAACGTGGGAGGAATGTCAAAATAGGACTCGTAACCATCTCCATAGATTGTATCGTCCTGTTCCTCTGGGGACAGCGCCACCACCCGCCCCTGGGCATCTGTCGTTACACCATTTGAACTGGTGCGCTCTAAGTTCATGCGCCCCATGGAAAGCTGAGCCGAAGCCTTTCTACTACCAGCGGTATTTTGCTGAGACAATTCTCGCGGGTCGATCGCCCTGAACCCGCCTCGAGCCGAGGAAGCCGAATTGGTCAGTTGAAACCCTTGTGGTCCACATGCGCTTAAGCTCAACACCGAAAAGCTTAACCAGGCGATTGCAAGCACCCAAAATCGCACCATCCCTTTAGACATAATCACCTCTGCCCTACCATAGAAGGCGAAGCTTCTCTAACAAGATAAAGACCATCACAATGAGGCCATTAGGACCTATCGACTTATAGTTGTTACACGTCAAAAGTGGATAGGGACAATTTTGGGCCTTAAGCCGTGAGCATGAGGCCTAAGTTTATCTACCCTGAGGGACACTCACGGAAGATCAAGGGTAAAAGAATCAACAAACCATAACCCCACAATAAATTTTACGGCGTTAAAGAACGAAGGGTTGGCGAAGGACGTCTCCTGGCTGAACATCGCAAAACGGAAAGCTTTTATAAACAAAACGGAGGCATCAAGCCTCCGTTTTCACTGGCCATCGTGGTCCAACGAACTTAGTTTACATCTTTGAAGTCCACATCGATGACATCATCCTTACCACCAGATGTCCCCGTGTTGGAACTTGCAGAATCTGCAGCCGTGTTACCAGCTGCGGCGGCACCGGAAGCCATATGTGTGGATAATTCATGAGCTTTGGCTTGTAACTGATTAAATGCCGACCTCAACTCATCCAAACTAGCTGAGCGA
>CAZZMS010000159.1:0-7622 GCA_964655485.1 uncultured Pseudobdellovibrionaceae bacterium | reverse complement strand
GAATCCAACGGCTTTGTTCTGGTTCAATCACGCGTGGGTGAGGGGCTCGCTCGTACTGCAGGGATCCAAACCCCTTCAAAAATGTCGCCAGCTCCTGGTCCCATTTTTCTTTGGTCAAAAAATGGTAATAATAAATGTGTGGTTTTTTTTTCCAACCTAGATCTACCTGTCCAGCTTTTATGGGTTGGAAATGATTGAGTTGGGCTAAAAACGCCTGGGGATCAAAGCTGTTACCCGCGACCCGTAAATACGCTCGCCAGACATAAGAGCCAGCAGGCTTTTGAGCTTCCTTGTTGGTCACAAGATTTGGCTCACGATTCGATTGCACCAAAGTTTTACTCGTTGTATCCCCTGATTTGATACTCAGGCTTGAACTTTCCCTAAAATTGTCCGTTTGGTTCAAAGAAATTTTGTGATCGTTTTCAGTTGCTTGAGATACAGCCCGGCGGGAGGTGGCAGCCTGGGGGGAGGTGGTAGCATAGGAATCGCTCACAGCCTCCCTTACAGCCGGAGCAGAAGCTTGAGTAGAAACTACCCCAGTAACATCTTTTAGCTGATCAAGCTGGATCACGGAATGGCGAATATCCCGCTGGCTAAAAAGATCAAAGCCTGGGAATATTTCTCCACTGAGCCCCTCCCACCACGAGGCCCAACGCACAGAGCTGCGCGGCAAAAAAGACAAAGATTCCCAAGTGTTACCAAAATAAGGCTCGACCAGATGCGGTTTTGACCAAAAAGTTAAAAAACCTCCTATACCCAGAACTAAGAGGGTCAAGGAAAAAGCAAATGCTTTTCTTTGAGGTAACCACCCTTCCCACCCAAGAAACACATTTCTTTGACTTTTGGAAAGTGGCTCAGGGGGCCTATCATAGTCCCCCAGACTCACAAGAAAGTCTCTGCTCCTCCGGAGAAGCCCCTCTCGCCAGCGGAAATCCAACATTCCCCAACAAATGAAAGCCACTTGAAGCGACTCTTTCATCTGAGTGGAGAATTCAAAATCCCTCGCTCTTTCTGTCCCGAGGGTTTTGACCCACACCTCAAACTCCTCCTTGGGTAACAGCAACTTAGACCAAACTTGAGCGACCCACTTCATTTCAAAAAGTGGATCAGAAGGTTGTGTTAGCAACTCTGATCCTCGATTGGCATCTTCCTTTTTAACGAATTCCAAGCGCAAAGACTCCAGGTATCTTTTACTTTCCTCAATAGCGCCTAAAACCTGCATGGCACTCGCAAGTACCCAATGCACTCGCTCCAAAGAGCAATCAAAAATCTCCGCTACCAGGTTGAGATTTTCGGGATAGAGAGTAGCTAAGACCTGAATATCTCGCTCACTTGTCGATGCTTTTTTGCAAAATTCACTCCAAAGAGCAAGCTCCTCGGCGCGCCAAGGAAGCCCCGGCATCTCGTGCAAGTCCTCAAGCCACAGGGACTCTCGCCAACGCCCATCCCGCCATTGAATTAAATCTTTCCATGGTGTTACTAAATCCGATGGGGACGGAGAGATCGGCTTTACCCACGAGCGCAGAATCCACAGACTCAGCGAGTAACTCCGAGTGGTGAGCAGTAAGAAACTAAAAAACTTTAGTTCGACACCCTTCATGCTATTCGATGGTTAACTGTCTTAGAAGCTCCAGCTCCTCAAGAATTCGACCCGAACCACGCACCACACAGGTTAAAGGATCTTCAGCCACCGTCACAGGAAGTCCAGTTTTCTCGCGAATTAAAATATCTAAGTTTGCTAAAAGAGCTCCCCCACCCGTTAGAACAATCCCATTGTCCACGATATCTGAGGCTAACTCGGGAGGGGTTTTTTCCAAAGCCGTACGCACGGCTTCGACGATTTCACTTAAGGGATCCATGAGCGCATCGTTGACTTGCGAGCTCGTAATTTCGATGGTTTTGGGCGCTCCGGCCACCAAATCCCGGCCTTTAACTTCCATAACTTTTTCTTCTTCAAAAGGATAGGCGTTACCAATGGCTATTTTGATATTCTCAGCCGTGCGCTCTCCGATTAGCAGATTAAACTGACGACGGACATAATTTACAATCGCTTCGTCAAACTTATCTCCAGCGACCTTGATGGATTTACAGTAAACGATGCCCCCAAGGGAGATCACTGCCACTCCCGTGGTTCCCCCACCGATTTCAATGACCATGTTACCCGAGGGTTCTGTGATGGGTAAACCCGCTCCAATAGCCGCCGCCATGGGCTCCTCCACTAGATAGACTTCTCTTGCTCCGGCAGATTGAGCAGCTTCCTTTACCGCACGTTTTTCTACTTGGGTGATCCCATAGGGTACACAAATGATGATTCGTGGACGAATCAGGCTTTTTTTCTCCCCCAAGGCCTTTTGGATGAAATAGCGCAGCATACTTTGAGTCACTTCAAAGTCCGCGATTACTCCGTCTTTAATGGGGCGAATGGCCACAATTCCTGCCGGAGTGCGCCCTAGCATATCCTTGGCTTCGCGCCCAACCGCCAGAACGCGATTTTGGCCCATACGAAAGTTTTTTTGCACCGCAACAACTGAGGGTTCATTCAAAACAATCCCATGGCCACGCACATAAACCAAGGTGTTGGCGGTTCCCAAATCGATAGCAATGTCATTAGTAAACAAATCAGAAAAGGCAGAAAAAAGACTCATGTACTTTAGTCTAGTGAAGCTTGGAAAAATGTGTCAAACGAAAAGGGAGGCGACTTTTTTCCACTCCGTGATAAGCTCACGCTTCTGATCTTCCCAGTCGGATTCAGACGCGCACAAACCATAAAGCTTCCACACCTGAAACAGTTCGTCCAGCCAAGGAAATCCATGATCTTTGCGCGAAAGTAACCAAGGCACTCGCCGAAAATAAAAATCCTTGAGCGACAAACACTGTGTGAAACGAATAGCGTAGTGAGCCTCGAGTTGAGCATAGCTCCAACCCCGCCCGAAATAACGAGAGAACAAAGTCACCTCAGCCCCATAGCGCGACACTAGGATTTGCAATTCCTCCGGTGATAACTCAGGATATTGAGCTAGTAACTCTTCTGTAAACTCAGAGCTCTTAAGCAAAGTATCTTGTGTTACCAAGGGATTAAGCTCAGCACGCGACCGGCTCTGCCCCCACCGCACTTGATCCGCAATCGGAAATGCTTTTAACGCAAAATCCACCGCCTGCTCAGCCATAAGGCGATAAGTGGTGTACTTCCCTCCTGCCATCCAAGTCATTCCCTCCTCGCTCCAAATAAGATGCTCACGTGAGGTTTTACCTACATCTTTGCCCGACTCAGCAATCAAGGGGCGCACACCAGCATACGCACCTACGACATGCGAGTGACTCAATGACAAGAAGGGAAAATACTCTTTGGTAACACCCAAAAGGTAGCTCACATCTTCTGGGGTGACACTCACCTCTCCGGGATCTCCGGAAAAATCGGTATCGGTTGTACCCACGATCACCATCTCAGCGCGGGGAATGGCAAAAACAATGCGCTCCTCCACTCCCATGACCACAGCGGTAGATAAGGGAAAATCTTCTTTGGTAAAGGTTAGATGAACACCCTTGGAGGGTCGCAAACGGGCTTGCGTGGAGCCTCCTAACAGGCGGTAACGTATCTCATCCGTCCAGGGCCCTGCGGTAACAACTATATGGCGCGCCCGAATCTGAAGCTTGCGCTCACCTTGTCGATCATAAGCTGTGACAAGCCAAGGATCGCCACCCGTCCCCCTGGCCGCGGCGAGCCACTCCACGTAATTAGCGGCGTGAAGCAATCCCGTATTATTTGCCGAACGCAGGCTCTCTAGTACAAGTCTATCGTCGTCGGTGTAAGCATCAGCATAACGAAACCCTCGCACTAAGCCTTCCGAGCGAAGATGCGGATATTCGATCTGCAACTCTGCAGGTGACAGAGACTCATGGAAATAAGGAGTTTCAAAGCTTGCTAGCACATCGTAAAGCCACATCCCGGCAGCTAATTTCCAAGAGGGAACACGACTGGTTTTAAAAACGGGGATAAGAAACTGTAGCGGATGCACTAAATGCGGAGCCATACGAAAAAGTTCAGCCCTCTCGCTTAAGGCCTCAAACACCAAACCAAAATCCCCATTTTCCAGGTAACGAATTCCCCCATGAATCAGCTTACTCGAACGCGAGGATGTCCCCGAGGCGTAATCATTTTTCTCGATTAATGCGACTCTCATCCCTCGCAAAGTGGCCTCTCGCGCGACACCCGCACCATTGACTCCCCCGCCGATCACTAACAGGTCATAGGTATCCTCAGCCATTTTGGCGACAGCCTTAGCTCTTTCGGCGAAAGAAAACGACGGTAGTAACATGCCACTAACCCCTATTTAGACGTAGAGACAAATACAGGAGCCTGAGTCCAGGCTTTCACTCCAAACCGTGCCAAGCTATTCATCACCTTGTGATCATCGCTAGGGAAATACACCCCTTGAAAATGCTTATCCCGAGCTAAGCGATAAGCATAATCCACCAAAATATCGCGAGCCTCAAGGGTACGACTTGCCAAATACTCAACCCAAAGACTTTGAGTGTGACCACTCATAAACAGCAGAGGTTGAGCTAAAACAAAGCCCAAGATGTTACCTTCAGGATCCTCCACAATAAACGACCATCCTTTTTCGGCGTAATACTCAAGCGACTCCTTTCTGGCTTTGGAATGCCAACGGGCGAACTCACGCTCCATTTCATCAGGATAGGCTTGATTTAGGCGATGACTTTCAAACTCAAGGACTTTTACAATGTCAGAGTCGTGCAGAATGCGACAATTTAGGCCCATGATTTCACTATAAAGGCACATCCATGAATGACAATCATTTTTCAAAAACTCTCCTAAGCATGATAGATTCCCACTGGCCCAAGCCAGAGCAACCTTTGGTTCCTTATGGCGCCTTAGTTTCCCTGCCCGCGCCGGTCATTGCCTTCGATGCAGACGGAACTTTGTGGGACACTGATGTGGGCGAAATGTTTTTCGAATGGATCATACAAAAAAAGCTGGTTCCCCTTCCGCCTGACCCATGGAAGCATTACCAAACACTCAAGGCCCAACACCCACCCACCGCTTATGTGTGGCTAGCGCAAATATTTGCGGGATTGAAAGTAGAGCAAGTCATAGCGTGGGCCGAGGATATGACAAAGACCTGGCCTATTCCTGCTTTTTACGAACAACAACAGCTTGTGAAGCTCCTGCAA
The DNA here is from genome assembly GCA_964655485.1 of uncultured Pseudobdellovibrionaceae bacterium. Taxonomy (GTDB): domain Bacteria; phylum Bdellovibrionota; class Bdellovibrionia; order Bdellovibrionales; family Bdellovibrionaceae; genus JANWYU01. Next base: position 2,429 of record CAZZMS010000159.1, on the reverse strand, counting down.
AAAAAAGGGGGAGATATTTATGTCGTCACAGCCTCGGTGAGTTGGGGGCTTATTCCAGCGGTCAAAAAATATTTCAACCTGCTCCCCTCTTCGGTGATCGGGGTAGAGACCTTAATTGATGAATCCGGCAAAATCACCACGAACCCACGTGAGCCCGTAACCTACAAAACAGGCAAGGCTCAAGCTTTACTACAAAAAACCCAAGGGCGGAAACCTTTACTGGCTATGGGTAACAGCTGGGGCGATGTGGAGTTACTGGAGCTGGCGACGATTCCTGTGGCCATCCGTTCGCCTTCAGCGCAAGGTGAGCTGGCAGAATCAGAGGAGAAATTGTTTCAATATGCTAAGCTTAAAGGATGGTTGACTTGGTTACCTAGAAAAAATGAATGACCTGCCTCGAACCTGATTAATTCTTTGACGCCCTGAAACGCTCTCCAGTGTTGCATTTTATTCTCTCTAGCAAGTGAATAATCCCTGAGATTTTGAGGAAAATTGTTCAAAAACGGGGAGAAACGATGCTCTTGAGTAGCTTTCTCGCTGGGCTTTTTCTTTCGCCCGGAGGCCTCTGCACCATGGATGGCCAAGGGCGAAAGCCCTTTGCAGCTGAGCCAAGGATGGCGTGCCCCGGGTCGAAACGAAAAAGCCCAGCGAGGGAAAATTATAAAAAGTGAATTTTTCAAGGACAAGTTTTTATCAGAAACTATGGAATACCGGCATGTATTTCAAGGCATCATTAAATTACTCATGACCAACGACCTGCGGTAAGCGGCTCATCTTAACAGGCTTTCTCTAGTTGCAATGCATACAAAGCATGGACTCGCGCAAACCGCGGATAGTTTTGAAAAGTTTTTAAATTGGACCATTCCATTTTTAATTTAGGACGAGTTGCAGGATCAAAAAACATTTCTACAAACTCATGAGTCACAATAAATAGGGCAGAAAGATCACTGATATCATGATCTACCAAGCCCTTAGGAAAGCCACTCCCATCAGGATATTCATGGTGCTCTTCAACGACTCTTTTTACTTCTTGTGGCAGAGCTTTGAAGTGACCAAGTAACTCGAGAGCACGCAGGATGTGTCCCTTCACTTTCTCGACTTGTTGACGATTGATAATCACCTTAGTTTTAGCAGCTTTAATAAAGTGGGCCTCGTTTTTTATGATCTCATCGTCCAACCCAATATCATGGAAAAAAGCCGCCATAGATAAAATCTCAGCACTGCGCGGATAGTTCCAAGACAGCTGCTTGACGACCCAAGTGCACAACAAAGCGGTGAGATGCGAGCGCACTAAAATACCTTGGTTGTCCGCATCGTTAAATTGACTCAAGATACTTCCGATATCGGTATGGTCCCGCATCAAGTGCAATACCAAAGATACATTTTTTTGGGTAATCTCCCACAAATCTTCGTTGATACTCAAAAGTTTAATTGCCCCGTTTAAAACCTCCACAATCTCCTGCGAATAACGAATACCCTCTACCGCTTTTTTAGTGAGAGACTCAAAGTACATTTCATTCATGATTTGATTCTTTAAATCATGGGTGAGCTTTCCTAGCTCCGACCGACTCACCAGAAGATGCGATACACCCTTATCTTTCCAGTGCTTTTCCTGCTCATCACCAAAGCGATCGCCAGCTTGAAACACCTTGATGGCTCGGCCACTAGGTAAGCGGAGATAAATGGGGACCGATAGGGATTCGATACGCCTCAATAGCCCAAGAGGAATAGATGCGTATTGTTGCGCCTCACTCAACAATGACTGCACGATTTTTTTTAACTCGTCCTCGTCAAAGGGTTTTTGTAAATAACCCGTGAGGGGTTGGTTTTTAAACTCCGGATGCTCTTCAACGGAGTCACTCGTAATAAGAATGAAAGGCACGCCTTTTTCTTTAGCCACTTTATATATCACATCTGCTTTGGCTTTCGGCATATTGTAGTCCGAAACCACAAGATCAATCGAGCGATCACCCTCTAAGATGCGAGCGGCCTCTTGTCCATTATCTGCCTCCACAAGCTCAAAAGAGAATAATTCTGTCAGCATCAGATGATATAATTCTCTGAGCTCTGGCTCATCGTCCACAATAAGAATTTTCATCGGCCAACTCCTAGTTTTTCATTAGGTTACCAAGAGATTTTACCAGAGTGACTATAAAATCTTGTGTCCTAGACCTGAACGAGACTTATGACTGAGCAGAAATCTCCGGCAACAAGGCAAACCAAAAAATACCTAGGTGTATCTAAGCTATGGAAGAGCTTGAATCGAGTTAATTCCCTTGGACTAAAGGTCGATCTACGATGGGCAGCCCGATCTGGCCAACAAAATTATCCCCCCAGCAAACAAGCTCTCCCGAGCTTCGCAGAGCGCAGGTATGACAATCGCCTAAAGATATAGCTTTGTAAGTTTGCTGTCTCTGTTACACATCTCC
>CAZZMS010000158.1:0-5852 GCA_964655485.1 uncultured Pseudobdellovibrionaceae bacterium | reverse complement strand
TCCTCGGACTCCGGCCACAGCGGTCGGAGTTTTCACGCGAAAGGTGTTTTTGTTGTCATCGTATTTTTGATTAACCATCGCTCGCACGGAACCTTCGGGTAAAGAAAGCTCCACTTTTTTATTTCCGCCTTCGTTTTTATACGTTTCAATTTTTAGTTGGGTTTCTGGATTAATGTTCAGAATGTTTTTATCACTCATCACAATTTTCGCCCGACCATCAACGCCGGTGACAATCGAGTATCCTTCGGTAACTTTCATCCCCACCCGGGCGAATTCAGATTTTTGGTCGGGACTTATCACTTTCACTTCTCCCTTGACAATCATGAAGATCCCTTCCACCTTCGCCCAGGCCTGTTCCATGCTAGTGAGAATGAATCCGAAAGCTAGAACGATGATAAATCCCCAAGGAGACATCTTCATTCCCTCCTGTTGAGAAGGATTAATGCCATAGTCAGGGCGCGATTCCCTCAAAGGGAACATTTTGGCGTGATGTGGCTCTACTGAGCGTGCCCGATTGTTTTTGCTTGCTTGTGGTAACATACGGCCTCCTTGGCTAAAATCTCTAGTTTCTTAATGTTTACTTCGGAGACCAGGTAGAAAAACTTAAGCTTTTTTCTGCGCTTTAACGAAAGTCCAGTTTGGTCTCAGAAAGATACATTGAGACCCTGGTATAATCATTATTAAAAGTTTAGTGGCTTCTAAATTTTAACAATGGAATGCGGAGGAGATGCCAGAGACCCTGGAGTGCGTGCTCTTTATTTATCCTCCGGCCACCTTCTCCGTCCACAGCTCAAATTCAATGGCCACCGCGGACTTAATTTTTTTTGTGTTAGCCACCTAACTTTTTTTTAACGAGTTCACTAACAAGTTTGTTGTCAGCCGCTCCATTAGCACGAGCGATCACCGTTTTAATCACGAGACCCATATCTTTCATAGAGCTTGCTTGAAGCTCTTGAATGACCGACGCAACCAAGGCTTCCGTTTGTTCCGGGCTAAGACTTTGGGGTAGAAATTCTTCGAGAATTTTTAATTCGGCTTGCTCTTTAGCGACAAGATCCGCTCGACCACCCTGCTGATATTGCTCGATGGATTCTTTGCGCTGTTTAACAAGCTTTTTGATTACTCCTAAAATTTCCTCTTCCGTGATAGGATTAGGACGTAGTTCAATTTCTCGATTTTTTACTGCAGATTGCAGAAAGCGTAAGGTATCTAGGCGGACTTGATCTTTGGCTTTCATAGCTTCTTTCATTTGGTTAGTGATTTGCTCTTTCAATGACATAGCAACCTCCCCGTTTTTATTACGCATTTATCCCCGCTGGAGCGTAGGAGATGTAATTTAGGTCTATTCAACTTATTAGCCCCTTTAGAGGCTGTAAATAACTTTCTAAAAAAGCTTTTCTTTTTTTGAGCCTGAAATACGCTATGCGTGGCCAAGGGAGAACACTCTTGGTAGTCTAAAGTTAAGGAAGGCGCCCTTCGGGGCGAAAGGAAAAAATCAGTGTAGTCTCGAGAGGCGGAGATATATCAAGGGCAAGATTTATCTTGAGGGCCACATTATAGGTTTTTCCTAAAAAACCCCATGAATACCGACCAAGTCAATGGTAACAAAAGCAAGGTGGAGACAAGGGCCAAACTTAAGCCCCCTATTACGACCGAGGCAATAGGGCGTTGAATTTCGCTGCCCGGCCCGCTGTTGAAAAACATGGGTAAAAAACCAAAAATCGCCACACTTGCCGTTGTGAGCACGGCCTGCAATCGGGAGCGTAAAACTTTACGCGCCAGCCGAGTGGGTTGCGCCGTTTGGGCGCGAGTGGATTCATGCTGGAGGGTGCTCATAAACACCATCGTGTTCATAATCGCTACGCCTGATGCTGCAATGAGGCCGATAATCGCGGGTACACTGAGACTCATCTGGCGCATCCATAGCATGAGCCCTCCACCCAATAAGGTGAGGGGCACGGCGCTGAAGCTAAACCACACCGGTAACCACGAGCGATAAGTGATCCATAAAATGGCCACCAAAGCCAGTATGGTTAGGGGAATAATGATAAATAACTGACGCTTAGCTTTTTGGATATTTTGATACTGTCCCGTCCACTCAAGAAGGTAAGCCTTGGGAAGGTTCAGCTGTTCCTTTAATATGTTTTGGGCTTGATGAACAAGATTTTGCACATCATGGTCTCCACTGAGTTCAATAGCTAAAGCGGAGTATCTTTGGCCATACCAACGGGCAATGGGGCTAATTTGGTTTTCCTTTTTGACTACGGCTAAATCTCCAAAGCGAAAACTTTGTGCATAGGTGTTTCTTACGGGAGCTTGCATGAGGGAATCTATGGAGTGGCGTTCTTTTTCATGAAGATGTAGCACCACAGGAACCAATTGGTTACCCCAAGGAATTTCACTGAGCACCTCTCCGGCGTAATAGAGAGAAAAATAATCTTTCAGTTCTTGCAAAGAAACCCCGGATACAGCTAAACGATCCATGCGGGGTTCGATGCGAAAATTAGGAGAGCTTTGCAAAGCCGTTAGGGCATCAAATTCAATACTTCGAATCCCCGGCAGATTTTCGAGTAACTTAAGACTTCTATGAGCAAGTTCTTGTAGTGTCCTCAATTCAGGACCAAAAATACGCAGATTCAAATCAGCACGGGAGCCCTCAAGAATTTCGTTAAAGCGCATCTGAATAGGTTGAGTCATTTGCCATTCGTGATCAGGGAAGCGGGAGGCTAGCTGGGTATGAATTTTATTATACAGTTCCTGTGGTGTTATTTTTTGTGTTTTATCTAAAATAACAAAAGTGTCGGCATAATAAATACCCATAGGGTCACTTCCGGACTCAGGTGTACCCAGGCGCGAAAAAACGAGCTGCACTTCGGGAAATTGGAGGATGGCTTTTTCCAACTCCACTTGTTGCCTTATGGCTTCTTGTGTTGCAATTTCGCTAGGGCGGGCGATTCCAATCACCAAATCTCCCTCATTCAATTCAGGAATATAGTCTACGGGAAGCTGTTTATAAATCATGCCCAATCCGGTCAATACGCTCACCCAAAGTCCTAAGGTGAAAACGTGACTCCACGAATGGTGAGCTAGTTTCATATATAAACGACTAACCCCTCTTTCGATATAGCGAAGAACAAGGCGCTTTTTGTGGTAACTTGTCGCTATCCAACTCGAGCCCAGTGTGGGTAACATGTAAATAAAAATCAAAAGAGCTGACGTAATCAAAGCACTAATCAAAGTGATGGCCATAGGGCGAAAAAGTTTGCCTTCGGTGCCCTGTAAAAACAGGATGGGAACATACACAAGAATAATGATAAGGAGGCCTCCCATGGATGGCTTCAGCAAATGACCTAATTTTTTCCAGCGCGCTCGCACTGAGGAGTGTGAGGAACGATCATGCATCAGACCTTCGACTAATACAATGGCCCCGTCTACGACTAAACCGAAATCAATGGCCCCTAAACTTAGAAGGTTACCCGTGATACCCGTGATATGAATTCCCATGATCAGGCCTAAAAACGCCATGGGAATCACTAAGGCCACTGCCAAGGCACTCCGGCCCTCGCCAAGAACCAGCCATAAAACCAACATAACAAGCAAAGCACCTTCGATAAGGTTTTTGGTGATGGTCTGTGTGCTTTCATCAATCAGGTAAGAGCGATCATATACGATTTGCATCTGAATATCTTGAGGCAATTCAATAGATAATAGGGCCTGCTTTGCCGCTTGGGTTACTTTTAAGCTATTTTCCCCTGCGCGCATGAGCACGGTGCCCAGCAAAGTTTTTTCTCCATTTTGACTGGCACTTCCTGTGAGAACGGGGTGGTCAAATTGTATGTCGGCAACTTGATTCAGATAAATAGGCTTCTTCCAGCCGTCGTAGGCTACAATCAATTGGCTTAAGAGGTTTGTGCTGAGGTTTTGATCCCAAAAACTCAAAGTGATGTTTTCACCCTCTTGCTCAATGTAGCCCGCTCCAATATTTTGTCCCAAAGTGCGAATGCGATTTTGTAGAGCTAAAAGATCCACGTTCCATTTTTCCAAAGACTCACGTTTGAGATTGATGTGTAGCTCGCGAATAAGCCCACCATTGGTGTCCACATCGGCTACACCGGAAACTCGTTTGAGGCGAGGAATGATTTTTTGCACTTGAATATCGCGCAGGTACATGAGTTTTTCTTTTTCGTGGGAAAAGGCTTTGGTGGTGTTGAGCGTGTACATCAACACCTCACCCAAGCCGGTAAAGGGGGGCATAATAAAAGGTTTCAATTCCCCAGGAAGTCGAACAGAACTCAGTCTTTGGCTTACTTCCGCGCGCGTGCGTGATAGATCCACCTGATCTTCAAGCACGACAGTAACTTGTGATAGGCCCAGTTTAGTCAAGGAACGAATCTCTTTAACTTGTGTTAGCCCGTAAAGCTCATTTTCAATTGGAAATGTTACCAATTGTTCAGCGCTTTCTGGGGCCATGTTACCGGTAAAAGTATTAATAATCACATGTTTGCCGGTGATATCAGGTAAAGCATCCATGGGAGTTTGGGGGAGTAGGTACAAGCCGTAGCTTACAAAGGCCAACAGAAAGCCAAAGCTAATCCAGCGTTGTTTGACCAAAGCTTCAATCCATTTTTCCATGAGATTCCTCAAGGGGGCACCAAAAGTCCATGCATAGCTCTTGGAGAAATTCCCTCAGTTGCATTTGGGCGGTGTAAGCTTGCTCTTGTTCATCCAGTAACAGGTTTACAAAATCTATCGCTTCGTCGATGCTTAATTGGTTGTATTTCAGTCTTTTCCACATATCCCTAAGATCTTGGTAGCTTTGCTCGGTCGAAGGCAGTTGTGGGGCTTTTTGTAGCTCTTTTAACCGCTCTTGCCAAAGCTTTTGCCGAGACTGAAGTTGCCACTCCTCTAAGTTCCATTCAATCTCGCTCATCTTTAAGGCTTTTTCCGCCTCTTGCTGAGATCGGCCCATAAGCTGGTCCCATGGCAGATTTATTTGGACCCCCAAAATCCGGTTGATCTCTCTTCCGCCCCCTTGCTCTTGATCGTAGTTCCAATACAAAGACACCGGAGGGCGTAGGCCTGAGTATCTATGCTCAATAAAAGCAAGCTCCTTTTGGACAGTAGCTCTCAGATAGCTTTCACTTGGGCGTGGTTGCAGCAAAGCCTTCTCCCAGTAGGTCCAGTGACTTTGAGGATTACCCCACACAAGCATTCTTTGATCATCAATAAAGGTGCGACCTCCCATGTTTGACCATTTCAACAATTCTTGTTTCGCTTTCCATTGCTCCAGCTGCCATTTGCGTTTCAGGAGAGCGAGCTTTTTGAGCCAACCGGTCTTGTAAAAACCGCCGCCCTGTAAGCGCGCTAAAGAGGATTCAAACTCTTTAAATACGAAACTCATACGTTCAAGAAAGTCTGCGTAATTCTGGCTATTTTGATAATGCGCTCGCGCCACCATCAGGGCTAGAGTTTTTTCGTAAATACGTTGGCGAATTTTTTGTTGCACAAGTTCGCGTTGTTTGTCTGCTTTTTCGCGTAATCCTTGGGCGGGAGACCACCAGGGTAGGGTTTGAGTGATGGTAATACCCTGAACTTGGGAGAAGGACTCTTGGTTACTGCGCTCATTATAATAAAGTTCAAAAGATAAAGCGGGCCACACTCGCCAGCGCTGGCCTTGACTATTCCAAAAGTCGGCTTCGGCATGAAGAGCTTGTTGCTCAAAAACCAGGGGGGGAAAATCTTTCATACCAATAACCTGAGAAGCTCGTGAGTTATGCTGTGTCTGTAAGGATGAACCTTGGTTGCTTGGGGTTTCGGCTTTCAGGTCATGGATAAAAAAGATAATAAAAAAT
>CAZZMS010000157.1:0-3995 GCA_964655485.1 uncultured Pseudobdellovibrionaceae bacterium | reverse complement strand
GTCTGATGCCTTTGGCATTCTTCGTTCTCTGGCCGAGTCTTTTGAGCATTATGCCAAGGCCTCTTTTGATATGGAGAGGGTGTATGCCTCTATCAATTACAAGCGTTGTCATGGAAGATGGCCTGAGGGATTAGACGAAGCTTACGCTGATTTTGCCGAGTGGGTGTTACCCAAGTATCTGGCACGCCTGCGCCACTTAGCTGTGGTGGATTTTGAGGATTTGATCTTAAGGCCGCGGGAGATCTTGGAGCAAAATCAGGAGATTCGCTCCCAGTTTATGAAGGAATTGCCGTTGGTGATGGTTGATGAGTTCCAAGACACCAATGACATTCAAATGATGTTACTTCGCGCCATGGTTCCTTCAGAAAAGCCCAATTTAACGGTTGTGGGGGATGATGATCAGGCCATTTATGGCTTTCGGGGCTCGCGCGTAGAACATATTTTGTCATTTCCTGGGGAGTTTCAGCCCTGTCGGGTGATTCGTTTGGAGCGAAACTATCGTTGTAAAAAAGAAATTCTGGATCTCGCTAACGCAGTTATTCGTGATAACGAAAAAAGACATAAAAAAGTTCTTATCCCAACCAGACAGTATCAAAACACGGGGCAGACGAAGCCCGAGCTTTTTCTGTTGTCCGATCCTGATCAAGAGGTGGACTTTCTTATTCAAGAAATCAAAAATCTGCAAGCCCAGGGAGTTTCTCTTGCCGAGGTGGCAGTGTTGTATCGGGCTCACTCTCAGGCCGATGCTTTAGAGGCGGCTTTGGTGCGACAACGGATTCCCTATACCATTTCTGGTGGGATTTCATTTTTCGATCGTAAAGAGGTGCGTGATGCTCTCGCCTACATTCGCCTCATGGTTGATGGTTACCATGAGTATTCTTTTCGTCGTGTGGCGATGACTCCTCCACGGGGCATAGGGGAAAAAACTTGGGATCTTTTGGTGTCCGCTTCGGACAATGAAGGAATCGAGCTCTACCAAGCTTTCAAACAGTGGATCCGATTAGGGGTGAGCCCTAACGTCGGTAAAGCTATTGATGATTTTTTAGGTTGGTACGAATGGTTACCTTATCAAGTGCAAAAATGGGATGAGTGGTGGGCCGAGGCGGATTCCATCGATTGGGTCCGTGTTTTTTTTGATTATTTTCAAAAAATTGGGCTTGTGCCTTACTTACTCAAAGAATCGGTAACGAGTCAGCGGGAGAGTACTGAGGTCAAAAAGGATAGCGAGTCAGACGAGGGTAAAGCTGGCGTTCTACAAGAATCACCAGTTGAGGATCGACGCCATATTCCTCTGCGTCTTTTGTTCTCTTCCTTACAACAGGCTTTAGAGAAGGGAAAATCCCAAGGCCAAAGTTGGTCTGAGGCCATTTCGGAGTTTTTGGATCATTTGCAACTGAGGGACATTCTCTCCTTGCGTGAGGATCCTGATCATCCAGCGGTGAAGCTTATGACCCTTCATGCAGCAAAGGGACTAGAGTTTGATCATGTTTTTTTAATCGGAGTGGAGGAGGATATTTTACCGCACAAGATTTTAGCCACTGATATTGAAGAGGAGCGACGTTTGCTATACGTGGGCATTACGCGAGCACGTAAAGGTCTTGTACTTACAGCTTGTCGTACTCGACGTAAACGCGAAAAGGATATTCCTGTGCAACTGAGTCGTTTTATTCAAAACAAAACCGAAGTCTTGGACTTTCATCCAGAAGGAGTGCGCCCTTTGCAGGCAGATGATGTAAAAAAAGCACTGAGTGACCTTTTTGCCACTTTGGAGCAAAAGTCCAAAAACCTTCAGCCACGCTAGACTCAAAGGGAAAAAGAGGCTTTAATAAAAAAGCATGTCATTGGCTCACGAGCCTATTTTTTTGTGGATGAGTCAGTTTGCGTATCAGCCCACCATGGTTTATGCCGCTTTGGTGGGCATGATGCTACTTTCTAGTTTTGGGTTCCCTCTGCCTGAAGAGGTGACTTTGCTGAGTGTGGGGCTTTTAGCTTTTTTTGGGCAACATCCTGAATTGTTCCCACCACCGTTTGCAGGGGCTCCGGTGGTGCAAACCCATACGGCGATGTGGGTAGCAACACTTGCGGTGTTTGGTAGCGATGTTCTGGTGTTCAGTTTGGGGCGCGTGCTAGGACGAAACTTGTTAGAGAAAGCTTGGCTTAGAAAGGTATTTCCCGAAAAGCATCAAAAAACCATCGAATATTGGACGCGGAAATATGGGGCCTACACGTGTGCGATTTTTCGCTTTACTCCGGGGGTGAGATTTCCTGGGCATTTAGCCTACGGGATGATGAAGTTTCCCTTGTGGAAGTTTGCTGCCATTGATGGCTTAGCCGTACTTGTAAGTGTGCCCACCCAGATTTATTTAATGGCGACTTATGGGGAGCAAGTTTTGGTTTTCTTACGCAGATTTAAAATCGGCTTAGGGGTCCTTCTCGGTCTCGTGCTATTCATTTGGATGTTTACAAAATGGAAAGAGCGATGGAGGCGTCCTCTCCTGTAGGGCGGATTTGGCATGAACACCTCAGTAGCCGTGGTGACAAAACCTCAAGAATTTTCTCCCGTATCCAAGCTCGGTCCTGAGATCTTATCCTCTCGTTGGGATAGTTGGTTGGTGGGCGGTTTGAGCCTTCTGTTTCTGATATTGTTTCATTTTTTTGTCTCTCCTCAGGCTGACATTAAGACCATATCCTGGACTATGTATTATGCCAGTTTTGTGGTGAACTGGCCGATCTTTATGCTGAGTTAACATATTCTCTACGGAGATCTGCGCTCGCATTGGCCAGAAAAAAAGCGTTATCTGTGGGCTGGTTTAGTCGTCCCTCTTCTACTCATCGTGGCATTTGCTTTCAGTTACCTGTTACCCTCGCCAGTAGGAATGGGGCTTTTAGTGCAGCTCATGTTTGTCTCGGTGGGTTGGCATTACGTAAAACAAGTTTATGGCATGATGGTGGTGCCAGCGGCCAAGATCGGTTTCTCCTTCGATCGTCCCTTGCGAGTGGCCGCTCTTTCTAACTTGTACTCTTTGTGGGCCTTAAGTTTTGTAAATGGCAATTATCAAGAAAGACAGGCTGAGTTTTATGGGGTGAAATATTTTATTCCGGGTTTACCTACTTGGCTCTTGACGGTTTGCTACGTGGCTGTGGGTGCCACGGGTTTGATATTTTTGTTTTTGCTACTTAGGCGCTGGTGGGAACGAGGCCAGTGGTTACCTGCAATTTCTTGGGTGAGTTTTTTGTCTTTATATGCGTGGTATCTACCGATCACTTATCATCCGCATTTTTTTTACATGGTGCCCTTCTTCCACAGCTTGCAATACATTTTGTTTGTGGCGGCCCTCAAACGCAATCAGGGCTTAGCTGAGCATTCCCTTGACACCCTTGAGGGACGAAAGGCTCTCGCCAAGAGTTGGATTAATTTTTTTGGTCTAAGCTTCCTAACCGGTATGATGTTTTTTTCTTGGTTACCCAAATGGCTTGATACCCAAGTGCTTGATGCAGCACGAGCCGAACTGTTAGGTCCCAGTGTTTTTCTAGCGATGTTTCATTTGTTTATAAACATTCACCACTACTTTATCGATCATGTGATTTGGCGTAAAGATACTCCGGGGCTTATCTTGTAGTCAGCATGTGGTCTTATTCCGATCTTGAGTTTTTGGTTCCGCAGTGGTCTCAAGCTCTCTCTGGCGGACGAGTACAAAGCGTGATACTTCGTGAGGGGAGCTTGAGTTTAGAAATATACTCCCGTGGGCAGCTTTGGGGTCTGACTTACTGTTACCAAGCGCGTAAAAGTTTGCTTTTTGTATGGCCGCTCACTCAGCCCTTGCGCGGCCCCTCCCGTGCCCATCCTCTGGTGTTGTTTCTGCGGGCCCATGTAGTCGGGCATCGCTTGCAAGATTTGAACTTGGCGATTCATGGGGAGCGCGTTGTTCAGGCCTCCTTTTTTGCGGCATCTCTCCAGTGGTGGTTAATTCCGGGAGTAAGCCAATGTGTGGTAC
>CAZZMS010000156.1:0-7853 GCA_964655485.1 uncultured Pseudobdellovibrionaceae bacterium | reverse complement strand
ATAGAAGCCATTCGTGAGCAGGCTCATCTTGTGCATCTGTATCCTGATGCGGCTGCCCAATTTCTCGTCGAGGATGTCGCCCAGTTTATGCAGACCCCCGTCGGAGAAATTTACATCGGTAACGGCAGCGATGAAATTTTTGATTTACTTATTCAGGGACTGTGTGAACCGAATAAGCATCGGGTTCTTGTATCACACGGTGCCTTCTCAGCATACGAGCTATCCGCTGCCGCCCATCGCGTGGAGGTGGTTAAAGCCGCCTTAAGAGAAGATTTTTCTATTGATCTTAGGGCTTTTTCGGAAATTCTCGAGCAAGATCGCGAGATCAGAATCAAACTGGTATTTATTCCCAATATCAATAACCCCACAGGCCTCCTGATACCAAAACAAGAGTTATTCGGGTTTTTAGAACAGTGGGCCAAGGATAGCAGGCGTTGGATTGTGTTGGATGAAGCTTACCATGAATATATAGACCATTCGGATTATCAAAGCGCTTGGCCCCTAGCTTCTCGTTACCCGGGGCTTTTGGTCACAAGAACGATGAGTAAGGCCTATGGTCTAGCGGGACTGCGTGTGGGCTTCATGCGGGCTTCGGCAGAGATTGTAGACTTACTCCATCGCTTAAGAAAACCCTTTCACTTAGGCCTACTTACACAAGTGGCGGCTCGAGCGGCTTTGCGTGATCAAGATCATGTGCGTCGTTCTGTGTTACTGAATAAAGAACAAAGAGCCTGGTGGGAGCAAAAGTTAGGTGATTTGGGCTTAGGGTTTTTATCTTCTCAGGGAAACTTTATCATGCTGGACACGCAGCGTGATGTTGTTCAAGTGGAGGAGTTTTTTTTAAGGCAAGGAGTGGTGATTCGTCCGGTGGATAACTATGGTTTTAAGACATGGATTCGCGTGAGTGTGGGCCTGCCTCAGGAGAATGAACGAGCCTTTGTTGTTTTATCAGAAATGTGTAAGGCACTCCCACTGCTAACTACAGGTAAACTCACGTAAAGTTTTTAGTAAAGAAAAGAAGTGAAAATAAGGATGTTTCAGAGTTATGGCAGAAGTGTTAAAGCTAATCACGATTGATGGGACCTCAGCCAGTGGCAAAAGTAGCCTTAGTCGAAGGCTAGCTCAGGCGCTGGGGTGGAACTGGTTATCTACAGGGGTGTTCTATCGTGGCTTAGCTTATGTGGCTTTGCGTGAGGCTATTGATTTAGATGATGTTTCGGGTTTAGTGGCCTTAGCTCACAACCATGATTTATGGAGCGTGAGAATGCGGCCAGAGCAAACGGAGTGTTGTTACCGGTCGCAGTTGGTAACAAACGAGATTCTGCACGAAGATGTAGGGGCCATGGCCTCCCGCGTGTCGAAGATTCCCGAGGTGAGGGCAGCTTTGTTGCAGGGGCAAAGAGATTGTTTTGATCCTCAGCGTGGCTTAATAGCCGAAGGACGAGATTGTGGCACAGTGGTATTTCCTCAAGCCCCTTTGAAGTTTTATTTACAGGCCGATCCTGAGGCTAGAGCCCAACGTCGGGCTTTGCAGGAGCAAAAAAATACGCAAGAAATTTTGCGTCTGCAGCAGGCCAGGGATCAACAAGATCAATCGCGTTTGGTGGCCCCTTTGTCGATGGCCAAAGAGGCTATTTTAATCGACAGCACCTACCTCAGCTTAGATGAAGTCTTTGCTATCGCTTGGGAGCACGTGCAAAGGGTGTTTTCCCTTTCCCATCGAAATGACTAAAGAATTTAGTTAAGTCATTCTAAGCCGCCTTCGCGGTTCCCTGAGCTAACTCTTTGATCTTTTGAATTAAGCTCACGGTGCGCTCAGAAATGCTCATGTATTCTCCCCCAGGCCGGAGATAGTATTGAGCTTTATCTTTATCGCCGCGATTGATGAGTTCAATAATGTTACCCGCCATCTTGTGGAACTCGGCATGCGCCGCGCGTAATTCTTCATATTCATTAGGAAATTGATCCTTGATTTTCAATCCCGATCCATACAACCATCCGCCTAAAGCACATTTATTATCTAAGCGAGTGGTATCGGCGTTGAGACTGCCATCAGGGTTCATCAAATATTTACTCAGCTTCATTTTCCAATCGATGTGCGCTTGAATGGCTTTGTTGAAGTCAAAAGCGTCATGGCTTGTCGCTGTTGTAGCACCTTTGGACTTTTCCGGAGCTAGTGTGTTCCAGATTACTTCAACACTTTCTTTCACACTCACTGAGTTTTTCAGATTCTGAGCGGACATTTTCTCTAGATCGCGGGTGTTTTGTTCAAGGTCTTGCAGAGCCTTGTTGATTTCGTGAATACCAATTTCTTGTTCGCGAGCGGAATGGGAGATCTTCTCCGCTTGATCGTGAGTGACATTGACCGTTTCGTTGAGAACCTCCATGGTTTGCGATACTTCACCCATTTTAATGTTGGCGTTTTGAATGGCCTCGTTAACTTGAGTGACCGCTTGATTTAAAGCTTCAGTGACTTCACGAATTTGTGTTTGGGTTTTTTCCACTCCCTCTTTTAATATACTTTCAATTTCGCGAGCGGCGGCTCCACTTTGCTGCGCTAGAGCGGACATCTCTTGCGCGACCACGGCAAAGCCTTTTCCGTGTTCCCCAGCGCGAGCGGCTTCTACGGAGGCATTAAAAGCCAGTAACTTGGTTTGGAATACGATTTCGTTAATCACCTTCGCTTTTTGTTGAATCGTGTTCATGGTTTGTGCGATCGAAGAAATCTCACTCAGTCCTTGGTGCACACTCGTTTGCAGGCTCTCCACAGATTGCAGAACCTGACTCATAAGCTCTGCACTTTCATTTTGTAGTTGTAAGGCATTTTGCAACTCTTGTAGCGAGCGGGAGGCTTGTTCGCTAAGATGGCTGGCACTCTCCGAGGCGCGACTGACCATTTCTGAAATTTCTTGGCTGGCAGCGGAGCTTTTTTCCAAAGCGGATCTTACGAGGCTTACCAGCCCGCTGAGCTTGTCGCTTTGCATATATAATTCACGGGATTGTGCTTGTAATTTTTCAACCTCTTGCTCAATCGCTTGAGTATTCAAGGCAGGTTTAGATGAAAGCCAGGACCATAGAGACATGGGTAACTCCTTGTTTTGTTTTTTTGAGTCCGGAAGGATGATTTAATCAAATCCTAACCTTATTTTCCGCCCGTAGCAGGAATAGCGCAAAGGAATCGAGATCCTGCTAGTCCGAAGTCGGGTTGATGTCGCACCTGAGTTTCGATTCAAGCTCCTCAGTTTTGACTTAAAATGCAAAAGATTCGAGCGAATGAGCCCACTTTTACAGAAAATGACTTGTTAGCCCTTCGGCTATTTTCCTTTTCGCCCGGGGCACGCCCTCCATGGCTCAGCTGCAAAGGGCTTAAGCCCTTGGCCATCCATGTGGCAGAGGCCTCCGGGCGAAAGAAAATAGCCGAAGGGTCAATTTATCGTAATTGCATTCTAAAAATTGAGTCCTAAATTCAGAAGAATATCAAAACTATCCCCACGGGGCTTGACATCAATCGGCAGCAAAGTCACGGGATCAATGAGGTTTTGGTTTTCGTCGGCAAATTGAAAGTAACGATAAATCCACTGCACTCCGACAAAGGCTTGTTTTTTCAGAGTTAAAAGTTCAAAACCGGCTCCGATCTCAAGGCCTAGGGTGTTGTCTTTGGCGGCATCAGGAAACTGGCTTAGTGTGAGGGTCCGATAGGTTTGGTTCATACCGATTAAAACATGGGGGTTCAAATCGGAAAGTGGCCACACTAATATCTCCGTATTCAAATAGTATTTGCTTCCCAACGAAAGAAAACTCATAGACAGGTTACCCGTGGTAACTCCATTGGGAGTGGTCAAGCGATATTCATAGTCACCAGTAAGAAAGCTAATGTAAGTTGCAAACCGAAGATCAAAAAAATAGGTTAGGGCTAATCCATAAGTAGTATCTGCTCGGTAGAGTTTGCCTAGCACATCACTAAAACCCCGGTAACCGAGAGCTAGATTGGCTGTGACAAGACGACCGTTACGGAAAAAGTAAATGTCGGCCTCTTCTTCGGCGGTTTGTTGGAATTCGCTATAATCAGAAAAAGGATCATATGCTGAAGGGTCTGGGCCGGAGTCATCGGTTGTGTTTTGGGCCACGCTGATTGAAGTTAGTGATATTAAGACGGGAATGAGTAACAGCCGAATCAAAGAGGTGAGTTTTCTAGCGGCAAAAGATAAGCTATCTTCGCCAAACCAAGGGAGAAAAGGAGGCTTTTTTGAAGAAACCTTGAGGAAATTCTTCATCTTAGGTGTCACCTGGCGGGATATCGCCAAGGTCAGTTGTTGAGGCATAGCCTTTTCATTGTGATGGTCTTTGATGCAAGGATCAAGGGTTTAGACTGTCAGGGACTTCGCAAGTCCTCGGGAGTATCTGGCTGGTAATAAGGATGTGCTTTTTTCACCCAATTTTGTCTGAGTAGGCCTTGAACCAGGGAGTGCCCCCGTGCGTACGTCGCAAGATTTAATCCAAAACGTTCACTCGCAAAAGCATGAGGTAACAAAAAACAATCGGCTAAACTCACCTGATCGCCAAAGCAATACTGTTTTGAATACTTGTTCACCCAAGTCTCCAGGGCCTCCCAGCTTTTTTTGAGAAAAAGATGCATCCATTGTGTTTTTTGCTCTTCACTGGCTTGGAACAAATCTGTCAAAGCATTCAAAGTGCCAACATTGTGGAGAGGTTGGGTGGTGTTAATGATTTCACAAAACTCTACCACTCGAGCTTGCTCTTTTTTTTGTTTTGGTAACAGGGCGGGTTCGGGATACTGGCTTTCGATATAGAGCAGGATTGCCATAGATTGGGATAAGGCCCCAACATGGGGATCCTCCCAGCAGGGAACTTGTCCCATAGGGTTCAGAGATCTAAATGAGAGGCTGAACTGTTCTTTTTTTAGAAGATGAATGGGTATGTAATCATAATCGATCCCCTTATAGCTTAAAGCTAGTCGCACCCGGTAGGAGGAGCTTGAGCGAAAATAGTTGTAAAGGCGGGGTTTCGAAATCGTATCGGCTTTGGAACTCATAAAATCTCCTTGGAGGTTTGATTTGATGACTCGGTTCTTTCTGTTACCATGTTTTAGCTTATGTATGGCTCATGCTCATATTTGAGTGTTCAAAAATTCAACGACTGAGGGCCAATTTTCTTTGATAAAGATTTTGCTATGAATATGGGAAGGAAGCTTTTGCCATTCTTCAGGGCTGGGTGGAGCTGAGCCAAAGTAAAACCAAATGCCGCCTCGCAAGGAGGCATTGTGAACCAACAATTGATCAGTGTATTTGTCCCCGATGATCCACGATTGACTCAGGTCCACATGGTATCTACGGGCGAGAAATTCCAGCATACCCGCCTCAGGTTTGCGCCAACTTCGCTGCCAAGAACCTGTATGCGGGATAGGGCCATCTAAATGGATCCAATCTGACTCGGGATGTTGTAGTTGCAAACCATAATAGGGCGCAAAGCAGATGTGCTCGGGCCAGGGAGCTGAGGCTTTGCGCATAAGTTCTAACATTTTTAAGGTAACCATTTGATAGTCCTGCAGACTCATAATCGCTCGCCCAATCCCAGATTGATTGGTTACCACAAACAAACGAAAGCCCTTCGCTTTGACCCACCTCAGAAAGCTCGCCAATTCGGGGATAAGTTTCACTAGTGTGGGATCTTTTGTGTATCCCGCATCCTCAATGAGGACTCCGTCCCGATCTAAGAAGATCGCTGGGGTGGGATTCTTTTTTACAGGCTCTACTGAGTTAGCCATGGACATAGTATGGGCTTTTGATTGTCCCCGGTAAAGTTCTTATGCTAGGCTTTCACGAAATATGTCGGAATCACTCCAAGGCTCATCTGCTTTTAAAAGCTTACTAAAGTTTGGCCTCGCTTTTTTTATTTTGTTTTACCTTTATCGCCGCGGCTGGCTTGATCCTGTGGGGCTAAAATCCTTGCTTCGTTTGGATATCCTCCTAGGTGGAGTGTTGATTCTCGGAGGAGTTTTGGTCTTGGCCTCGACGCGCTTTTGGTTGCTCACAAAAAAAGAAATTCGTTGGTTAAGTAGCATTCGTCTCACGTTAATTGGTGTATTTTTTAGTTACGTGATCCCCGGCGGAGTGGGGGGAGATGTGGTGAAGGCGACTGAGTTAAAAAAATATGGAAGCTACAGTCTTAAAAAAGCAGCTTTCGTAGCGTTTGTTGACCGTCTTTTGGGTTTACTGACCATGAGTGCTTTTTCTTTATTGGCTTTTTTCTTTATTCCCGAGCGGCTTGTGGGAAGTCTTCGCTTGCAATGGCTGTTACTATTTTTAGCAGGAGTTTTTGTTTTGGTGTTCATTATTCTTGGGATTTTTATTTCATCGCGTTGGCGAAAGTTTTTTTTGATTCGTAATCCCTTGTTGCAATTTTCTTTTTTACAAAAACGTCTTCAGGTTTTTATGTTACCCGAGTATCAAAAGATTTACTCTTGGTCCACCTTGTTACCTGCAGCAGGTTTAAGTGCCATAAGTCAGGCTCTAAGCGTTGTGCTTTTCGTTTTTTTGGCTCGACAATTGTACCCTATGACAACGGTTCCCCTATCTATCCATTTTTTCGTTGTACCGATTGGTTTTATGACGACAGCGATTCCCATTTCCCCCGGCGGGGTGGGGGTTGGTCAGGCGGCTTTTTTGTTTTTGTACCAAAAGGCCTTAGGTCACATGGCTTTCGATTTTGGTTCCATAGGAATTTCTGGTTTTCAATTTTATCAGCTGTTGTGGGGAGTCCTGGGGGCGATTTGGTTCGTGTTACCAGAACGGCGAACTCAAATGGGTTAATCTTTCGCTCTTTTGAATAATTTTAACAAAAAGCATCGCCTATTTTAATTAATCCTTTGAAAAATTTCACTTTTTTTCGATTGTCTCACTTTGAGAATGAAAATTGGGACCTCGACTAAAGTTGTAGGGTGGGGCCGATAACTATTTCATCCGAGGCATTCGGCGAGGAGGTTTGTGATGGAAGGTTTTTTCTTTTTTCAAAAAAAATACATAGAGCTCAGCGCGGAAAAATACCTTCACTCCGTTCTGCCCAAGATGCTTGCAGGTGTTATTTTGGCAACTCAGGTTTTCTCCTGCGGAAAACCTGAGCCTGAAAAAAAAAGTGAGTGTGCAAGTCTTCTGCTGTGGCTTTAAGTTTTAATCGCCAGACTGATTTGATTTTTGGGCAAGTGGTAGGGCGATGGGTTCCGCTGGCGTCTTCGGGCTTCCCTACTGGAAGAATTCTTTCGGGTTTGAAGATTCGAGCGGATTGGCCCGAGTTACCACTAGTCGGAGTGAGCGGCGATGAGCCAATGGATGATTTTGACAGCTTGATGTTTGAGGGATGGTTTGAGGCTATGGCTTTGAGCGGAGAGGGTATAGAGGGGGTAATTTATCGTTTAGAAAATGGGACTTCTTTATTCGGCGGACAAGCTCTGAAGTTTGAAGATTTCGCAGGTATTGTCAGTGGTCGAAGTCGGTTGAGTGGTAAGGCTGTGAGCCTTATGGCTCCCTATCGTATGAGATGGACTTTGGTTAATGGCTTCGGAGGAAGCAGTGGCTTTGATGTTCAGCCACAGTCTATCTCAGAGCCTTTAGCCATAACGTCGGGCTTTTGGGGGCCTGGGGTAACAAGTGCGCATGATGTGAAATGGGTTTTATCTGCTAATTCATCAGTTTCTCCTGTTGTAACTTTGCCACCTTTAAATCAATTCGAATTATCAGCAGGCAGTAGCTCATTTAATATTGTCGGCAGAGTGAGATTACAAGTCAGTTCCACTTCTTTCGCTCCTGCAGCTCCTATTTTGACGATTGGGGCAGGGG
>CAZZMS010000155.1:0-27260 GCA_964655485.1 uncultured Pseudobdellovibrionaceae bacterium | reverse complement strand
CAACGATCTCCTCGCGTCCATCCTTTAGACTTTCAATTTCGGCTTTCGCCTTAATCGTGATGATCCCTCGACCAGTTTTGTAAGCTTCCCGAATCCCTTGCAGACCTGAAATGGTACCAGCTGTGGGAAAATCCGGACCAGGGATTTTTTCCATGAGCTCATCGATGCTCGAATCAGGTCGGTCGATTAAGTGAACTGTGGCATCAATTACTTCTGACAGATTATGAGGGGGAATATTCGTAGCCATCCCCACGGCAATTCCACTGGAGCCATTGACCAATAAATTCGGAAATTTCGCTGGTAACACTAAGGGGATTTGCAAAGAGTCGTCATAGTTTGGTCCAAACGGTACAGTTTCCTTGTCAATATCTTCCAGTAATGCTTCTGCAAGCTTGGTCATGCGAATTTCGGTGTATCGCATGGCTGCGGGACTATCGCCATCAATCGAACCAAAGTTTCCTTGCCCGTCCTCCAGCACATAACGCATGGAAAAATCCTGAGCCATGCGCACCATGGTATCATAAACCGCACTGTCACCATGCGGGTGATATTTACCGATAACATCCCCCACAACCCGGGCTGATTTTTTGTAGGGCTTGTCATGGGTGTTGTTCATTTCATATTGAGCATACAGAATTCTGCGATGGACGGGCTTCAAACCATCGCGAACGTCGGGTAAAGCCCGACCCACAATAACACTCATGGAGTACTGCAGATAGGCTTCGCGCATCTCCTTATTAATATCAACGTCAGTAACATGACTGCTCATTTGACCGTTTTCCATAAATCTCCCTTACTCCCCAAGCCAGAGACTAGACATCCAGCTCACGTACACTTAGAGCATTTTCGTGAATAAATTGCCGCCGCGGTTCAACTTGCTCACCCATCAGAATACTGAAGGTTTCATCGGCCTGAATAGCGTCATCAATGGTTACCTTAAGCAAACTGCGGTTTTCTGGATTTAAGGTAGTTTCCCAAAGCTGTTCGGGATTCATCTCTCCTAAACCCTTATAGCGTTGGATGTAAAAGCCTTTTTTCGACGACTCAATAATAGAGTCGTAAAAATCCTCGTAGGAGTAGTAAATCTGCTCCCCTTGCGGACTTTGCACATGAATCGGAATAGGGAGCTGTGATACAAGCTCACCGTATTTTTTATTGAGCTCTTGAAACTCTGGTGAGCTCAGCCACTCCTCACTTAAAGTTAATGCCGACTTCACTCCAAAATGATCCGTCTCGATATCAACACTTAATCCTTGGGCCTGGTCTTTCACCTGAGCTTTTACAACCTTAATATGGTAACCTTCCATTCTCTGTGTCAGCTCTCGGATAAAATAAGCTACATGGGATGGATCTTTGAAAAAACCATGGCCTTTATTTTTTTGATTTTTTTCCCAAATAAAGGTGATCAACTCTTTAGGATTTTTTAGAGTTAATATCTGCAAGCTATGCTTGAAAGCTTGAATTTTTCTGAAGAGTTCCTTGGTTTTTTCTAGATTATTTTCAAGCCCCTGAATTTGAAGATCTTTCATGCCATGAGTTAGCAAGAAGTTCGTCAAGGCTTGATCGTCTTTTAAGTAAATTTCCTGATTCCCTTTTTTGGCACGGTACAGGGGAGGCTGGGCTATGTACACATGACCCTTTTCTACTAGCTGTGGCATTTGCCTAAAGAAAAAGGTCAGTAACAAAGTACGAATATGCGATCCGTCCACGTCGGCATCGGTCATGATGATAATTTTGTGGTACCGTAATTTAGCCAAATCCACATCCTTACCCACACCAATCCCTAGGGCCGATATCATATATTTAATTTCATCGTTACTTAGAATCTTGTCGAACCTAGCCTTCTCGACATTGAGGATTTTACCTTTCAATGGTAACACGGCTTGATATTTTCTATCCCGTGCTTGTTTGGCAGATCCCCCCGCACTGTCTCCCTCCACCAGATAAAGTTCACACAATGCAGGATCTTTTTCCTGACAATCGGCCATTTTTCCCGGCAGACTCCCAGAATCTAGGGCGGTTTTTCGGCGCGTGAGCTCACGCGCTTTACGAGCGGCCTCTCTCGCACGGGCGGCATCAATGGCTTTTTGAATGATAGTTTTCGCTGCGGCAGGATTGCGTTCAAACCAATCGGCTAATTTTTCGTTAGTGAGGGTTTCTACGGCCGTTTTAGCTTCCGTGGTACCTAGTTTTGTTTTTGTTTGACCTTCAAATTGCGGTTCGCGAACTTTGACGGATACAACGGCTGTGAGGCCTTCGCGAATATCATCACCTTCAATACTTTTAATTTCTTTAAGTAAGTTTTGTTTCCCAGCGTAGTTGTTGATCGTCCTTGTCAAAGCTGATTTGAAACCTACAAGATGCGTACCACCTTCGATGGTATTGATATTGTTACAAAAAGAATAAACGGATTCTGAATAAGAATCGTTCCATTGTAAGGCGATCTCGCACTCAATGCCAGACTGGTTACCGGTGTAATAAATCACCTGGGGATGCAAGGGCTTTTTGCTTTGATTTAGGTAAGTGACAAACTCAGCTATACCTTTGCTGTAGGCGTACTCACCTCGTTTTTCTGTACGTTCATCAACCAAAGTAATCGATAATCCCGCGTTCAAAAACGCTAGTTCACGTAAACGGCCTGCTAGAGTGTTGTAATCAAAATGAATACTTTCGTCTTTGAAGATTTCACGATCAGGTTTGAATCTGGTTTTTGTACCTGTTTTCGTGGAATCCCCAATTTTTTCCACAGGGCCAAGAGGTTTTCCTCTTTCATACTTCTGTCGCCAAATGGCTCCTTCGCGATGAACCTCAACGATACACCATTCGGATAAAGCGTTGACTACACTGGCTCCCACCCCATGCAAACCACCTGAAACTTTGTAAGTTTGACTATCAAACTTTCCCCCGGCGTGAAGCACTGTCATCACAACTTCTAGGGTGGATTTCCCTGTCTTATGCTGACTCACAGGAATTCCACGACCATCATCTTGCACCGACAAAGAGCCATCCGTGTGAATTGTCACCAAAATATTCTTGCAATATCCCGCCAAAGCTTCATCCACCGAGTTATCCACGATTTCATACACCAAGTGATGAAAACCACGGAAACCGGTATCGCCGATATACATACCGGGACGCTTACGAACTGCTTCTAACCCTTCTAAAACCTGAATGGAATCTGCTGTATATTGCTGAGTTGTATTTTCCATGTGTTCCGACATATTTGCGACCTTTCTAAACCCTTATTTTTCCCCTTTTTTCTTTAGCTGTCCTTGCTCAATGTGCCATAAACTGACGTGGGGAAATAATTGCATCCATGCCTCATTGTCAGCTGTCGTGGTTATGGCTAACTGCAAGGGATGACTTACGAGATACTCTAAGAGTCTTTGCCTTCTTAGAGGATCTAGTTCAGAAAGAACATCATCTAAAATTAAGAGGGGGTTTTTTCCCAAGTGCTCCCTAAAGAACTTTAGTGTCGCTAATTTGTAAGCGAGAATCACTGATCTTTGTTGTCCTTGCGAGGCCATGGCTTGCACATTTTCCCCGTCTAAGCTCCACATAAAATCGTGACGATGTGGGCCAAAAAGAGAGTATCCTGTTTTTATCTCTGCCTCAGCTAGCTCAAAAAATCTTTTGTTCATAAGCTGTGTCACGGGAATATCTTGAGCTATATCGAAATGTTGATCAGAAATTTGATAGGTTAAAGCTAAAGCAAAATGTTCATCAAAAATGGCCTTAAAAATCTCCTGCATATTTTGGGTTATCACCCGTAACCAGGCTATTCTTTCATGTGTTACTTTTATAGCTGTATCAATATAAAGTTTGTTGATAGACGCTAAAACCGTATTGAGCTCCTTGGTAGGTGTTACCATCTCTTTCAATGTTTTAAGGAGTTTATTCCTTCTTTGTAAAAGCCTGATGTAATTCAACATCAATTCGGCGGATTGATGGCCCAGACTACTAAGATCCTTATCCACCATGTCTCGTCTTAAGTTTGCACCTTGCTTCAAGGAATTAAGATGCTCTGGCAAAAACACTATGGTTTGAAACTGCTCTTTCACCCAAGGCCATGTTTTTTTCTTTCCGTTGTATAACCATCTTTTTTCCGCATCACTTATGATAAATTGTATTTCATTGATAGCGTTATGCCTCTCTCCAACAACTTTTATCTGTGCTTGATTATGGTTCTTCCGGCGCAGATATTGATTTTCTTTTGTTCTTATAAATTCACCCGAATAAGCTATAGCCAGAGCTTCGACTAAATTGGTTTTCCCCTGTCCGTTGTTACCCAGAAAGATATTGGCCTGAGGCGAAAGTTCTATATCGACGTGCTCATAATTCCTAAATTGCTGCAGAGTTAGCCTGCGAATCAGCACATTACAACCTCATCGGCATGACGATATTAAAGAAACTATCCTCGTCAGGAGACTTTATTAAAGTGGGTTTCTCACCATTCTCAAATTGAATTTCCACTTGTTGGCCTTCAATATGATTTAAAGCATCTAAAAGGTAAGCTGGGTTGTAAGTAATTTTTACGTCCTTTTCTTTGTAAGAGATTTCTAACTCATCCTTTGCGTCACCCAGCTCCATGCTCATGGTGTGAATCATAACTCGATTTTCACTAAGTTCTAGTGTTATCGCTCTAGATTTTAAGCTTGAAAACAAGGCTACTCGCTTAATAGCTGTCTGTAACTCTTCTTTTGGTAACAACACTTTTAATTTATGTTTGGGTATCAAGGCTGGGTAATTAGGATAGTTACCTTCAATAAGCCTTATACCCAAGACCACGCCTGGTTTTTTAATAAAAAACTGTGATTGATCTGTAGTCATCTCGACATCTTCGTCTGGTTCCAATGTATCTAAGAGTTTTTTTATCTCTTGCACGCCTTTTTTTGAAATAATAACTCCTCTTTGAAAAAGCGGCCATTCGTGATTTTCTTCATAACTTTTGTAAGCCAGTCTGTGACCATCGGTAGCCACACTGATCAGTTGCTTTCCTCGGGAGTGTAGAAAAACACCACTTAAGTAAACGCGACCTGCATCGCCTCCGACGGCATATTCTGTTTTGATCAAAAGATCTTTTAAACTTTGGACCGGTATAGATGACCATTCTTGGGGTGTATTGAGAATAAACAAAGGATATTCTGCCGGATCCATACCCTTGATTTTTGATCTAAAGCGAGCTTGTTCGATATCTAGCCAATGATTGTCACGTGTTTGTAAATGCACTTTGCCTTCACCGAGTTCTCGAATCACTTCGAAAAACTTAAAAGCTGGCAAGAGTGCTGGCCCTTCTTGAATGACTTCCGCTGGTAATACAGCTGTCAGACTGACTTCCAGATCTGTGGCCAAAACCTTTAAACGACCATCTTTAGCTTCAAAGTAAACATGAGCTAGAGGCTGCGAGTTATTTTTTTTCTCAGCGATGTTTTGGGCTTGAGCGAGAATGGGTAACAAGGCTCCTTGGTCCAGTATAATATTCATAACTATAACCTTTCTTAATTATAACTTCGTTGTTGTAGTAGGAGCGGGTAAAAGCCATTTAACCACCTAAATCTTTGTAAAAACAAGATTTTTACTGTGGATAAATCATGGGAAAAAGTGGGGTGAGATCAGTGCGAAATGGGGACAAACTTTATCAACAGCATCATCAAGAGGATTATCCACAAAGTTATCCACAATCCCCATTCACACCCCTGTGATATTGTGGATTTGGTTGGTTAAGTCCTCGATATGATTGCGAATATCCAGGTCGTTTTGCTGTAGATAAGTGACTTTATCGATCGCATTCATGACCGTGGTATGATCGCGCCCACCAAAAAACCTCCCGATTTCTACAAAGCTTTTCCCAAGATGCTTTTTGATGAGATACATGGCGATCTGACGCGGAACAACAATTGGTTTAGCTCGACTCGAAGATTTTAAATCAGCCAGAGTGACTTTGAACTGATCACTGACCAGACGGAGAATATCATCTGGTGTAATGCTGGAACTTGTTTCCTGACTCACTAGAATGCGCTTGGCTAAGGCCAGATCGATAGGAACCCCTTGTAATTCCGAGAACATTTTTAGAGTTTTCAACGCTCCTTCGATCTCACGAATGGAACGTTTAGCTACCCTGGCAATATATTGCATAACCTCTTCAGAGAGGCGTAGATGAGATTGCTCCGCTTTGAAGCGCAAGATAGCTAGGCGGGTCTCGTAGTCTGGCATAGTAATATCAACCGTTAAACCCCATTCCAATCGGGAGCGATTGCGATCTTCTAGTTTGAGAATATCTTTCGGCCGACGATCCGAGGCGAGGATGATTTGCTTCTTTTTTTCAATGAGCGAATTGAAAATATGGAAAAACTCTTCCTGAGTGGCTTCGCCTTTACCGATAAATTGGATGTCGTCGAACAAAAGAACATCCACATGGTCACGATATTTACTACGAAACTCTTCAGTGCGTTTGTTACGCATGGCTGCCACAAACTCGTTTAAGAATCGCTCAGCTTGCAGGTAAACAATTTTCGCCTGCGGAGAGTGAGAAAGAATTTCGTGACCGACGGCATGTAAAAGATGGGTTTTCCCCATACCCACTGGACCGCAGATGAGTAAGGGGTTGTAGGTTTCAAGCCCTGGGTTGCGCGCCACATTGAAACAGGCGGCATGAGCAAACTCAGAGTTACGGCCCACTACGAAAGTGGAAAAGGTAAAATTCGGATCAAGGTATTCAATTCTTCTGACTGCAGAAGGGGGTGCCGGGGGCACTACCAGATCGCGATTTGAAATGTCAGAATTCGTGGGCTGGGACAGGGTTTCGGAGGGAAAAAGATGGATTTTGGTGACGATCACGTCAATGGAGAGTTGTGGGCAAATAGCTTGTGCTTCCATGTATAAAGCATCCATCAAGTGGTCAATGATATGTCTACGATGAATTTCTGAGGGAACAGCAAGAACCAAGCAGGGCCCATGCTCTTTTTCCACCAGCTGCTCCACTTGAATAGGTTCTAGCCAAGCGGCTAAACCGACGTTCGTGGGATTTTTTTTTATCAGGTGATCACGTATTTGTTGCCAAAGGTTTTGACCTTGGTTCAATGCCACAGCATCCAACATGACAGGGGTCTTAAGTTGATTTTCTGTAAATTTCAACGGTTGACCCTCATGCTGCAATCCGCTATCTTAGACATCTCTTTAGATGGACAGCAGCACTTTTTTTTGCTTGAAGGTGCGTGACAAACAAGGAGTTTCGAAATGAAAAGAACTTATCAGCCGCACAATCGTCGTCGTAAAAAAGTTCATGGTTTTCGGGCCAGAATGGCCACCAAAGATGGACGCGAAGTCCTCTCTCGTCGTCGTGCTAAAGGGCGTAAACGTTTGTGCATAAGTATTGGTGGAAAATAGACGCGCGACCATATCTTGTCTTTCGGGTGTTCGTGAGTTTAGCGAAGTCCGAAAATCCCCAATCAAATGGCGAATTCATCCTTGGTTGTTATTGCACTTTCTTCCGCTAACCCAAGATAAAGAAAAGTGCGAATGGAATAGCAAACTTGGCTTCGCCATCAGGGGAACATATCTGAACGCGGTCAAGCGCAATCGCTTAAAACGTGTTATCCGCTCCGCACTGCAAGACGCTATACGCGAGCTACAAAATCAGGTTTGGGTAGTGGTTTGGGTATCAAGACGGGTAACGAAAGATGAATGGTTACAACATGAGCGCTGGTTCAAACAAAATCGCTCCTTCGTGGTCGAAAAGTTACGCAAGTTTTCTCAGAACCGTAACTAAGTATTCTTTTGTATGGAAAGGGTATCTCGAGGGTTTGTTGATTGGATTTATTCGCTTGTATCAATGGATTTTATCTCCCTACCTAGGTGGTCATTGTCGATTTGAACCTTCTTGCTCCCACTACGCAATAGAGAGCTTAAAAGTTCACGGCCTCAAGGGGCTCGTATTGGCGATCAAGCGCATCGCCAAATGTCATCCTTGGGGTCCTTATGGATTAGATCCGGTTCCGCAAAAGAGGACAAACTAGTATGGAAAATGGAAAGTGGGATTACAAAACTATTCTCGTCGTGCTTGCGGTGGGTATAGTGTTTGTCGGCTGGCAGAAGTATTTAGAGCGCAAGTATCCAGATTACTATAAATCCAAAATAGATAAAGCTGAGTCAATATCTTTGGAGGATCAAAAGGGCGGCGAGGGACAGTCAGAGATATCAGATACTGGCAATATGAGTGACAGCCCCATACAAGTTGGACAGATGTTAGATGAATCTCAAGGTGGGGAGATCGTTCTCAGTAATAATGAGTCCTTAACGAAAATATGGATCAATTCCGATCAATGGAGTGCTAAAATTAATCCTTTAGGGATGGCAATAGAGGAAGTGGTCGACAGTCAATATACCGACCGTAATGGCAAAGCCATTGATTACACGGAGAATGGTTATTTATTGCAATTACTTGAACCAGCCTCGAAATCCCCTTTGGTATTTAAATTGTCTCATGTATCCGCACAAAAAGTTGAGGGTTTGGGAAGGTTCCTCGATGGTACTTTCATAAAGAGGAGTTATTCAATAAGCCGACATGGGTATATTGAGGTAGAGACGGCAATAGAAAAGCCTTCACCTGATTTTAGAGGTTGGGTCACTCGTTCAGTGATTGCTAGGAAGGAATCAAATCAATCTTTTCTTCAGCCAAGTCAAGATTTGTCATCGATTTCTATTAGTGTGGATGGTTCTACGTTTGAACATCATATAGTTAAAGAAGACTGGTCTGGCGAGTGGCCAACTGTGGTTGCCTCATCCCTATCTTCCCATTATTTTGCTTCAGCTTTGTTAGAGAAATCCACTCTTAAACCTAAGTTAAAAGCATCTGCAACAAATAAGTTGGTAATACTTGATGCAGAATATGCATTGCCGGCCCTAGGGGAAGTGGCTCGCGAAATTATGAGCCAAAAACTTTACATCGGCCCCAAATTGGCGGAGAGACTAGAATTAGTGGATCCAGTTTTAGTGGGTATCATTGATTTTGGATTTTTCTCCTCCATCGGAGGAGTGTTACTTAAATTATTGAAGACATTTCATGAATGGACGGGAAATTGGGGATGGGCGATTTTGGTTCTTACCCTATTCGTCAGGATTTTGGTGTTACCGTTTAATATCATGTCCTATCGTTCTATGAAGAAAATGCAGTTGATCCAGCCAAAGCTTCAGGCTTTGCGTGAACGCTACAAAGACGACCCAGTGGCTATGAATCGTGAAACCATGGAGCTTATGAAAAAAGAGAAGGTCAATCCATTAGGTGGATGTTTGCCTATGCTTTTGCAAATGCCGGTGTTTTTCGCCCTTTATCAGGTTCTAAGTCATGCGATTGAGCTATATCAGGCACCCTTTATTTTGTGGATTCATGATTTATCAGCGAAGGATCCCTATTATGTGTTACCGGCCTTAATGGGAATCACCCTGTGGGTGCAACACAAATTAACCCCAACCACATTGGATCCTGCGCAAGCGAAAATTATGGGTTTCATGCCGATCCTGTTTACCTTGTTCACTTTAGGTTTACCATCGGGTCTTACATTTTATATTTTCGTAAGTACCCTTTTTGGGGTGATTCAACAAAAACTGTTTATGAATACTCATTTAAAGCCAAGCGCATAACTAAAGACAAAGAAGGAGGATACATGAACTTTTTTAAGAAACTGTTTGGCTCTGACAGCAAGGAAAATCTTGATCCCAGGGGATTTGTCGAGGAGACAGCGAAGGCGTTGATCGAGAAAGCGGGTTGGGAGCTTGACGTTACGGTAACCCAAGAAACGAGAGATGAACAAAATACCCTGGTTGTGGATTTTTTTGGTGCCGATGAAAAACTCATTTGTGAGCGCGAAGGTCAGTATCTTGAGGCGATTCAAATCTTCTTAAAACGGGTTGTACAAAATCGTTTTCCCG
Organism: uncultured Pseudobdellovibrionaceae bacterium; assembly: GCA_964655485.1. Lineage (GTDB taxonomy): Bacteria > Bdellovibrionota > Bdellovibrionia > Bdellovibrionales > Bdellovibrionaceae > JANWYU01. The sequence goes on along the minus strand of CAZZMS010000155.1, from coordinate 17,333 downwards.
AGGATCACAGCTATATCATTGTAGACGCTGCTGGCTTTAGTGAGGCCAACCAGAAAGAGTTGGAACAGCTGGCCGATCGCTTGCGACAATCGGTTCTTTCAAAAAAGCGTCCCGTCTATTGTCGCGCTTTACCCCCCAAGGACAGAAAAATTATTCATCAGTACTTATCCACAGATAATCGTATTCGTACGAAATCCGTGGGTGAGGGAACCTTTAAGAAAATTAAAATTTTCCTAGCCCAATCCGGTGACGATGTCGCTTCGACCGCTTCAGAATAACCTTGATGATTTAATCTGTGCGCCAGCCACAGCACTTGTACAAAGCGCTGTGGCTATCGTTCGCTTATCTGGTCAGGGGGCTTGGCTCGTAGCGCAAAAAGTCGCTCCATCTGTTACCAAACCGGAATCGCACCGAGCCTACTTAAGCCGTTTGGTCTCTGGTGATGCGGAATGGATTGATCAAGGCTTGGTATTATTTTTCGCTGAAGGACGTTCTTATACAGGGCAAGAGTCTGTGGAGTTTTACACCCATGGTAACCCTGTGATTGTGGAAAAACTGATGGATACTTTATGTCATCTCGGGGCTCGGCGAGCCGAACCTGGTGAGTTCACAAAACGGGCTTTTCTGAACGGTCGATTAGACTTGGTTCAGGCACAAAGTGTGCAAAGTCTTGTGCAGTCGAAAAGCTGGGAGCAGGTACAAAGTGCCATATCCTCTTTGATAGGGGAACGTTCAAAAGAGTTGAGCCGAGTGGAAGATCTCCTTATAAGGGCCCTAGCCCATCTTGAGGCAGATATCGATTTTTCCACAGAAGGCCTTAGCACGGCTCAGTATGATTTACTTCTTAGATGGGTGAGGCAGGCCAAAGAATGGCTGGATCATGTGGTGGCTGCAGCATCCTCCACCCTCAAGCGACGTGAGGGATTTCATGTGATTATTTTAGGTCTACCCAACGCGGGTAAATCCTCCCTGCTCAATAATATTCTGGGTGAAACTCGCGCCATAGTGACACCTATCCCGGGAACGACACGTGATATTATTCAAGCGGAATTGTGGTTAAAGGGAGCTAAGATCGTATTTCATGACACGGCAGGGATTCGCGAGGTGGCGGATCAGGTAGAACAAATGGGAATTGAGCTCGCAAAAGCTAGGGCACAGGAAGTCGATTTAGTGTTTGTAGTAGAGCATCCCGCCAGTGCGCTCTCTGAGCTGGAAAGCTTGCATAGGTTTGTGGAGACTTTGCAGGCCCCAAAAGTAAAAATTATGACTCATCAAGATGAATATCCATCAATCAGGGTTCAGAACTTGCCACCGTTTTTGGATACCTTATTAGTCAATAACAAAGATGCCATGGCTACTCAAATGGCTATTCATCAGTGGTTACTCAAGTATTTGGGTTTGGAATATGACTGGGAAAAATCTTTTTCCCTTCATCGTATTCAAATTGATCGCTTGAAAAAAGCTGTAGATCGCTTGCAGCAGTCAATAAGTGAACTGGTGCAGGGGCTCAGTCAGGAGATTGTGTCTTTGTCCCTGCGAGAAGCTCTCCACGAGATTATGCTTGTCCTCGGTCGCCACTATGACGACCAAATCGTGGATCAAATTTTTGCTGAGTTTTGTCTTGGTAAGTAAAGGTTCCCTTGATTCACCAGAAAAAAGGACTTAAAAGCAGCCCCATGGCAAGGGAACATTTTGATATTATAGTCGTTGGGGCAGGTCATGCGGGTGTTGAGGCCGCTTATGCGGGTGTTCGTCTCGGGAAAAAGGTGTTGCTGGTTACCACGAACTTAAAACGTATTGGGTACATGTCCTGCAATCCATCCATCGGTGGTTTGGGTAAAGGGCACATGGTTCGTGAGATTGATATTTTAGGTGGCCTCATGGGCCAAGCGGCCGATGCCACTTGTATTCAATTCAAAAGATTAAACAGCAGCAAGGGGCCCGCCGTTCGTGGCACCAGAATGCAATCCGACAAAGATTTGTATGTCCAATTTGTCACTCAATTTCTAAAGTCCCTACCTAACCTAACTTTGATGGAAGGGGAGGTTAAATCATTAGTTATCGAACATGATATTTGTAGGGGTGTGCGACTTCACGATGGATCTGAAATTCTCTCGAAAGCAGTGATTATCACGACGGGGACCTTCCTGAACGCTGTGATGCACACAGGCTTAAAGCAAGTTCCCGGAGGGCGAGTGGGGGATAAAGCCTCGCAGGGACTCTCTGATCAATTAAAAGCCTATGGATTTGAAGTGAAGCGACTAAAAACCGGTACTCCCGCACGTTTAGATCGAGATTCGATCCGTTGGGATATTCTGGAACCTCAGTGGGGAGATCCTCATTTTTATCCTTTTAGCTTGAAATCTCCTCGTGCTCCTCAGTTACCGCAGATAGCTTGTTACATCAGCAGGACGAATCCACAAACTCACGATATTATTCGTTCCCATCTTCATTTGTCACCCATGTATGCCGGTATCATTGAAGGAGTGGGGCCTCGCTATTGCCCTAGTATCGAGGATAAAATCGTGCGTTTCGCCGATCGCGATAGTCACCAAACTTTTCTCGAGCCGGAGGGTTTAAATACTAACTCGATCTACTTGCAAGGAATTTCCACTTCTTTACCTGAAGATATTCAGCTCCAATTTCTCAAAACGATTCCCGGGCTAGAAAATGTACGAGTCTTGCGTTTTGGTTACGCCGTCGAGTACGATTTTGTGTTACCCACACAAATTTATCACCGGCTTGAGACTCGGGCTATCAAGAGGTTGTTTTTGGCTGGGCAAATTAATGGAACCAGTGGTTATGAAGAGGCAGCCGTTCAGGGCCTTTTAGCCGGTATCAACGCCTGTCATGTCTTGGATGACAAGCCAGAAATTGTGTTAGGTCGTCACGAAGCTTACGCGGGAGTTTTAATTGATGATTTGGTGACTAAGGGCACTCAAGAGCCGTATCGTATGCTCACCTCTCGCGCGGAACATCGATTGGTTTTACGCGAGGACAATGTGGTGGATCGTTTGGGGTCTTTGTCTCTTAGGTGGGGGCTGGCTTCGGGGGAGTTACTGGAAAGGATTGAAAGCCTAAAAAGTGATCGAGCCAAAGTGTTAGAACGGTTAAGAAGCACTCGCCTGACTCCGGTTCCACAAGTGCAAGAGTTGCTCTTAAAAAAAGGCACGAGTGTTTTAAAAAAAGACATTAGTTTCGAAGAGTTACTAAGAAGGCCCGAGTTAACTTGTTTTGATTTAGAGGACTTTGGGTTTGCATGGAACACCACCCACGAAGTGGCGGAGGCCGTGGAAATTGAAGTGAAATATCAAGGTTATATCAAAAGGCAACAGGAGCTGATCGAGCAATCCAAAAAATTCGAAAATAAATTGATACCTGAAGGTTTAGATTTTTCTTCGATCAAGGGCTTATCGACGGAAGAAGTAGAAAAGCTGTCGCGAGTTCGGCCAAGGACTTTAGGGCAGGCTAGTCGTATTAGCGGAGTCAGTCCTAGCGCGATTCAATGTTTGATGATATACTTAAAAAATCAAGAGCAGATAAGCAGCGCAAGTCTTGTCCCCTAATGCTAGGAAGGCCGTGATGAACATGGATGTGAAGGCTTCGTCTACAGTCGAGTGGCGTGTACCGACTTGGTTCCCTCAGTTAAGTGCGGATCAGTTGAGTGCGCTTAACAAGTATCATCAACTGTTGCTGAAGTACAATCAGACCATCAATTTAATCTCAGCACGCACTGAGACTGAGGCCGACAAGTGGCACTTCGCAGACTCTATTTTGGGCTGGGGCTTGGTAAAAAAGTATCAGGCATCGTTTGGTGATGATCCTGTTTATGACTTAGGATCGGGAAACGGTTTCCCGGGGCTAGTTGCGGCTATTCTTGATCGACAAACTAAGTTTATTTTGGTCGACTCTGATACGAGGAAAACGGAGTTTCTAAAAATCGTTAAGGCGGAACTGCAACTCCATCATGTCGAGGTGAAGCCCGGACTGATCGAACAACTTCCTTCTCAGTCTATCAAGTATGCCCTGAGCCGAGCCTTTGCCAATCTTACCAAGTCTTGTCTTTTGACTCGGAAATTGTTTAAACCTCAAGGTCTTTATTTTCATTGGAAAAGTGAAGAGTGGGCGAAGGAAGTGGCGGAGATGCCCACTAGTCTTTGTGCCTTTTGGTTACCTAAACACTTGGGTGGATATAAATTGCCAGACGAAAGTTTGAGTTACAACCTTGTTGTGACCCAGAGATTGAATAAGGAATAATGAGATCTTTTTATTTACATGGCTTTATTCTCGCAGTTTCGGTTTTTATTGGACGGGATGTTAGTTTGGCGATTTCTAAAGAGGAGCTTGAGTCGCGTAAAGCTCAGCTAGAGGCCCAATTAAAATCAGCCATGGAATCCTACACCATGGCAAAGAAAATCTATGAGGAGTCCTTGCGCACTAAGGACTCTGTAGATCTCCGTCGATCTCAGTTTTTCGAGGCCAGAGAGCGGGTTAAGCGTCTGCACGGGGAACTAAGGGCGTGGGGGATTAAATCGGAGTATGTGGTTTTAGATGAGAAAATAAAAAACTTGATGAAGGATATCAACGAATCCTCAGATGTTCCACGTGGAACAGGTCATTAACTCGTGCATCACAGTCAGATGGAAAAAACGGTGGCAAGATTTCTTTATTCCTAACCGACACGTCGCTGCTATTCCTATTTTTATCAAAAATACTCAGTTGACCCTGATTTATTATTGAACGCCTTAAAATGCGAGCCAGAGTTGTCTTCGACCCGCTTTGGTAACAGACCGATCTCTGAATTTTTGATAAAATTTGTTAAAAAGCCTGGAGAAATAACGTCTTAAGTGCTACTTCTTCGGGTTTTTTCCTTTCGCCTGGAGGCCTTAATCCCCATGGATAGCCAAGGGCGTAAGCCCTTTGCAGCTTGAGCCAAGGAGGGTGTGCCCCCGGTAGAAAGAAAAAGCTAAAGGGGGCTAAGAGGCGGTGAAAATAGTATGAATCCGGGTTAAATTTAAGCCATAGGTCTCTCAAGTCGTTCAAAGCGAATCTCTCTTGGCTTTTTTATGGATATTTTTATCAAAAACACCTACGACACTCGGGTTACCCAAACATATTATAATCAACACTCCATGGCATGAATAATCTGCGAACAATTAACCCGGATTGATTACCCCACTGACCTTGTGAGTGGTTACTCAAGTGACTATCTAGGAAAGAATATCCTTGGGTTTGTAATTGCCACCGGGCTAAATAAAAGCCCACGCAGGAATCGCTAAGACACATCGTTTCTGCAAGGTTTTAAACAGATGTCCTCAAAATCCCTGAGATTATTTTGTTACCAGAAAAATAAAACATAAATCGGGTGTGTATTTCAATGCATCTTAGAATAAATTAGCATCCACCTTCACCGAGACAGGTCATTCATTTTTTCTACTTAAGGTCATTGGCAAATCCTTACGTTCTCTTCAGGAGCTATTAAGGTCTTATGGATAAGTCACCTATATTGCAGAGACCTTCGGGTCAGCGAAAAAGCTTTGTCTTTTGTTCCACGTGGAACACAGCAAAACACTTGCTCTTTTCAAAAATTTTTTATCATCTTGATAGAACAAGGAGATCCCATGAAAACCATCTGTATCGCAAACCAAAAAGGCGGGGTAGGTAAAACGACGACATCTGTTAATCTCTCAGCCGCTTTGGCCGAGCTGGGACAAAGAGTGTTACTCGTTGATCTGGATCCTCAAGGTAACGCGAGTTCGGGATTGGGCCTCAAAAGGCAAGACTACCAAGAGGCCAACATTTATCACGTGCTGATAGGGGAGATTCTCATTCAGGAAGCCATTCACCCCAGTCGTCGGGAGCAACTTCATGTGGCTCCGGCAAATCCCGATCTCGTTGGGGCGGAAATTGAGCTGGTGGATATGCCAGAGCGGGAGTTCAGGCTCAAACAAGCCTTGAAATCGGTAGAGGCGCAGTATGATTATTGTCTAATCGACTGCCCTCCCTCACTGGGGCTTCTTACGGTAAACGCCCTAAGTGCAGCAGATAGTTTTTTGGTGCCTCTTCAGTGTGAGTACTACGCCCTTGAGGGATTGAGCCAGCTTCTTAACACTGCTGGTTTGGTGAAAAAAAACTTAAATCCCAAGTTAGCCATTGAGGGCATCCTGCTGACTATGTTTGATACACGTAACAATCTCAGTCACCAAGTCGTTCAAGAGATTCAAACTCATTTTGGTAACAAGGTTTTTAAGGCGATCATCCCCCGCAATGTCCGTTTATCTGAGGCCCCTTCCCATGGGCAAAGCATTTTCGACTATGATCCCAAATCGGTAGGCGCCATCAAGTATTTAGAGCTAGCCCATGAGCTTTTAGAGCGTCAAAAAATCATAACAAATAGTCCAATGGCAGAGGCATAAGATATGGAAATATCTAAAGAAAATAAAAACAAGAAAAATCTTGGTAGAGGTATAGGATCATTGCTTGGTGGCCATGTGTCGATTCCCGAATTGGCCGGCGAGACCCCCTCGGCTACGAAAGGAAAAGATTTATCTCAAGTGGCTGACGTGGGAGGAGTGGGTGGTGTAAAAGTGCAATTTGTGCCCATAGAGAAACTGGTTCCCTCCCCTTACCAGCCAAGACAGAACTTTTCCCCCGAGGAACTTTCTGAACTAGCTCAATCGATCAAGGAAAAAGGCGTTCTTCAACCACTCCTAGTTCGCAGGATGGGAGACAAGGGTTTTGAGATCATCGCAGGAGAGCGGCGGTGGCGAGCCTGCCAAAAAGCAGGGATCTACGAGGTTCCAGTTATCATCAAGGAGTTTGATGATCGTGAGACTTTGGAAGTAGCCATCATTGAAAATATCCAAAGATCAAACCTAAACCCCATCGAAGAGGCCAAGGCGTATTGGCGTTTGGCGCAAGAGTTTGATTTATCGCAAAATCAAATCGCCGAGAAGGTCGGTAAAGATCGTGCGACTGTTGCGAATATCATGCGCCTCATGGCTCTAGCTCCTCAAGTGCAGGATATGCTGGCCAGTGGTCGAATCAGTTTGGGCCATGCAAAAGTGTTACTAAGTGTTAAAGAGCCTGAAAAACAATTCTCTCTTGCCCAACAGGCCGAACGGAAAAATTTGTCTGTCAGGGCTTTGGAAAAACTCCTAAAGACCGAGCTCACTGAAACCTTAAATCACTCCTTGGAGGGTGAGCAGGAGGCAGGGGATCAAAAACAACAATCCTGGCAACTTTCAGCAAAGGCCTTAGCGGAAAGACTGTCCAAGAAGTGGGGTACCAAAGTAGAAATCACCGGTAATTCCCACTCGGGCGAGCTCACCATAAAGTATTACTCTGCAGATCAACTTAACGAACTCGCTGAGCGCTGGCTGGGGGATTCCTAGTATGGAATTATACCGCGAAAGCCTCATTGCTGAAGGGGTTAAATTCGATGGACGATTAATTTTTGAAGGAACCCTGAAGCTGGCAGGAACCTTCGAGGGGGATATTTACAGTCCAGACAAACTGATCGTTATGGCCACAGGGATTGTTCGTGGTAACATAGATGCAGACGAGGTGTATATCGCTGGCAAAGTGGAAGGCCAGATCAGAGCACGGACTCGTATTGAGATTGCCGAGGCAGGTTACGTTAAAGGGGATATCCAGGCCCCTATATTAAAAATTCATGAGGGTGGCTTGTTCGAAGGTGCGTCGAGTATGACAAAACTTGACGATTAGAATAAGAACCACTAATCCAGTAAAGCATTTACTTATCGCTAAGGGGAAAGCATGGAGCTACTACAGGCCCTTGGTGTCGATGGCACCATATTATTCCAATTTCTAATTGCAGCTGTGTCCTTTATTTTTTTGGGTAACATAGTTTTTCCTTCCTTCCACAAAGCTTATCTCGAACGCTTACATAGGACCAAGGGGCAGCAAGATTTAACCGTAGAAACCAACAAGAAAATTGAGCTTCTCACCGAGGAATATAAAAATCTGTTATCGCAACAAAAAAATGAAGTTGATCAGCGATTTGCTCAAGCCAAAAAACAACTCGAGCAAGAACTGCAGAACCTGCAACAACGAATGGCTCACGAAATGGAGCAAGAAGAAAATCGTCAGCGTCAAGAGACACAAAAGCGCCAAGCGGGCTTTGGTGAACATCAAGACAGATGGACCCAAGAAATCACTGAAGCCATTTACAACAAACTTATTTCGTGAGGTACTCATGAGCTTATGCAGATTAGGGCTTGGTGTAGCCATAATAATCACAATATCTCGTCTAACTTATGCAGCTAGCGCAGAATGGGATGAGCATGCTACCCACCTTTTTTGGTATCAACTAATCAATGTGGGCTTGTTATTTGCCGCCTTGGTTTATTTTCTTAGAAAGAGTGTGGCTGATTTCTTTGTCAATCGCTACCAACAATACTGCCAGCAGGCCGAGCAAAGTGAGAAGTCTAGACAAGAGGCCGAAGCCGCTCTCATGGATCTACAACGTAATATCACCAAAACCAAAGCAAGTTGGAACGAAGCTTTACTGCGCGCAGAAACTGAATCGGCGGACTGGCGTAAACGAAAGTATCAAGAGGCCGAAGAAAAATGGCAGAACTCTTTGGCTGAATACAAACGTGCTCTTCAAGCGGAGAGCGATCGTATGTTGCAGCAGTGGGCCCACCTCTTAGTTGAGCGGGCCACTGAGCAAGTCATAAAGAAAATTCAAGAAAAGGTATCTCAGGATCAGCATCAGCAGCTACAGAATGAATTGGCTAAGCGGATCGAGGGAGCTCAGTTATGAAAAAAGTAGAACTCCAAAAATTAGCACGCAAATATGCGGAGGCTCTTTTTTCTCGCGCTAGGGACAAAGCGGTAGAGCCCTCTCAGTATCTTTCTCCTCTTGAGGCTATAGCTAAAGTTATAGGTCAAGTGAGCTCCAATAAAGCCCACTGGTCGCCTGCTGAGAGCAGGGATTTTGCACAAGGTATTAATCAACAACTCGCTCAACTATCAGATCTTCAGGATTTGATTAAACTGTTAGGTGAAATGAACAGAATCTATATCCTTCCCCAATTATTTATTGAGTATCGCACGCTGTGCGATTCTCATTACGGCATCGCCCGAGGGGAGCTTGTGACCTCTCACCATGTAACCTCACAATATATCGAGTCCCTGCAAAATCTGGTTTCAAAAAAAATCGGCAAGCAGGTGGTCTTCGAGCACCGGGTGGATCCGCAAGTCTTAGGGGGAGCTCGAGTGAAAGTTAATGGATGGCTTTTTGATGATACTTTGGGGTCTCATCTTCAAAAAATCAAAAATCTCATGATGAACTAAAATCAACGATTTTAAAAAGGGAGAAGCATGGAAACACAAATTCGCGTGGATGAATTGAGTAAAATCCTAAAACAAAAACTCGAAAGTTACCAAAAAAAGCTCGATATCTCCGAAGTAGGCACGGTGATTGCCGTTGGGGATGGGGTGGCGAAGGTTTATGGCTTGGAAAATGCTCTCAGTGGAGAGTTGGTAGAGTTTCCTGGTTCTCTCTATGGGATGGTGCTTAACCTAGAAGAATCCACAGTGGGTGTGGTGATTTTCGGTGATGACCGACACATCAAAGAAGGGGATACAGTAAAACGCACCGGGCGTATCGTGGAAGTGCCTGTAGGAGAGGCCCTCCTGGGACGCGTGGTGAATGCCTTGGGGCAACCCGTAGATGGCTTGGGTCCTATTCAAACTCAGCACTCTCGTCGCGTGGAATTAAAGGCACCCGGCATCGTATATCGTCAACCTGTGCACGAACCCTTACAGACGGGGATTAAAGCTATTGATGCTATGATTCCCATCGGTCGCGGACAGCGGGAGCTCATCATTGGCGACCGACAAACCGGTAAAACCGCGGTGGCTATCGACACGATTATCAATCAAAAAGGTCAAAATGTGCACTGCTTCTATGTCGCGATTGGCCAAAAGCAGTCCACAGTAGCCTTGGTGGTTGAAAAACTTCGTCAATCTGGGGCCATGGCTTATACGACTGTGGTGGTGGCTGGAGCCTCTGATCCTGCGCCCTTGCAGTTTTTGGCGCCCTATGCAGGAACGGCCATGGCAGAATACTTCCGCGATTCAGGTCGGCATGCCCTCATTGTTTACGATGACTTGACCAAGCAAGCACAAGCTTATCGCCAAATGTCTTTGCTTCTGCGTCGTCCTCCGGGCCGTGAAGCCTATCCTGGAGATATTTTTTATCTTCACTCTCGCTTACTTGAAAGGGCAGCGAAAATGTCTGATGAAGCCGGCGCAGGTTCATTGACAGCTTTGCCAATCATTGAAACTCAGGCGGGTGATATTTCTGCCTACATTCCTACGAACGTGATTTCGATCACGGATGGACAGATTTTCTTAGTGAGTGACTTGTTTTACAAGGGTATTCGACCAGCGATTGATGTGGGTAAATCAGTATCACGTGTGGGGGGGGCCGCGCAAATTAAGGCGATGAAGCAAGTAGCAGGAACATTGAAGTTGGAGCTTGCGCAGTTCCGTGCTCTTGAGGCTTTTGCGGCCTTCGCTTCGGATTTGGATGCTGCCTCTCAAAAGCAATTGGCGCGTGGGCGTCGCTTGGTAGAACTCCTCAAGCAAGGTCAGTATATGCCCTACGACGTAAGTGAGCAGGTGGCTTCCATCTGGGTAGCTACGAATGGTTACCTGGATGATATTTCAGAAAAGCATGTGGCTGCTTTTGAGAAAGGCTTTTTGGATTACTTAAAAACTAAACACTCTCACGTGCTGAAATCATTGAGTGAGAAAAAAGCCATCACGGATGAAATCAAAGCTGGCCTAAAAACAGCAGCTGACGAGTATAAACTGATTTTTAAAGCCTAAAAGAAGGACGGGTTTCAGTCATGCCCAGCTTAAAAGATATTCGCCTTCGTATTGAGGCGACCAAAAATACGCAGCAGATTACCAAGGCTATGAAGCTTGTAGCTGCGGCCAAGCTGCGCAAAGCGCAACATCAAATTCAGGCGTTGCGCCCTTACGCCTATGGCTTAATGGACGTTATTCAACGTCTGGCAAAAGACGAGCAAATCAAGCATCCCTTTTTGCCTAGAGTTGGTACTGAGAGCAGTGATACTAAGCCTAAGCTGTTACTCGTAGTTTTGACCAGTGATCGTGGGCTTTGTGGTGGTTTCAACGCTCAGATCATCAAGTTCACGGATCAATTCCTTAAACATAACAAGGAACTCTACGAGAAAATCGATGTGATCTTTGTTGGGAAAAAGGCTGCCGAGTTTTTTACCCGTAGGGGTGTCCAGGCTAAGGAGGCGTTCCAAAAATTAGATCGCGATATTTCATATGAGTACGCAGCGAACATGGCTGAGAAATTTATGCAAGCATTCATGAGTGGAGACTACACAGAAGTGAAGTTTATCTACAATGAGTTCAAGTCAGCCATCTCTCAAAAAGTTACCATTGAACAGATCATACCGGTGCAATACCCAGAAAGCACGAACAGCGATGACAGAAACGTGGCTCTAGCTGATTTCATTTTTGAGCCAGCTCCGGAGCTGATTTTGGATCAATTACTAAAAAAACACTTCACCGTGCAAACCTACCGCTGTCTTTGTGAAAGTATTGCTGCTGAACACGGCGCACGCATGACAGCCATGGAAAATGCGACGAATAACTGTAAAGAACTGATTCACAAACTCACTCTAACCTATAACAAACTACGACAAGAAAAAATCACTACTGAACTTATTGAGATTGTCAGTGGTGCTGAGGCTTTATAGCAAAAAAGGAGAAAATTATGTCAACTCAAGTGGGATATATTAAGCAAGTGCTTGGACCTGTTGTGGATGTGGAGTTTCAGGGAGGACTTCCCCCAATTAACACGGCTTTGCGGGTAACCAATCCTGCCATCAGCAATCAAGAAAACAACCTGGTATTAGAAGTGGCTCAGCACTTGGGTGACTCGGTGGTTAGAGCTATTGCCATGGATGCTACCGAAGGTTTGGTGCGCGGGGCGAAGGTCGTAAACACCGGTAAGATGATTCAAGCTCCAGTAGGCGAGGGTGTTTTGGGACGCATTATCAATGTGGTAGGTGATCCCGTGGATGAAGCTGGTCCTGTGCAAGTCAATGAATATTGGGACATTCATCGTTCGGCCCCCAAGTTTGAAGAACAATCAACCAAAGCTGAAATGTTGATGACTGGAATCAAGGTGATCGATCTGCTTGCTCCCTACGCTAAAGGGGGAAAGATTGGTCTGTTTGGTGGTGCCGGCGTGGGTAAGACGGTGTTGATCCAAGAACTCATTCGTAACATTGCTACTGAGCATGGTGGTTACTCCGTATTTGCCGGAGTGGGTGAGCGGACTCGTGAGGGTAACGATCTTTGGCGCGAGATGAAGGAGTCTGGAGGGATCTCTAAGACTGCGCTTGTCTATGGTCAGATGAACGAGCCCCCAGGAGCGCGTGCCCGGGTAGCTCTAACGGGATTGACTGTGGCTGAGTATTTCCGTGACGTGAAAAATCAGGACGTTTTGTTTTTCGTAGATAACATTTTCCGCTTCACGCAGGCGGGAGCTGAGGTGTCTGCGCTGTTGGGTCGTATTCCTTCAGCTGTGGGTTACCAGCCGACTTTGGGTACAGAGATGGGTGCGATGCAGGAGCGAATTACTTCTACAAAGAAAGGTTCTATTACCTCTGTGCAAGCAGTTTACGTCCCTGCGGATGACTACACTGACCCCGCACCGGCTACAACCTTCACCCACCTCGATGCAACGACAAACTTGGATCGGGACATTGCGGCCCTCGGAATTTATCCTGCGGTTCATCCCCTCACTTCAACGTCGCGCTTACTTGAGCCTTCGATCGTGGGTGAGGAGCACTATAATGTTGCGCGGGGTGTGCAAGCGGTATTGCAGCGTTACCGCGAATTGCAAGATATTATTGCCATTCTTGGAATGGACGAGCTCAGCGAAGAGGATAAGCTTGTGGTAAACCGGGCTAGGAAAATCCAGCGCTTCTTATCACAGCCCTTCTTCGTGGCTGAGCAGTTTACCGGCTTGCCGGGGCGTTATGTAGATATCAAGGACACCGTGAAAGGTTTCAAAGAAATTCTTGAAGGTAAGCATGATCATCTTCCGGAACAGGCCTTTTACATGGTGGGTACCATCGAGGAGGCTTTGGAGAAGGCCAAGAAACTGATGTAAGATCCGCCCCACGATTAGAGGGAAAGTATGTTTACACTCAATTTAGTATCACCTGAACGTCAGATCGAAAAAGGAGCTGAGCTCGTGGAGCTCAGCTTGCCCGCAGAAAGAGGGGAGCTTAATATTTTGCCTGGTCACAGCCCTCTCATGACTACCTTGCGTCCGGGCACTCTCAGTTACAAATTGCGCTCCGGTAAAGAAGCGAGTTTTTTTATCAGCTGGGGTTACTGTCAGGTGAGCGATCAAGGTGTTACTGTGCTGGTGGATGAGTCTTACACGCGCGAAGAATTGTTGAATCTGGGCATTGAAAAGCAAATTTCCGCTAAGGAAGCTGCTATCAATCAAGAGACAGACATAGAAAAAGTCGAACATTTGTTGAGTGAGCTAGAGCTCCTCCGTAAAGAGGCGGAATATTTGGAAAACAGCAAATAAAGAGCTAAGAAGGCCATTTAATTACCGATTAGGTTTGGATTTTCCGACATCGAGGAACTCAGAGGCTAAGTGAACTAAAAGTTTATAGACAGTGCGAACAAGCTTGTTACGATAAGAGGAAGGATGAACAAAAACACCTTCCTCTTTTTTTTATTACTGCTCACTCTTGGCTTGCCGTTATCTTGGGCCAAGGTGGAAGTGAAGGGCTCCCCCAGCCTAGCCAGCTATGCAGAACGAAGAGGTTCTTGGTCTTTGTTTGTTGGGGCCGGTAACCTGCAAAATACTTTTGGGACTTGGGAAGATAATGTGACTTTCGATATGGCTATTCGTCACCGAATAGCGCAGACGATATTTGATGTCGGGGCGATATATAAACATCAAATATTTCCCCATGATTACCGGCAAAATGCGTTGGGACTTGGCATGTGGGCATCTCGTATTTGGTCTGAGCCTTATGTGGTTCCTTTTTTTGCCCTAGGCCAAAGTTTTCCATCAAAAGACATTTCCTCCTTTCTTACGTATCAGGTAGGCGCACTCTTTGGGTTGTCTTGGCTTGAGGCTGATTCTTATTTTCGTCTTCGCGAAGAGATGGGTGTCGAACACGTGTACTTGGATATTTCTTATTTTAACTCGCTAGACAACCATGTGGAGTTTAGTGGGTACTCATTGGGCATCAAGGTGGAGTGGTAAAATATGAAATATTGGATCATGAAATCTGAACCTGAGGTTTACTCCATTGATGATCTAGCCAAGGAGGGAGAGACCATTTGGACAGGAGTTCGGAATTATCAAGCCCGCAATTTTATGCGCGATGAAATGCGCGTAGGTGATCGGGTGTTGTTTTATCACTCCAATGCCAAGCCTCCAGCTATTGTGGGGCTGGCCCAGGTTTCGGAACTTCAAGTGGTGGATCCTACGCAATTTGATGCAAACAGCGAGCATTATGATCCCAGCTCTCAGCCTGAGAGCCCAAGATGGATTTGTGTGAAAATAAAATTTATCGAGAAATGGCGCAAGGCTGTTACCAGAGACGATTTGAAAGCTCATAAGAAATTAAGTGGGCTTGCCGTGCTTAGAAAGGGTCAACGCTTATCTATCTTGCCTGTTACCAAGGAAGAATTTGAAGCTATATGCGAACTTGCCAATCGCTAACAATCGCCTGCGTATTAACAGCCGTTATTTTGCAAAGCTCAGTCGCCTTGACCCAAGAGTACCAAGGGTGTGCTCAGGTTAAATCGACAGCAAAGTTTTTTTCAGATGAATTAAAGCAGCAGGTGATTTTATCCACCGGGCGCATACTGCCCTTTCGGCGCACGACGAAAACGTCACAAATTGAGGTTTACTACAAGACTTATTGGATTAAAGCCCCAGCGGAAGCCTTTAGTTTTGGTCCTAAAAATTCTTGTTTCGTTCAGCAGCCCTGTGCACGAGTTACGTCTCCCACAGGCCTCTACAAAGATATACAAACTAAGCCGCAAAAAATTACAACGGCGATTGAAAAAGAGCAATTTCCGATTACTGGGGTTCAGCAGGTTAAGGGAAAAACATTTTACCAAGTGGATCTGGGGGACGACTTTGCTTGGATTTTAGCTAACAAGGTGGAGTATAAAAAAGAATCTTGTGGCCTCGCTCAGCAGAGTGGGCGTTCTTGGAATATTCAAGTGGAAATAGGGCAAGGTAGCACAGCTTGGCGGAATCAGTACTCAAGTGTTTGGCGAAAGGACTTTGCCTCCCAGGATCTCACCACAGCTCGTGATCCGATACTCGTTCCTCAAGGGGCGAACTTTCAAAGGCTGGAGGCTCGTTGGGTGAAGAGATGGAAACCAAAGCACTTTTTTTCTGTTGGTGCCGAGTATAGTCAAAGAACGTGGTTGCTTAGGCAGTATGCAGATTTTCGTACAGGTACAGGTACTTGTTGGTACCCTGATCCGATTGTTAATGATCGAACACACCAGGACTCGTTGACAGGGATTAGTCTTGGTTACCAATGGCAAGCCTGGGAAAAGACCAAGTGGTCCTTACAGTTTGTTAGCGCCGTGTATGCCCAATATGTGATTAATAATCAATTCAGTTATCCCCACAAAATCCCCTGCGCTACTTTGAAAAATGCCACCGAGACGACTGCGGACTGGGAATTTGGCGGACAACTGGGTTTTCAATGGCTCTATCGCTTTAGCAACTGGGCCTCTGGTCTTGGGATTTACGTGAACGACCAAATGAAGCCATTCGTCGGTATCATTCTACAATTTTAAAAAGTCGATGCTCGATGGCTTGAAGCCCTTCGCAGCTTGAGCCAAGGAGGGCGTGCCCCGGGTGAAAAGAAAAAGCCAGAGGAGGCCAGAGTTACTAAAGATATAATTAATCAGGTTCAACGAAAAAGCTTAAGGGTGTAAGAAAAAATGAAATAGAATTAATCAGTGTCAACCAATTCTACTCTAGAATCGGTAAGAGGCCTTCAATGTCCTTTAACTTGTTACCGGAGACTTCTTTAAAAGCTAGTCGCCCTTGCACTTTAGTTACACGTCCTTCGCTGTTTACAAAGAAATAAAAGGGATTAACAAGCTGCCGGATTAAAAACGAACTGGGTTCCATTTTTAGCGTCAACGAAGGGTCTTGCGTTGAAGGTGCTTTGTGCATTTTGAGTCGCATACCCACAGACTCCATGCGGTCCCACACGGCGATTCTAAACTCAAGGGTTTCCCCTTTTCGTAGTTTTTCCAGCTGGGACTCCATGAATGGTACTAAAGCCAAAGGGGCTAGAGTCAGACCTTCAGTTTTTTCCCTTGCGGTTTTGGTGTGACCTTTTTCGTCCATTTTTTCATAAGTTACTAGATCGCTTGTGAAACGAATGACTCCCTTTTGAGCGGTCTGTTTGTGATCGATTTCGTATAATTTTACTTCACCAGAATCGAAAGCCGCTTGTTCCACTACAAGGAGATCCTTGCTCGGATTAAAATATTGCGTTTGAATAAACTTTACTCTTCCTTGTTCGTCCTTTTCGACTTTTCTTTCATAGTAGCCAAGAGTTTTACTCCCTGAAAGATCTCGAATCGGTAGCTCTGCCCACCCTGCTGGGGAAAGAAAGGTCAAAGCCAAAAAACAAAGATTGCCTGAAAATAACTTTTTGGGATGAGTTCCCGATTTGGTAAAAGAGCAAAACTTATTCATTAGTCCTCCTTCGGCCAGCTCTTAAAGTAACATAGGTTAAGCAGCAGAAAAACGGCGAATCTACATCTGGACCAAAGTCAATTCTGGCTCCCGATAAACATGAAATCATTGTCATCGGTAACAGTCGTTTTTCATACTAGGGGAGCAGGAGGCTATCATGCTGGAGAGAGGGATTTGTGTTGCAGAGAAACTTTTTAAATCAATCATCCTTGCTGCGGCAATTCTAACAACCCGCCACGCCATCGCCCAGGTTCAGGGCGAAGAGCTTGTACCCTATCGCCCAGATGCGAATGGGATTGTTATTATGCCGGATGGTCGAAAGTGTCGGGGCATCGTTGATGTGAATGCACAAGGAAAAGTGGGGACTCGTATTTTGGAGTGTGAAAAACCGCGTGGGGAAGGTGGCGTGCCGCAGTCGAGTAAACCTAAAGGTACAGGTTTTGAATTGAACTACGCTGAGGATCCTTTCCCCGGTACGTTTTATTACAGCTTTGACCACAAAGGGTCCTCCCACGATGTCCCCGTTTGTTCATGTAAG
>CAZZMS010000154.1:0-4179 GCA_964655485.1 uncultured Pseudobdellovibrionaceae bacterium | reverse complement strand
TACCCGGGGTGGCCAGCCCCTGCGAGACGATAGACTCAACTTGAGTCAGTTTAATATCTGGACCCACATCAAAAACTCGGTAACACAAAAGTTGGCCGGAAATCATATTTTGGTATTTTTGACGTAATCCCAAACAGCGTCAATTTCTTATCATTTTGCGCGATTTTTCCTCGCTTATTTTCGATCTCAGTAAAATCTTGTCGGCATTCCGCTTGCGTTTTCACGACTTCGTGACACGACTTGCAACTTTATTTCTAATTTTTTGTGCCACGGCTTCCATCCTTTGGTCCTGCTCAAGGCCAGGGGGCTTCAGCTCGACTTCAACTTCCCCTGAGCCCGGAGCGCAAGCCGTGGTCCCCGATGATCAATTACCACCCATTGATTCGCCCCCCAACGCATCTTCGCCACCTCCGGCTGCTGGATATCTATCACCCGCCTTGAGCTGGGAATCCACCAAAAGTCCAGAACGTAGGGAATGGTCACAAATCGCTTTGAAAACAGTGGAACAACACTTCCAAGACCTTGATCAAGCGCAAGATGCTACTCGGTTTTGCCCGAACTACCTCAAACTCAGCCGGGATCAGCGCATCAATTTCTGGGGCCAACTCATTTCAGCCATGAGTTACTACGAAAGCGGTTGGCGTCCCACAACTCGTTTTAAGGAAACAAGTTTGGGCATTGACCCGGTCACTGGAGATACCGTTTATAGCGAGGGCTTACTGCAACTCAGTTACCAAGATCAACGCTGGGCTCCCTGGTGCGAGTTTCGCTGGGAGCAGGACCGTCAACTGTCCCCCACCGATCCAAGGAAAACGATCTTCAATCCTGCCATCAATTTACGCTGCGGCATAGGCATTCTAGCCAGACAAGTTCGGCGAACGGGACGAATTGTTTTGTCTAGCGGAGTCTATTGGGCTGTGCTACGCGAGGGCGGTCGTTACCAAAAGATTAACGAGATTGCTGCCCTAGTTCAACGAGCGGGTTATTGCCAGTAGCCAAAGCTGAAAGACTCTCTCCCGCATGGAAATGAACCCTGCTTTTTCTGTCGTCTGGGCCCCCTCTTCACCAAAGCACCACAAGCTCGACTCTACTCAAGAAACCTGAGTGATAGATCTAATATGACAGGCCTGTGATCTGATGGTCTCTGACCAGGAGGGTCTGATAAACTGATCTTCATCTGCTGAGATGTGGAATCTGATGAAAAAATATCTTCATGATGTCGCACCCGGATCGATAACACATGATCACGCAGATGACGACTCAACATAAAGCCATCTAGCTCACTTCCCACCTCACCTTGCTCTTTTTGCCATACATGAGTTTGTCGATCCTCAGGAGCTTTAGTTGTTGGGCTCAGGTCAAAGCCATTTCTAAATACCTTCCATAACGGACGAAGAATCGGGTCGCGATTAAGCTCACTATTAAAATCACCCGTGATAATCGTCGGGACAGACCGACCAAACTGTTTCCACATCTGCTCCACGACTTGCGCCATACGTTTCGCCTGTTCGGCCCTAAGGTGCACTGACTTGGGATCTCCCTCCCGCGCTTTCATGGCTTTGCCGTGCACCCCAAATAGAACCAAACTAGGCGAGGGATCACTGGCTTGCTCTTTGATCATCAGAGCAGGAAGGTCGCGCCAAAATAAATACTCTTCCTTACCTGAAATCGGATCTACCCATTTTTCGCGTAAGTGGGATCGAATTTCGTAGTGAACTTTTCTATTTCGCTTGATCAAAAATGCCAAATGGTGAGTGTTACCAGGTATCCCCTCAATAAATTCCACGCGGTAACGATTCTCTAGCACCCAATGATTAAACGCCTCGAGCGATGAGCGATCTAAAACCTCTTGCAAAACGATAATGTCAGGACGCTCTCTCAGCATGTGCTCACCAAGCACCCTCAGCTTCGCTGACACCTGACCATCTTGCAGCCGCTCAAAGCGAAAATTTTCCAAATTAAATGTCATGAGCCTGAGACGTTCCAGCTCCCGCAGACTACGCATCTCCACCCGGCGATCGCGGTATAGGTAATGACATAACACCGCTCGCGAACCTGATGGGCCGGCTTCACTGCGCTTGGGAGCTATTACGAAAAAAAACCACAAGACCATCAAGGCGACTAAGCCTAATCTTCGCGCTTCCCACTCAGAAATCACCTGCAAGCTCCGCTGGGATCTCCTATTCCCACGCCCTTCAACAGCTAATTTCATCAACCCTCCACCGGTGAAACTGTCATTCCTGACCTGACGAGGTTTGCTCATGCCGACAATACCTTTCCCCTATTTTCCGCGTTTACGCAGTCATCCTTTTTAAACATTGATTTTTTTCACTACCCAACACCTTCCACACTTCCCTTTTTCTGTCCCCTGTCTAAACTTTTTTCAGAAAAAAACTCTTGTTAGACGCCAAACAGACTTTACAGCTATGGTTCAAAAGTTGCTTTACGGGAAGTGTCGCCAATTAAGGAGGTTTTATGTTAACTCGTTGGTCTCAATCTGGAGCTTTGATTCTTTCTTTGATCTCTTCGCTGGCGTGGGCTGCTCCCACGATGCGTCCAGCAGAAGTGCGCGAACGAATCGATCGAGAATACAAGGCTCTTGCGCAATCCGCTCGTACCGATGCGAAGAAGTTTGAAAATCAAATCAAGCAAAGTATGCTTTCTTTATCGCGCGGAAAGGTTTCTACTACTGAAATCGATAGTGCACTGAAGAAAAGTTTTTCGGTTAAAGAAGATGGCATCAACCAGCAAGTCAATTTACGTGAGATGGCACAAACCATCGAGGCTACTCGTAGTGTGATTAGTAAAATTAATCGTAGCGAACTTGATCCCGAGAGCGCTGAGCTTGTGAAGCAATTGGAGAGAGCTATTGAAGTGACTCCTCGCTTTCTCGCCCTGGCTGCCCTCACTTCTCGAGACTCTGGAAAACAAAATCAAGTTGAGGCTTTGGCCAAAGAAATTTATCTCATCCGTGATGTTTTATCCAGTATGCGCACCGAGGAGGCCAAATCTCACCTCGATGTGATGGAGCTGGCTCTCGAAATCAAAATGCGACAACCTGAACTGGCTGGCGATGAAGCGTTCGTGCAGGCCTTGAAAGATAAATACGGAGACAAAGCTAAAGAAAAGCTAGATGAGTTATTAAAATGCGTTCGCTAGACTCCTAGTTGCGAACGCTCATCACACCCCGGGGGCAGAAGACCCTCGGGGTGTTTCATTTGAACCTGTCAAAACGGCCAGATTCCTGACGGATTCCCGACTTTGATAGAGTGAGAATTTTGACCGCCTCTCTCCCTCTCGCTATTCTGGAAAAGTTGTTATGTTTCAATCATTCCAAGGAGGGAGTGATGCTCAAAACCCCTTTGCTGGTTTACAAAAGCTCGGCCATGCAAAACGTTTTGGATACCGTAAATAAAATTGCCGCCTCAGATGTCAACGTTTTAATCCAGGGCGAATCCGGTACAGGAAAGGAGCTCATCGCTAACCTCCTACATGCCTTGTCTGCGAGGAAAAAAGAGGCCTTTGTTACCGTGAACTGCGGAGCTATTCCCGGAGAGCTTTTAGAAAGTGAACTGTTTGGCCATGTGAAAGGGGCATTCACTGGTGCTGTCTCTAATCGGGCAGGACGCTTTGAACTGGCTGACGGTGGAACTCTATTTCTTGATGAAATTGGTGACTTAGCTTTACCCCTGCAAGTGAAACTCCTCCGCGCCATTCAACACAAAACCTTTGAGCCTGTAGGGGCGACACGCTCCATCCAAGTAGATGTTCGAGTGATTGCAGCGACCCACAAAAATTTAGAACAAATGGTCAAAGCGGGAACTTTTCGCGAGGACCTATTCTACCGGCTCAACGTCGTGCCCATCCGCATTCCTGCCTTGCGCGAACGAGTGGAAGATATTCCCTTGTTACTCAATCACTATTTAAAGATTCATAACATCAAGCAGAAAAAATCTGTATTAGGCTTTGATCATCAGGCGATGACGTGTCTTATGTCCTATGCTTGGCCCGGTAACATTCGCGAACTAGAAAACTTCGTAGAAAGAACGGTATTATTGAAAGAAACTGGGAGCATCACGCTGAGGGATTTACCCCATCATATGCTAGAATCCTCTCAGGCAGCGAACCACTGGGAACTCAAGCCAAAAATCCCAACTCCTGCAATCCAGCCCTCAGAGA
>CAZZMS010000153.1:0-10241 GCA_964655485.1 uncultured Pseudobdellovibrionaceae bacterium | reverse complement strand
CAGCTTGTAGAGCCCGCGCGGGAGTTTGCTGCCTGGTTACCCTTGTTGAAGCGACTCATTCAAGAAAGGCCCTCTCAAGCCCCCCTGCGCGACTCTTCCGACCGGTTCGAAGGCTCTCAACTCGGAGTCGAGTGGATAGGGTTTGATATCTACGTGGAAAAACATCAGGCCAAACAACTCTCCTTGCTCGAGGATTCCACCTTACCCCTGCAGGAGGCTGCTAGCTGGGTGGAGCTGTGCCAGCATTGGGGGGTCGCATGGGGAAGACTAGTAAGTCAGGAAAATCCTTTGCCTGAAAAACAAAACGCCCTAAAGCCCGTGGAGCCAAAACATTTTTTCTCTTCCGCTTTAAAAACTGCCCCAGCCAGGGAACCCTCAAGCTTGCAGCTCACGGCCTGGGAGCCTTGCCTGTGGCTACATCCCCCGCTTCCATTAACGAAGAAAAATTGGACATTATCGGAGCGCGGCCCCACAGAGCAGCTTGAGCCCTGGGGACAAAAGACAAGATACTATCGTCCCTTCATTAGCCCCCAAGACCTTCCCGCTTGGTGTTACCAAGAGGGACTCCAAGAGGAAACCTTATACCTGCATGGTTGGCTTGATCCTCGCCCCTTTAAGTTAAAAGACACCACAGCAAAGCAAAACCTTAAAGACTCGAAAAACCAAGTCTCTTCCCAGAAAAAAGGCCCCCAAAAAAGAAAATTATGATTAGCTCTCACTCTCTAAAATCCGACTCTGAAGCCAGCTTTAACTCGTATATTGAACCTTTGGCTATGAGTTATTTTTCATTTCTTGCCGGGGCCTCAAGTCCGGAACGCCTCATAGATCGCGCACTCTCCTTAGGTTACCGCGGGCTTATCCTGAGTGAGCGACATGGCTTTTTTTCCGTGGGCACAGCTTGGCGTTACTTGCACTATCTGCAAACGCGAGAGACTCTTACTTTCTCTTTGTATTTTGGTGCCCGTCTGGTGTGGCAACAAGGGGATCTAGTCATCATCCCCAAAAGTGAGCGAGGTTACCGCATTTTGTGCCAACTATTATCCCGCCTACATTATAGCACCAGCTCTTGGAAACAAAACTCCGTGTTACCAGAAAGCCCTCGCGAAATTCGCACTTGGCTGTCAGAGCCTCCCCGCTTTGAAGATTGGCTCGTGCTGGCCGTGGCCCCCCTGCCCTTGGAGATTTTATTATCTTTGCAGGATAGGGGATGGGATCTGCATTTGGCCTTATGGCGACATCGTGACCGGGAAAGTTGGGCTTATACCGAGCAGGCCTTCTCATGGGAGAAAAAACACGCTCTCTCACTTGTAGTGGGACAAAATGCTTTTTACGCCGATTCTACCGATGCTTTTCGCTGGCAAGTTCTTCGCTCCATCAAAGAAAATAAACCACTTTCCCAATTAACTCCTCCCAAAAACTATCAGGCCTATCTTCACTCTCTCGAAGAGCTGAGAGAGCTGTGGGCTGAGCGCCAAGATCTGTTGAGTAAAACCCAAAAGCTGTGTTCTCACATCGCTTGGAGTTTTCAAGATCTCAAAGTGCACTACCCCAAAACTCCCCTGCCACCCCAAGAGTCGCGGGCTGAGCGTTTAAAAAAATTATGTTACCAAAAAATTCACCATCGCTTACCGCAAGGGCTTAAACCTGAATGGGAAGCCACTTTAAACAAAGAACTGCATCTTATTGCCGAGCTTGGTTATGAGGATTACTTTTTAACTCTTTACGAACTCGTGCAATGGGCCGAAAGCCAAGGGATTTTGTTTCAAGGTCGAGGCAGTGCTGCAAACTCTTTAGTGTGTTACCTTCTGGGGCTCACGGCCGTAGGCCCCGATCAGCTCGATATGCTATTTGAAAGGTTTATTTCTCCGCATCGAGTGGAGCCTCCGGATATTGATATCGATTTTGCCGCTAACGAACGGGAAAAAGTCATCCAGTGGATTTGGCAACGTTACCCAGGATATCGCGCGGTCCAAGTCGCTACAGTGGTGAGCTTTCAAGCTCGCTCAGCTCTCCGCTGGTCCGCCAAGGTGTTAGGGATTGCTGAAGAAAAAATCAAACCTTTACAACGTTACTTGAGAGGTAAAAAACTATGGCAGGTCGATCCCGAGATGGTAACCCAATTAGGCTTACCAGAGAAAAAGCTCAAACTGTGGATTCAGACGGCTCTCAGTCTCATCGACGTCCCCTATCATCTGAGCCTACATCCCAGTGGTTTTGTGCTCAGCGATGAGCCGCTCAATGAACTCAGCGTGGTGATACCCTCCCCAGGCCTTGGGCATCCCATGATGGCCTGGACCAAGGATGATCTGGATACCTTGGGAATTATCAAAGTGGATATTTTATCTTTGGGTATGCTCGAAGCCCTGCAAAAAGCCTTTCGCTACGTGAAAAACACCGAGGGACACTCCCTAGGCCTTTATCAACTTCCGCCCCAAGATTCAAAAACTTACAAACTCATTCAAGCGGCCCAAACGGTTGGAGTGTTTCAAATCGAAAGCCGTGCGCAAATGTCTTTGTTACCACGCTTAAAACCAAGGGAGTGGTACGATCTATGTATTCAGATCGCTATGGTAAGGCCCGGCCCTATTGAGGGGGGATTGGTCGAGCCCTTTTTAAAACACCGCTTTGGCCGTAAAAAACCGAGTTACCCACTTCCAGAGCTAGCTCCTGTATTGGACAAAACCCATGGGGTGCCGATTTTTCAAGAGCAAATCATGCGCTTGCTTATGATTTGCGCTGGTTTCAGTCTAGCGGAAGCCGACGGAGTTCGTCGGCTTTTGGGACAAAGTCGCAAGTCACCCGAAGCCATGGCGCGCATGGAGGAAGATATTCATCTACGCATGAGTCAAAGGGGCCTGCCAGAGTCCTTTATTCAAAGGATCATCAAAACCCTGCGCGGTTTTTCTGCTTACGGCTTTCCTGAAAGCCATGCCGCAAGCTTCGCCCATATTGCTTATGCCACAGCATTTATAAAAGCGCACTATCCCGCACAGTGGCTCTGTGCCCTCCTAAATTCTTATCCTTTGGGTTTTTATCCTCCTCGTGTTTTGATCGATGATGCCAAATCCTTCGGGGTCCAAGTGTTACCCATACACTTGATTCATTCTCGCTGGGATTTTACAATGGAAAAACTGGGGGAGCGATGGGCCATACGCGAAGGTTACCGCCTCATCAAAGGGATGCCCTACAGCTTATGGCTAAAACTCGAATCAGCTTTTAAAAAAAGTCCGCCTTCGCTTTCCTCCCTTGCAGAAGTTTTTTCTTTTCTCAAAAATCGCTGTCAGATAACCGATGCCGAGCTAAGCTTCCTCATTCGGTTGGGTGCTCTCCACCCATGGGCTTCTTCGAACCAGCAAGCCCTATGGCAGTGGAACTTTTGGCGCCATTATCAAAAGCCTTTACTCACCGCGACTGCACAGGGCGACGATAGGCAACAAGTAAGAAGGCCAACACCAGAGATAAACACTTTATCTGCCAAAACGGACTGGAGCGAACAAGATACAACTAAGGATCCAACACTTTTTAATCATTCCCTCTCTCATGCCAAGCTTCCACCTTCCCACTTTTGGAACTCAAGTCCTGATGATGGCGAATCTATCTTGTTACCCACATTATCTGATCTTTCTCAATGGCAACTGCACTACGAAAAACGAGCCTATAGTTTAAATTCCCACCCCGTGGCTGTTTACAAAAACCATCAGGCCAGACGGCTACAAGGCAAAAAGCTCGTGCGTCTTGGCGAGCTTCCCGAAGTCCCCGAGGGATGGATGATCGAAGTCTGTGTGCTGATAACCATGATCCAGCGCCCTCCAACGGCTGGTGGTGTGTGTTTTCTTACCGTCGAGGACGAAACCGGAATCGGTAACGTGTTACTCTGGCCTCAAAGCTTCGACAAATGGCGCTGGATCCTAGAACCTGAAAAGATCTTTATTTTTCAAGGCACCGCCCAAAACCGCAGCGGGGTGAGTTATTTGGTGCTGTAATACGCCCAAACGGCCACTACTTGAACTTCATCGTAGGGAAAAACAAAATATCGCGAATACTATCTTGGTTGGTGAGTAACATCACGATTCGCTCTATACCCAATCCCACTCCACCGGTAGGCGGCATACCCACATCAATGGCGTGAATAAAATCCTCATCCATGGGGTGAGCCTCTTCATCAATCACTCGCTTGGCCTCCTGCTCTTTCAAGCGTTCCCACTGCTCCAAGGGGTCGTTAAGCTCCGAGTAACTGTTACCAATCTCCATCCCTGCTACAAAAGGTTCAAAACGCTCGACCAAGCGTGGATCTTTCCGATGTCGTTTCGTCAGTGGCGATATTTCTACCGGATGATCCAATACAAAAGTCGGTTGCTGCAGATGCTTTTCTGCCGCAAGCTCAAAAAGCTCCATCACAAGTTCACCCCAACTCAAGCCCTCCAGCTTATCTTTTTCCTTGTGCCATGCAGGATCCATGGCGAGCACTTTTTCACGCAGCTCCTGTAAACTCGCACGATCCGGATCGACACCCGCATACTCTCGGACCCCATCCAATACACTCAAGCGACGCCAAGGTCTTGAAAAATCCAACATCTGCCCCCGATACTCAAACTGAAGACTTCCCTTGATGGTTTGCACGAGATGAGTCACCAACTCTTCAAAGCGCCCCATTTGATCAAAGTAATCCGTGTAGGCTTCATACCACTCCATCATCGTAAATTCAGGATTGTGCGTGCGATCAATTCCCTCATTACGAAAATTTTTACCAATTTCAAAAACTTTATCGAAGCCTCCCACAATCAATCGCTTCAGATACAACTCAGGCGATATTTTCAAGTAAAGCCGCATATCCAACGCACGGTGATGGGTCACAAAGGGATGAGCACTGGCTCCACCATAAATGGGTTGCAGGACCGGAGTTTCAACCTCCAAAAACCCCTTTTCCGTCATCCACCGACGAATTTCACTAATGATGCGTGAGCGGGTAACAAACACTTCGCGGCTCTCGGGAGTGGCAATTAAATCCAAATGACGGTAACGATACTTAAGCTCCACGTCTTGTAACCCATGGTACTTCTCTGGCAGGGGCTCAAGAGTTTTAGTCAAAATCGTGAAGGATTCTGTATGGATCGAAAGCTCCCCTTATTTCGTCTTAAACAAACAGCCCTGAATCCCAACAATATCACCCAGATCGAGTAGCCCTAAGGCCTTGAGCTGATCACACGGTAACTCTTCGTTACGCAGATAAATTTGAATTTGCGCTCCTTCATCTTGGATATTGAAGAAAGAGGCCTTGCCCATCGAGCGTAAGGTCATCACTCGACCAGCTACCGACACCCGAACTTGCGTCACCACACCAACGGCAATCTTCGATTCATACTGAGTACGCAACTGAGATACGGCGTGAGTTTTATCAAAACGATAGGGAAAGGGATTGATTCCCGCCTCTTTCAAGGCGAGAAGCTTGCGTTTTTTTTCTAGCCGCAACGGATTTTCCTCTCGCATATGTCCTCCCCAAGTACTCTAGCCGCAAGCTCAGTTTTATCCGAAGATTATTTCTTATCTAAATCGTAACCCGCAAAAATGTTTTGGACTTCTTTGAGTAACTGAATAGCCTCCGCTTTAGGTCGCTGGAAGGCATTTCTTCCCATAATCGATCCAAAACCACCACCGCGCGCTAGCTCAGTCACTTCAGCTAAAATGTCCTCTTTGCCTTTGGCCTCTCCTCCCGAGAAGATGACGATCCGCTTACCATTAAACGCAGACTGCACCACGTGTCGGGCTCTATCCGCCAAAGACTGCACACGAATTCCCTGGGCCTCATAAACTTTTCTCGCAGCCTCTTGTTCAAGGTGTGCTGTTGGCGGTTTCACTTTGATAATGTGGGCTCCCAGTTGAGCCGCTAAGTGGGCAGCATAGGCAACCACGTCGATGGCAGTCTCTCCCTCTTTAGATAACTGCTCACCCCTTGGGTAGGACCAGATCACCACCACCAAGCCAGCCTTTTTGGCCTCTAAAGCCGCTTGGCGAATTTCCTCGTACATGGTTTTTCTGGCAGGAGAGCCGGGATAAATTGTAAATCCAATTCCAACACATCCCAATCGCAGAGCGTCCTCCACTCCTGAGGTCAAAGCCGAGATGGGAGACTTGCTAGAGTACAGGGTGTCGGAATTGTTGATCTTCAATATGAGAGGAATTTCTCCGGCAAAGTCACGGGCGGCAGCCTCTAAAGCCCCCAAAGGAGCCGCATAAGCGTTGCAACCAGATTCAATCGCAAGCTCAAAGTGATACGCGGGATCATAAGCATCAGGATTTTTCGCAAAACTTCTAGCAGGACCATGCTCGAAACCTTGGTCCACCGGCAAAATAACAAGCTTTCCGGTGCCCTTGAGGCGCCCATGGTTGAGCATACGAGCCAAGTTCGTCAGCGTCCCGGGGTTATCTGAACCATACCAACTAAGAATCTCACGTACTCGTGGGGTCATGTTCACTCCTTGCTGAATTAAGAATGAGGCCCATTTTCAAAGACTGAGTCAGTTTTTGGCAAGCATATTTCCCTATCAAAAATATGCGTCAAAGCGGTTTTTGGGCTCTCATCTTGACCTGACAATAAAACCCCTTAGAACTGAAAAACGGTTTAGAGCTTTCAAGCCCTTTAATCTAGAACCGACACTTTGAGATATTTTGGTTAAAGGGCAGCAACCATGAAGAGCGTCACAAGGAGCCCAACCATGTTTATTGTCAGAGCCGATATTACCCCCAATCCTCATACTCTGAAGTTCCATCTACCTGCCACGGGACTGACTGAGACTATCAATTTTGATAACCCTCGCCAAACGGACGCAAGCCCTTTGGCAAAAAAAATTTTTGGCTTTCCTTGGACGAAACAAATCACTCTAGGGCCTGACTTTATGAGCCTTACCAAACACGACTGGGTGGACTGGGATATTTTGCAAGAGCCACTGACCCAGCTTATTCAAGAACATATCGATGAAGGCTACCCGATTTGGCAAAAGGTGGAGACCGAAAGGGATGTACAAGCCAGTGACAGCCTCAGTGTCTTGCCCGGAGATGACGAACTGACGGCTCAATTAAAAAACTTTCTTCAAGAATATGTGCGCCCCGTTTTACAAATGGATGGCGGGGACCTGCGTTGGATTAAATTAGAAAATAGCGTCCTCTACCTCCAGCTGAAAGGATCCTGCTCAAGCTGTCCCTCCTCTCAAATCACCTTGAAAGAAGGGATAGAATCGCGCATTAAAAACCAATTCCCCGAAATCCAATCGGTGGAGGCGATTTAAGCTCTATGGGTCATGATATCCTCATCGAGGCGCATGGGCTTGAACGACGCTTTCGCGTACAAAAAAAACATCATGGCTCAGGCGCCCTGTGGAAAAACTTTTTTACCCCCCACTATGAGGAGAAAATCGCCCTTCATCC
Source organism: uncultured Pseudobdellovibrionaceae bacterium (assembly GCA_964655485.1). Lineage (GTDB taxonomy): Bacteria > Bdellovibrionota > Bdellovibrionia > Bdellovibrionales > Bdellovibrionaceae > JANWYU01. The sequence goes on along the minus strand of CAZZMS010000153.1, from coordinate 2,819 downwards.
TCTGGAACTGCAGTTAACTCGCGGACAAGTTGTTGGCCTGATTGGGGCCAATGGTGCCGGCAAAACTACACTTATCAAGTTATTGATTGGCCTTATCCATCCCTCAGCAGGCGAAGTGAGCGTGTTAGGATACCGACCTGCCGAGCGGAAGCCGGAGTTCTTAAAACAAATCGGAGTGATCTTGGGACAAAAAAATCAACTCTGGTGGGACCTCAGTCCCTGGGATAGTTTTGAGCTTTTGGCCACTTTGTATGATATTCCTTGGACAACGGCCAAGCAACGCGCAGGAGAGCTTGCGGAAATGCTCTCTTGCAGTCATGTTCTCGACACTCAGGTTCGTCGCTTGTCGCTGGGTGAGCGTATGAAAATGGAAATTATCTCGGCTCTTTTACATCAACCCGAGATCTTATTTCTCGATGAGCCTACGATTGGACTCGATCTGCCTTCACAACAAAACATCAGAAAGTTTTTAGCGGATTACGTCCGTCAGCATCATCCGCTCATCATTTTAACCTCCCACTACATGGCAGACATTTCAGAGCTAGCTCACCACCTGATTGTTTTAAGTCGGGGACAAAAAGTATTTGATGGTCCTTACGCCAGTTTTTTAAGAAACTACCAAGACAAAAAAACCGTCTCCCTCCGCTTATCCCGCAGTCTTGGGCAGGACTTTCATTGGAAAAGTTATCTGATAAAAGCGGATCAACTTTGGTGGCAACAAGAGGTAACAAGTTCTGATTTGTCCGAGTTTGTGCAAATCATAGCCCGCGAACTTCCCTTAGCAGAAATTCAAATCCAAGAAAAAGAGTTTGAAGATGTTATTCAGAACTTTCTTCGCTAACTTCAAAGCCATCGCAATTCTTTCTTGGAAAAGTCATCTGCAATACAGATTAAACTTTTTAGCCGATGTGTTGATTCAGCCTCTTATTACTGCAGGAGTTGAGTGGGTCTTATGGCGTGCCTTATTTGTATCGAATCAGCTCAAGTCGCTAGGCGATTTTCCGGCTGAAAGTTACTATGTTTACGCTATCTTATCTGGTTTTTTCTCTCGAGTAGGATCCAATTGGATGTACGAGTTTCGCATGATCGAAGAGGTCGAAAGCGGTAACATCAATCAAATTATGATTCGCCCCATGAGTTTTTACTCCTACTATTGGTCGCAGTTTTTTACCTACAAACTGATGACGATTCTATTCTCCTTATGGATTCCCCTAGCAGTGGCTTTCACCATGGGCTGGCCTCTTCATTTCAGTCGGCTCCCATGGATTCTTATGTCGATGAGCCTCTATCTCTGGCTCATCTATAGTCTGAGTTTCATGATGAGTCTTTTGGCCTTTAAGCTCACCAAGGTGAGCTCATTTACCGTAGCCAAAAATTTAGCCCTTTGGTTACTCTCAGGAGAGCTTTTTCCTCTCGACTTACTCCCCTCGGCTGTTCGTGATGTGTTCTTGCAACTACCTTTTTGTCATGCGGTTTATATTCCCGTGGCTTACCTCACGGGGCGCATTGATACTCTTTTATTCTACACGGCCACAGCTAAACTTGTCGTCTGGTGCCTTGTGTTTTGGTGGGTCAGTCAAAAACTTTGGTCCTATATGGTCAAAGACTATACTGGGACAGCAGCTTGAGAGCTTATATGTTGGGATGGTTTCACATATCTAAGACCAGCATTTTTACCAAAATCAACAGGTCTATCGTGGCTTTGACAAAACTCACGGATCCACTCAACTTTTCCTGTGATGTGGAACTGAGGATCACGGATTGTTCGAATCCGATGTATCTAAGTGGTGGAATTTACTCATGAGCTCATCACTCTCCCTCACCATAAAATCTGGCAAATATCTACGGGTGCTTAAAGCCATCGCTCGATCTAGCTGGAAAATCGAAGCCGAGTATCGCATCAATTTTATTCTACGGATCGTGACTGATATTTTTTGGTATGTATCACAAATTTTTTTATTTGAGGTCCTGTATCAGCACGTTCCGCGCATAGGCCCCTGGGAAATTCAGCACATTCGAGTTTTTTTGGGCATTTTATTTGTGGTAGATGCTCTCTATATGATTTTATTTCATGAAAACCTTGACCGTTTTAGCGACCGTGTGCGCAAAGGAGAGCTCGATCTCCTTTTAACCAAACCTGTAGATGCCCAAATATTTGTAAGCCTCCAGAAGATCAGCTGGGCTTTAATCGGTAATCTCAGCATTGCGACTGCCTTTTTGATTTGGGCCTTGTTACCTTGGTGGTCTTCGTTAAATGGATTACGCTTGTTCGCCGGACTACTCCTCATCCCAGGAGGTGTTCTGTCGATTTACGCTGTACGCTTTATGATGGCCATTTTAGCATTAATCGTGGTCCGCGCCGAAAATATTCAATACATTTGGTATCAAATTTATCGCTTAGGTTTAAGGCCTGATCACATCTACCATCCAGGAATACGCTTACTGATTGTTACCATTCTTCCGGTGGGCTTAGTAGCTAGCATTCCGACTCGGATTTTATTTGATGCCTCCCCTGGATGGTGGTTAGCTCTTGCACTCACTGTACCATTTATTCTGAACCTTGCCGCTCGCTGGCTGTGGAAAAAAGCCCTTACTCGTTACAGCTCGGCCAGCTCTTGATCACCCACCTGTTACCCAGCTACCTAATGCCCCCGTATATGGTAAAGAACCCTGCTGCCGGCTCACTATGCTACCCAACTGTTACCCAGCTAACGGATGCCGCCGTATATGATAAAGAGCCCCGAACCCCCACCGGACCGACCCACAAAACTGGTCGGGGAGAAAGGATTCGAACCTGCGACCCCAAGCCCCCAAGACAA
>CAZZMS010000152.1:0-4404 GCA_964655485.1 uncultured Pseudobdellovibrionaceae bacterium | reverse complement strand
GGTTTTCTGAGTCGGTTAAGGGCCATATCTTCCTATAGGGACAGGAGTCGTAAAGAATGTATCAGGATTAATATGTCCAAGATAAGGCAATCCGAAGCATGCCAAAAGATCAAACTCGTCAATCGCACAAATCAAATTATCATTATTTTTAACAAAACCACGTTTAAAAAGCCGTTTTTGAAAGGTTGGACTACTGCTTTCGGTAAGGTCAATGACGCGATTAGGATCATTCGGATTGAAGTTGGAAATCCCTAACATAGCTAAACTAGGTCCCCAGCAGTCTCGGCTGTTTTGATCATCGGTGTAGTGTCGTCCATCTCATATCTTTTTTATCGTTTCTATCAGAAGGATAAGGGTTCATATTTATACGAGTCTTTTTTTCAGGGCGCTCAAAAAGAGTATGTTCGTCATCGAGATTATGATGCTTTGTTGCGTCTTAGTCTCGAACATCAGGCTCAGTTGTATGTAGCCACTTGGGTTACTCAGGATCCAAATTTAGTTGCAAGAACAATCAAGATTAAGCCTGATGAATCGTTAGCAATAGTCGGCAGAGAAAGTACATCTCAGCTACCTCAAATTCTCTCCATATATGGAGCTGAGCGACCAGCGTCGTACCTAAAAGGAATGCTAGTTAAATCGGGTCTGGAGAGGCTTTTTCAAAAGCCTGGTTTTTCCACCCATTGTGAGATGGATCATTGTGTTTTTTACCTTGTTTTTGATGACTTCGCTTTAGTCTCTTTGCAAAGCAGGAGTAGTTTAATCAAACAGTTAAAATCTGATTTTTATATCTACGATTGGGAGAGTGACAAATTTTATCCTGAAAATCTTTCGGCTGAAGTCTTTACATTATTTAAGTCTGTAAAAAACAAGTTGTCAGACAATCCTTCAGTCATAGAGTCGTCCTTGGGACGGAGAAAATATTTAGTATCTGGTTTTAGAAATGAGCCCCTAAAAATAACTGTGTTCTCATATGTGTCCAAGGATGATGCATTTAAGCCCATCAATAGACAATTCGTGCAGATTGGAGTGACAGCTATCATCGCGATTATGGTCTCATTGGGGCTGATTTATGCTTTTGTTGGGCCGATTAAGAATCTTTTCAATCAACTAACAACGGCCATGTTGCAGTTTCAAAAAACTGGTCAGGCCCCAGTTTTAGAGATTTCCGGTGATGATGATTTGGCTATTATATCCCGAACATTCAACCAGATGTTGAAAAAAATCGATCAATTATTATTAGAAAAGCAGGAACAGGCGCGCATGGAGGCTGAGCTGGTTACTGCTAGAGAGGTTCAATCGACCGTTCTACCTCGTAAATCTTGGTCCTTGAACGGTTCTTATTTACGAGGGTTCTATCGCTCTGCTTCTGAATGTGGCGGAGACATGTGGTACTATGTCGTCAACAAAGGCCAAATTTACATTTTACTTGCCGATGTTACCGGTCATGGAGTATCCGCGGCTCTCATTACCAGTGTGCTTCGGGCTGGCCTGCCTCTGATGTGTCGCGATCAAAATTTGACTCTAGAGCAGATGATGGGTCGGCTGAACGAACTGGTCTTTGAGGCTGCGGGTGGATTGAAAATGGCTACCGCGGTACTTATGAGTTATGAATGGACTACCCGAAAAATCAAGTATTGCGTGGCTGCTCACGAGTTGCCGGTACTGATCAGGAAAAAATCCAGTGGTAAATTTACCAAAAAAGATCTTGAATTTTTGGGGGCAGAGGGCGCTGCCTCCCCTCGACTGGGTCAGTCATCAGAGAGCTCGTATACTACCTATGAGCGTATTTTGGAACCGCATACCGCTATCTTGATATACACTGACGGACTCACTGATTGCCAGAATGCAGAGGGAACATCATTTGGAGAACGACAACTTCATAAAATTCTTGTTGATTGTGCTAACCATCAAATTAAGTCCACTTATGGTAGGCTGGAGACCACTATCTTAGAATTTATGGGTAAAAATCAGCCTGACGATATTACTTTTGTGGTTCTCTACGTAGAATAGCTCGTTCAGGTCAAACTAATCCCTCCATCCACACGGAGATCACTACCAGTTATCCAGGGAGAGGTTTGGTGGCTAGAGAGAAACAAGCAAGCCTCTACAATATCTTGAACTGTACCGACTCGACCCATGGGATGCTTATTCGCCCATTCAATTAACACTTTTTCTTTTTCGGCTGGTGGCAAGTGATGGAAGCCATGAATGGGAGTATCCACTACACCGGGGCTAATCGTGTTCACCCTCACCCAAGGGGCCAACTCCAAGGCTAGGCACTGACTCCAATAATTCAAAGCTGCTTTGCTGGCTCCGTAGGCCGAGTAGTAGGGGATGGGTTTCAGGGCGGCGGTACTGGAGATATTAATAATCCATGAGCTTTGTGTCGTATGAGACCCGAGGTTTTGAGCCGAGTTGTGAGAGGAAGTGTCACGAGGGTTGCAAGAGGGGTTTTGACGAGAACTTCGATCTCTAGCGGCCTGAGTTAAAGCCTCTACGAATCCCCGGGTCCATTCGATTGTACCAAAAAGATTTGTTTGAAAGGTTTTTTGCCACACCGCCATCGGCTGATCTTCAGGGCTGGGTTGAAAAATCGCGGCGTTATTGATGAGGCCTACCAGTTTATAATCGTTCTTTTTTATATGTTGAAAAATATAGGCTTGCGCTGTGGTGATACTAGAGTGCGAGGAGAGATCGAGCAGTACAGGATGAATTCGCTCTTGCGCTTGCGCAAGCTTGCGTAAATCTGCCTCAGATCTTGCACAAGCATAGACCTGATGTTCCAAGGCAAAAGCTATAGCGAGAGCTTGGCCAATACCACGGCTAGCCCCGGTGATGATGACAGCTGTTTCTGGCTCTTTTTCTGATATCTCGTTTGTTAATTGGCCCATCCCAGTCCCCCTTCTTACGGTATGCTAACAGTAAAAGCGAAATTTTCACGAACGATTGTGTAGATTGAGCAAGTATAAGTGATTAAGATTGTTTAACCTCCAACCTGACCACTGGGGCCTAGCAAGAAAGCGAAACTCAATGCGACCCGTGGGAATATATGGACGAGCTTTTAAAAGATCCTTAAGGAGTTGTTTGAACATAGCTTTTGTCTGTGCACTTTGGGGATCAAGGCTTCTAAATTGATCATAGATCTGCCACCAAGAGGTGGGTAACACTACCGTGAGTGCTGGCTCATTCGGTTGCCACAGTAACAACAATCCCTCCAAGGCGGCTTGCGGGCTTGCTCGTTCCAAGGTCACTCCCTTACGGATAAAGTCTAGTTGGCCCGCTTCCCAGCGGCTCAGTAGGGCCTTGTTATCCATGGGATCGGCGATAACCTGAATACCAAGCTTGTTACTCAGCTGCTCACTGACATAAAGCATAGCCCGATCATGATCGCTTCCGCCCAATTTGGAGTAGTATAGAGAAATCTTACCGGAGGGCTGAGGCAGTGGTTGGTTGGGGCGTGTAAGGAGGTTTTGGATGCAGATGCGCTCACTATCCGTCCAACTCGGTGGTAACCCTAAGCAACCGGTGGGTTCATCGCTTTCGTAAAGAGTTTTCCACTCCTCGTGATCTAAGGCGAATAGAAAATAAGGTAACAGCTTTTCTACGCTGCTACCGGGTCTGGCGAACAGGCCATCGAGTCGCAAGAGGTGTTTTTCCACAAAATCCTCTCGCTGGGCGTAACGTGACTTGAGCCCGGAGGGGAGCCGATACAAGAAATCGATGTGTCCTTCTTCGTAAGCCTTCAAAGCCAAGTTTTCATCTGGGTATGCCAGAAACTCTATCCGCCAGCTTAGATTAGTCTCTGCTGACAAATCTGTTGTGGAGCTATCTGGTAACCAAGAAACTTTTTTTTGTAAGACGACTTTTTCCGTGCTCCAGCTCAAAATATCAAATGGTCCACAGCTATCCTCCTGAGAGGGTTCGGGAGATAGTAAAGGGTTACTGAGATAGTACAAAAAATCTCCCTGCGCTTGCTCGAGCTGGATTTCAAGTTCCTGTGGGTTCAGGGCCGTGACTCCTAGATCTTTGGGAGAGACTTGTCGGCTCATGATGGCCTGGGCGTTTTTGATAGGTAACAAAAGATCTTTTCTAAAAAAAGGATGTGCAGGATCTATGCGTTCTTTCCAAGCCTGTTCAAAATCTTGGGCGGTGAGGGGGCGGCCCGAGCTCCACGTAAGCTCCGGGCGAACTCTGCAGACATAGAGTGTAGGATTTTTTTGTTCACAGCCAGAAGCAGCATGAGGTAACAGGCCTTCATTTTCGTCCCAGATCAGCAGAGGACAAGTGAGTTGATGAATCAGGTAATGTCCGCTACTGCCACGCAAGTTGGAAAGACTTAAGCTCTCAGGGATTCTTGGGATTTGGATACGGAAGGTGACCTCTTGTGGTCCTTCTTTTGATGAC
>CAZZMS010000151.1:0-15077 GCA_964655485.1 uncultured Pseudobdellovibrionaceae bacterium | reverse complement strand
TTGCTGTTTCGTAAGCAATCGGCAATAACTGCTGCTAGCGTAGTAGTTCCGAAAGAGATCTCATGGCAAAATCTGGTGAAAGACTTTTTGCCTTTTACCCTCACCGCCGGGCAACACCAAGTTATTGAAGAAATTATTCAGGACCTAGCCCGTCCTCAGACGATGAATCGGTTATTGCAAGGTGATGTGGGATCTGGAAAAACCATTGTGGCGTTGATTGTTGCCTACATACTGATTCATCTTGGTTACCAAGTCGCATTGATGGCTCCTACAGAGATTCTGGCGGAACAACATTTTGCTAATGCTAAAAAGCTATGGTCCTCGTTGGGGGTGACTATTGAGCTCGTGGTGGGCTCCTTGTCTGCAAAAGAAAAGCGTGAGGTATCTCAGCGTCTTGCGGTAGGTAGCCCCTGTTTGGTGATTGGAACTCATGCCCTGATCGAAGACTATTTGCGACTTCCCAAGCTGGCTTTAGCTATCATAGATGAGCAGCACCGTTTTGGAGTGAGGCAGCGTTTTGAATTAAGGAAAAAAAATCAAGGAGTACACCTTCTTTTGATGACGGCGACACCCATTCCCCGCACAGTGGCGATGACTTTATACGGTGATTTGGATGTTTCCTGGCTGCGCGAGCGTCCGAAAAATCGTAAGCCCATTCTCACTCGGGTGAGTCATGAATCGAAACGATCCGCTATTCATCAGTTTATCCGCGAGCAATTATTAGCTGGAAGGCAAGCTTACGTGATTTATCCTCTCGTGGAGGAGTCCGAGGTTATGCAACTAAAAAATGCCACTGTCGAGTATCAGCGATGGCAAGAGTTGTTTTCAGACTTCAAGGTGGGTCTGTTGCATGGTCGGATGAAGGCTGAGGAAAAAGATCAGATTATGCGTGCATTCAAAAATGGCCAGCTGCATATTCTGGTTGCGACATCAGTCATTGAAGTGGGGATTGATGTGCCAAACGCTACCGTGATTATGATTGAGCACGCTGAGCGCTTTGGTTTGGCGGCTTTACACCAGTTGCGCGGGCGAGTGGGGCGGGGAGAACATAAAAGTTACTGTATTTTAATGCCTAGTCCCTTCGTGAGTGAGCAGGCTAGAGAGCGCTTGGCGGTGATGGAAAGTACCGAGGATGGTTTTGTTATTGCCGAGGAGGATTTGCGCTTACGTGGTCCTGGGGAAATTTTGGGTGAAAGGCAGTCAGGGGATTTGGTTTTGAAAATGGCCGATTGGGGCAGGGATCGTGAAATTTTGTATCAGGCTCAAGAAGTGGTGAAAGATTTATTGTCGAAAGATCCTCACTTAAGTCATCTCGAGCATAGAGGCTTACGTGCCGCTTTGGATGAGTACCTGCGTCGTTCCTCCTGGACATTGGAGAGCGGGTAACCTCCTGCGTAAAAAAAGTTTCCCTTGTGGTAAGAAAAGGTATGGGTTGAAATATAAGAAGGGAGAGGGGCTTAGGATGGATCTGTCTCCTCGTATCTGCACCAAAAGAGAAAACAGCTAGGGAGGGTGTATGTTGAAATATGCAGTAGTTTGTTTAGCGTTGTGGGTTGGTTTACTCGGTTTGCCAGTGAAGGCTGACTTGGGTTTTATCAATTTATCAAAGGAGCAATTTGAAGATATTTCGAAGGATCTTGCGGCTAACTTTAGTCATCGCTCCGTCAGTGGCGCAGCGAGCCTTGGTGCTACGTTTGGTGTAGAAGTGAATATCTTTGCGGCGTCAACGAGTAGTTCTCGGTTGAGCAATTTATCTAAAGCTTCCGGTGGAGGGGATTTGCCCAACCTCTACAACGCCGGACTTATGGCAGGAGTGAGTATTCCCTTTGGTCTAACCTTTGAGGGAATGTTGTTGCCGAGTCTCGATCAAGACGGGGTAAAATTTTCTGGAAACAGTTTGGGTTTGCGCTGGTTGATCAATGATGTGGTTCCCGTTCTGCCTATCAACCTCGCTTTACGTTTGAATCAGTCGATTTCTACATTTGGCTTTACTCAAAACACCTCAGGGGTGAACGGAAAGGTGGATTCAGAAACAAAGGTTCAAGAGGTGGGTTTATATCTAAGTCCAAAAATGCCTGTGATAGAGCCTTACGTTGGGGTATCCTATGTCAGTGCCAACTCATCGATGGACTTCGTTGGAACAGGTAGCTTTTTCACAGTAGGTAACAGTCAGTCGGCTTCCTTTGGTAGTACTAAGACCGTGCTTGGTTTAAGCGTTCTTGTCCCCTTCTTTTCCTTTGGCGTGGAGTATGTCAACTTGTTTGGGACTTCGGGTTATGGTCTCAAGCTGGGGATGAGCTTTTAATTAAAAGTAGGGCTGAAGTTTCAAGTTGTTCTAAACGCGCTGCTACCAAAAATAAGCTTAACTTGTCCGTAGACCCTTGGCTCATTTAGCCTGATTCTATGCCTCATCTTATTCATCTGGATCCTTCGGACTGGCCTTTTGATGAGGATTTTTTTGCTTACGTAGATCGAATAAAAAGTCGTGAGCAGTCCTGGCGTGGAAATCAGGGAACAGCCAGTGTAGCCTTACTTTTTTTTGAGCCCAGCACGCGGACTTATTTGAGTTTTCAAAGAGCCGTATCTCTTGGAGGAGCCTGGGGTTTTGGATTCCATCATCCGGCGGGAACTAGTCTGGAAAAAGGAGAGAGTATCGAGGATACAGTGTTGAACGTGCTCGCTATGTTACCAGATGCGGTGGTGATTCGGGCGGGTGATGAGGCGCCGTTTGCTCATTGGAAGGAAGCTATGTCCGTTCCCATCATTTGTGCTGGGTGGGGTAAGCAAAGTCATCCCACCCAAGCTCTACTTGATAGTTACACCCTTTTCCAAGTGCTGGGAACATTGAAAGGCCGACGTATTCTTTATGTAGGCGATGGTTTGCATAGTCGCGTTTTGGCAAGTCACCGTCAGTGGTTTCGACGGCTTGGGGCGGAGCTTGGTTACCTTATGCCTAAGGTTTGGTTACCTCAAACTTTACATAGTGATGAGTTAGTTTTTCAAGACAAGTCTGAGGCTCTAGCGTGGGCTGAGGTAGTGATTGGTCTTCGTTTCCAAAAGGAGAGATGGGTATATCAGGAGAAGCGTCTGAGGGAATCGAGAGAGCAGCTTGATCATCAGTCTCAGAAGGGTGAGCGTTATAGTGTGGGCAAAAATGATCTTTTGGCCGTACGGCATCAGCCCTGGCTCATGCACCCAGGGCCTGTGGGGTGGGGTATGGAGTTTGATTCTTCCCTCCGTGACTACTCCAAAAATTTAATCCTCAAACAGGTCGAGAACGGTGTTTGGGTCCGAAAAGCCGTGCTAAATTGGTGTATGCAAGGAGATGGTTAGATGGGGCCGCATCGGGGCTTTCTTGTTTTGGATGATGGAAGTTGTTTCTCTGGCCAGTTGATAGGGACAGATTCCGTTATCGGTGAAGTGGTTTTTAATACATCCCACTCCGGTTACTATGAAATCCTCACAGATCCCTCCTATTGGGGACAAATGATGGTTTTTACTGCTCCACAAATTGGTAATTACGGAGTGTTTGGTGAGGAAGCTCAGTCGGATCGAGTGTGGGCGAAGGCTTGCATTTGTGTGGATTTAACTGAGGAGCGAGGTCCAGCGGGTTCCTTGCGTGAGATTTTGTTAGAGCAAGGTATTCCTATTTTGTTCGATGTGGATACCCGTTCTCTAGTACTCCATTTGCGGGAGCGTGGAGTGATGTGGGGGGCTATTGTGGCTGAAGAGAATGCAGAGAGGGCGATAGCTAAGGCTCGCTCTTTACTTGCCGAGAAATCCTCTTGGCCTAAGGATTGGGTAGCGCAAGTGAGCACTCGCAATATTTACCGCTTGCCGGGTAACAATCCTCAGGGACCTCGGTTAGCTGTTTTAGATTTTGGAATAAAGCGAGCCATTGTGCAGGAGTTGGCCAGGCGTTGTTGCGAACTTGTGGTATTCCCCTCCAGGGCAACGGCTTCGGAGATCTTATCCACCGAATGTTCTGGATATTTTTTAAGTAACGGCCCTGGGGATCCTGCTGATGTGGAGCAAGCCGTGTCAACGATTCAAGCTTTGCTTAAGTCGCAAAAGCCTCTTTTTGCTATCTGCATGGGGCATCAGCTTTTGAGTTTAGCTTTGGGGGGTAAAACTTATAAGCTTCGTTATGGCCATCGTGGGGGTAACCATCCTATTCGTGATGAAGTTTTGGGTAAAGTTTATGTGGCGGCTCACAACCACGGTTATGCGGTCGAACGAGCAAGTTTACCGCAAGAAATTCCGCTTTGGATGACGAACTTAAATGACGACTCTTTGGCGGGATTTGCTTGGCCGGGCCGACAGTTACTGAGTGTACAGTTTCACCCCGAAGCTCATCCGGGTCCTTGGGAGGCTCGGGCCTTGTTCGATTGGTTTTTTAGCCAGTACTTTAGCGAGATGGCCTGAGGGGCGAGGTGGTTTAAATGTCCGATACCTTCTTGAACACTCAACTCCAATCTGTAGTTCGCCGGGGGCTAGAGTATTTTTCCTCCCGACAATTTTATGTCGAGTTTTTATCGGCCAAGACTCAATTTTTTCAGTTCTCAGATGTTTTGCGGGAGGGAGATCCGCAGTTTGCTATTCGTAACCAACAATTTTTAGATTGGTATTTTTTCAGTCGTAAGCTGGATTCTATAAACCTGCCACCCGCTCATGCTCTGACTATGTTTCCGGATTTAGTTTGGTCTGAGTCGGAATTGGTCTTGATTGAGGCGTTGAAGCGAGCTGTCCATAGCCTTTTTCAAGTGGAAAAAGTGAAGCCGGAGTGGGTGAGGCTAAGGGATCTGCGAAGTAAAAAAAGCTATGATATTTCCCTAACAGGATCTTACTTTTTTTTAAAAGATCAGATTTTAGATGCTAGAGTTTTAGACTATAGTGGTAACATCTATTTATTTGAAGGGCGATGTTTTCATCCGCCGGAGGCGAGCTCTTTTTTAGAGGAGTTTATGAAAAAGGCTCGTAAAGATCCCGATTGGGATTTCGAGAGTTTTTCCTATCTTACCATAAAAATGCGTTACCTATATGAGCGTTACCCAAACGCACGCATAGAGCAGATATACTCTCTTAAAAACAGGTGGTTCGAGTATGACCCATTGGCCCAAAGGCTCTAAAATTCTAGTCATTGGTTCTGGCCCTATTGTGATTGGGCAGGCCTGTGAGTTCGACTACTCCGGAACCCAGGCTTGTAGAGTTCTCAGGCAAGCCGGTTACCAAGTCGTTTTAGTCAACTCTAACCCGGCGACGATCATGACGGATTTTGAAACTGCTGATCGAATATACATAGAGCCCTTAGATTTAAAAAGCCTTGAACTCATTATTGAGCGCGAGCGACCTCAGGCTTTGATACCCACGCTTGGTGGTCAAACTGCCTTGAACTTGGGGCTGCAACTGGAAAAGCAAGGTGTTTTGAAAAAGTGGGGTGTTACCTTGCTGGGCTCCAGCGTGGAAACGATTGAGCTTACTGAAGATCGCGAAAAATTTAGAGATGTTCTGCAGAGCTTAGGGGTAGGATTTGCTCGTTCGGTGATGGTGCGCTCTTTGTCCGAAGCCGAGACGGCACTGAAAGACCTAGGGTTACCTCTTATTTTGCGACCTAATTATACCTTAGGTGGCAGTGGGGGAGGAGTGGCCTATACTGAAGAAGAGTACTTTCAGCTTATTCGCGGTGGGCTACAAGAAAGCATGACCCATGAGGTATTAGTTGAGGAGTCCATCCTGGGTTGGTACGAGTACGAGCTTGAGATCATGCGTGATCATAAAGGCACTGCTGTCATCGTCTGTTCTGTGGAGAATATTGATCCTTGTGGAGTGCACACCGGTGATAGTGTGACCGTTGCTCCTCAAATGACACTGCCTGATCATGAGTATCAAAAGATGCGCTTTGATGCTTTGCGAATTGCGGAGGCTGTGGGTCTACGCACCGGAGGGGCTAATATCCAATTTGCCGTATGCCCTAAGACGCGAAGACAAGTGGTCATTGAAATGAATCCTCGAGTGAGTCGCTCCTCAGCTCTGGCTAGTAAAGCTACCGGTTTCCCGATTGCGAAAATTGCTGCCCTTTTATCTGTTGGCTACACTCTAGATGAAATCACGAATGACATTACCAAAAAAACCCCGTCGAGTTTTGAGCCTGCTTTAGACTATGTGGTTGTGAAAATTCCCAAATTTGCTTTTGACAAATTTCCAGGCTCTGAGGACATCTTGACCACCAGTATGAAAAGTGTTGGCGAGGTGATGGCCCTAGGACGGACCTTTGTAGAATCGTTTATGAAGGCCCTAGCGGCCTTGGAGGATTCTGGGGAGGCCTGTCCTCAGGTTCCTTTAGAGGAGAACAAGTTGTCCGTAGCGAATAGCAAAAGGTTTCTGCATATTTTTCAAGCCTTACGCCAGGGTTACTCCATAGAAAGATTACATGAGCTGAGTGGGATTCATCCCTTTTTCTTGCGTCAGTTTCAGCGAGTGGTGGAGCTAGAACAAGAGGTTGCTCGATACAAGGGTAACAAGTTACCTGAGTCTATTTTAAGAGCTGCGAAAAGGGTAGGACTTAGCGATGCCCGAATAGCTGCGTTAGTAGACGCTAGTGCGCAAGAGATTTTGCAGTGGCGGGAAAACTATGGAGTGTTACCAGACTTTCAGCGCGTGGACACGTGTGCAGGTGAGTTTGAATCCCAAACTCCTTATTTTTACTCAACCTATTGGGGATCCCCCCACAGGACACTCAAGGAGAATTTACGTAATCCTGTGCTCATCATGGGTTCAGGCCCCAATCGCATCGGGCAAGGGATTGAATTTGACTACGCTTGTGTGCGAGCTAACATGGCGTTTCGCAAGTTGGGTTATACCACCATCATGGTCAACTCCAACCCTGAGACCGTTTCTACAGATTATGATACTTCGGATATTTTGTTTTTTGAGCCCCTGACCAGTGAGCATGTTCGGGAAGTCATGCGATTCACGGGAGCAAGGAGCTTCTGTGCGAGCTTTGGTGGTCAGACCGCATTAAAGCTTTCCTATCCCTTGGTAGCTCAGGGTTACCAAATCATAGGAAGCTCACTTGAGGTGATCGATCAAACCGAAGATCGAAGTCGTTTTGCCGAGATTTGCACAAAATGGGGCTTAAAGGTTCCTCGTTCTACGACTGCCTCCAGTGTGGATGAGGCATTTCGACGTTGTGAAGACATTGGCTATCCGGTGATTTTGCGACCAAGTCATGTTTTGGGGGGGCGTCGTATGGCGATTGTCGAAAGCTCTAAAGAGCTTGAGGAGTATTTTAATCGCCATCACGATTTCCCATGGCAGCGTTACCCTATTTATATTGATCAATTTCTTGACCGAGCTCTTGAGGTGGACGTGGACGTGATTTGTGATGGCAGCCGAGCGGTGGTGTGTGGTGTTTTGGAGCATATCGAGTGGGCAGGCGTGCATTCGGGAGATAGCATGGCGGTCATTCCCGCTCAGCGCTTGGAAAAACGTTTTCACGAGAAGATTTTGGGTTTGGCTCAAAGCTTGGCTGTGCAGTTGGGAGTGCGTGGTTTACTTAATTTGCAGTTTGCCCTCAAAGAAGGTGAGATTTACATATTAGAGGCTAACCCCAGAAGTTCCCGCACAGTCCCATTTCTGGCGAAAGCTTGCGGTTACCCCCTCGTGGATTTGAGCGTGCAGGCGATGGTAGGAACTTGGGCGCAGGCTTTGCCCGACTATTTATTTCGCAAAACTCGAGGAGTGTTTGTAAAAGGTGTAGTCTATCCTTTTAAAAAAATCCGTGCTTCTAATCCGATTTTGTCACCAGAAATGAAGTCCACGGGTGAAGTGATGGGTTGGGGAAAGTCCTATGCGGAGGCCTTGGATAAGGCGTTTATTTCGCAATCCATGCCTTGGCAAAATCGTCCAAAAGAAGTCTTGTTCTCCTTGCGCGACAAAGACAAAGAAGAGTGTCTGGAGCTTGCTCAGGTATTTCATCGTTTAGGTTGGCGATTGGTTGCCACTGCAGGTACCGCAAAGTTTTTATCTCAAAAGGGTCTTCCTGTTGAGCCCGTAAAAAAGGTGGGAGAGGGGCGACCAAACTGTGTAGATCGTATTCAATCCGGTCAGGTCGGCATGGTGGTGAACACCACATCTGGTGGGCGTTCTACCAGTGATGGTTATCAAATTCGTCGGGCTTGTATTGATTACAACGTCCCTATTTTCACCCGTCTGGAAACCGCTTGGGCGATAGTGGAGGTTTTAGAAGGCGCCGGAGAGCGAGAGGTTCGTCCTTTATTGTCCGAGGTGTAAGGTGCAGTACTGGCTTGAGCTGGATCATGTTAGTAAGTTTTTCCCCTATGGTTTTTGGCAAAGGCCAAAACAGGTTCTTTTTGATGTTACCCTGCAGCTTCCTTTGGGGCGAAGTGTTGGATTTGTGGGCCCGAATGGAGCTGGTAAAACCACTCTGCTGAAAATTGTCTTCGGCTTTATTAAACCCAGTGCTGGACAAGTTAGATATCCTGCTTATGGGAATGATTCTATGCTCTGGCGCAAGCATGTGGGTTACCTTCCAGAACGACCCTACTATCAAAGTTTTCTTACAGCGTGGGAGTTTCTGAAGTTGCACCATGAGTTGAGTCGAAGCCAGACAGTTTTTCCTCTGCGAGCGGAGGAATTACTCAAACGGCTTTCTTTGTGGGAGCGGCGTCACCACAAGCTTAAAACCTTCTCCAAAGGTATGCTCCAGCGCGTAGGCCTTGCAACTTGTTTGATTGATGAGCCGGATATTCTTATTCTTGATGAGCCCATGTCCGGACTAGATCCCGATGGGCGTTTGGCCCTCAAAAATTTGTTACTTGAGCAGAAAAAAGCGGGAAAAACTTTGTTTTTTTCCAGCCATCTGATTGAAGATGTTGAGGCAGTCGGTGATGATATACTCATTCTTCACCAGGGGAGAGTCATATACTTTGGCGATATTCAAGAGCTTAAAAAACGTCACCAGGAGCAAGACTTATATCGGATTTTGCATCACTTGCGAGTTGGTGAGGCGATTATGGAGACTGTCCCATGAGTCTGTGGGTTTTGAGTCGTTTGTTTTGGCGAGAGTGGGTGCGACAAAGGGTATTTTTTGTTTTTATCGTAGCCACCTTTCTGCTCTCGCTTTTGGCTTTACTTCTAGCTTCTCTAAGTTTTAACGAAAGGCTTCGAATTACCTTGCACTTGGGTTTTAGCGTGAATCAGTGGGGTCTTAATTTGTTAGCACTTTTTTTAGGTAGCAGTGTTTTGCATAAAGAATTAGAACAGCAAACTTTGTATATGATTTTAGCTCGCCCCTTAACTAGGTCCGTATTTTTTTGGTCAAAAATCATCGGTGCGCTACAGTTGCTTGGGATTGGTACCTTGTGGACGGCGACGGTACACTTTGTATTGTTGGGAGTGGGATATGATATTTTACCTCGCTTTGTTTACGCCTATTCTACCAGTTTGTTAGAAGCCTTGGTTTTATTTGTTGTCGCGCTATTTTTCAGCGTCCTCTTTCAGCCCGCCTTGGCGTTCTCTGCAGCTTTAGTCTTAGGTCTAGGTGGATATTGGAGCTCGGATCTCATGTATTTTGCAAAAAAAGCTAAACAGCCTATCTTTGATTTGATGGCCGAGTTGAGTCCTTATTTGTTTCCTCGCTTGGAGATTTTCACTGAGCTGAGAAATTATTATTTTATCATCGAGGGGAGTCGAGATACGGTGGGAGCCCTGGCCTACCTCCAAATCATACTTTACGGATGGCTTTTTGCTACTCTGGGGGAGTGGATGTTTTCAAGAAGAGATTTAAATAACTAAGGCCCCGGGGTGTCAGGAGTGTTTGATTCATTGTCTATGTTTCCAAATTCTTTATCTGTTTTTTTTGTGGGAATTTTGGGGGCTCTCTTTGGTAGCTTTGCCAATGTGTGGATTTATCGTTATCTGATTGGGCTATCAGTGAATGAGCTCCCACGATCCTTCTGCCCGCAGTGTGGTCGCCAGATCCGTTGGTTTGATAATATACCCATCATCTCTTTTGTCCTGCTTAGGGGGCGTTGTCGGCAATGTGGCCACCCTATTTCATGGCAATATCCAGTCGTTGAGATCTTGGTTGCTGTCATTTGGATGGCTGTTTTTTTAAAGGAAGGCTCACTATATGGTTTTGTGGAGTTTGCTGTCTTCTTTTTTCTCTTGGTCATTATGAGCTTTATTGATCTTCGGGCCTATCTGTTACCAGATACTTTAACCTTGAGTGGTATTGTTTTAGGTTTGGTAGGAGCTTGGTGGAATCCAGATCGCTCCCTAATGGATGCGATCTGGGGAGCTGGGATTGGCTATGGATTTTTTTGGTTACTTTCGGTCCTGTATTATCTTTTACGTGGTCAAATGGGCTTGGGTGGTGGAGACGTCAAGTTACTCGCCATGTTTGGTAGTTTCATGGGATGGCAAAGTCTCCCTTCCATCTTGTTGGTCAGTAGCGTGATTGGAGGCCTATATGGACTTTGGTCGATGCGATTCTCGCAACAGGGATGGAAGACCATGATTCCTTTTGGGCCCTTTCTTGCCTTGGGAGCGATGATTACGTATTTTTCAGATCCCTTTTGGGTTCAGGCCTATTTAGATTTTCTGTTACTTAAGCACTAAGGTCCTGTCATGGGTTTGACAGTCGAAGTCGGGTGACCTCATACTAAAGTAAGTCACTCGTGTTACCAAGGACGGTGAGAGTGTTTAGCTTAAAAAAAACCTCGGTCGGCATCGATATTGGCTCTCGCTATATTAAAATAGCGGAGATGGATTACTCTCCGAAAGGTGCAGTTCTGCGAAATTTTGCGATTCTACCTACCCCCACTGAGGTGTTTTACGCAGGGGAAATCCAAAACATCGAACTACTTGGTCATACCTTACTAGCGATCATGCAAGAGAAAAAAATACCTCACAAAAAGCTTTGCTTGTCTATAGGAGGAAGTGGCTCAGTCAGTTTTAAAAAAATTCAAATTGCTAGTGCAGATCGGAGAGTGCTCACTCAAACAGTGCGATATGAAATTGAGCAGTATGTCGGAGGAGACATATCGCAATACGTGCTGGCTTACTCTGTTAATCCACAGGCTAATGATGGTGGGCAGTATGATGTCTCCGTTTTGATGGGCCAAAAGCACCAAGTTGTCAAATTGCTGCAACTCGAAAGCGTAATGAAAACCAAGATTGAGGTTATTGATTACGCGGCCTTCGCCTTATTCAATATATGGGAACTCTCTCAGCTGGCAGCTATTCCGCCAGGACTACAGGTATTGTTGCACACCGGAGCTATGAGCTCTTATTTGATCTTAGTGTGGGAGGGGCAGATCGATTATGTTCGAGAAATTTCAGTGGGAGGTCATCGCTGTACTCTAGAGATTCAAAAATCTTTGGGTTTAGAGCTTCACGAGGCTGAGCAGATTAAGATTTCTCTTGGAGGCCTTCAAGATGTGCCAGAGGGGTTGCCTCAAGCAGTTGAATCTCATCAGATTCAGCTCCTTGAGGAAGTAGTTAATGCCATCGACTACTTTATTGGGAGTAAGGGGCTGGACATTAAGCCGCAACAGATCCTTTTGAGTGGGGGTGGCTCATTGATCCAAGGCTGGGCAGAGCGACTCCGCAATCGATTCGAGGTGCCCGTTTCATTCATAAATTTGTCTGGAGCCTTTAAGAGGATTGGTACTTCTGCTCCGGTGGATATGGCCGAGCTTTCTATTTACGCTCCTATTGCCCTCGGGCTGGCCATGCGCAGGGAGGGCGATCAGAAATGATTAAAATCAATTTTCTCAGAGATTTTAAGCGCAGAGAGCTCAAGGAAAGTGGAGAAGGAACCTCCGTGACATCCACTTTTGGGAGTGTATTTGGTAACACGCAACTTGCCAGCGATGAGGAAAGTTCCTCAATTCGCAAGGAAGCATTTAAGAACCTATTCTTAGCCTCGATTGGTGTTATCGGGCTGTATTCCTACGAGAGTTACCGCATTCCAGAGCTTCAAAGTCAAGTACGCTATTATAATTCAAGGCTGGATGAGTTGAGCCAAAAAAATCAGTTGGCAGCCCAAGCGGTCGACCAAACGAGAAAGCTCAAAAAAGAGCAGGAGTTGATTCAAAAACAAATACAGGCCATTGATAATTTGAAAAAAGGGCGAGAGCGTTTTTTTGAGGTCTTGGATTTATTGCAAAGAACTATTCCCCAGTCTCTTTGGTTGACTCAGATCGATTGGGCTGAGGACAAAGTACTCATGTCAGGCTTCGCGACTAATGATTTGGATATTTCAACTTTCATGGATGGATTGAGCAAAAATGTGATGTTTCAAAGAGTTGATCTTTTGAGATCTGAGGAAGATGCGAGAAGTAAAGCCCGACTTAAAAAATTTGAGTTAGAGGCTCTTCTAGAGGGAAAGATATGAATATCAACGATGTGCTTTTTAAGGTCTCTTTATGGACACCTCGACAAGCCTTTATCTATGGAGCGGTCCTAGCGGCTATTTATTTTTTTGTGGGCTACGACAACGGGGATTCGCTTTTGCAAAATTTGAACAACTTGAGACAAGCCGTCTCTTTAGAGGAATCGAAGGAGCAAGAGTCTGAATTGGCTCTCAAAGAAGTCGAGATCGTAAAGGCGTCTTTGGAGGCCCTAGGGCAACAATATCAGATATTATCTCGTGAATTGCCACGGGAATTGAGTCCTTCGCAAATTATAAAAATTGTAGACACCCTCGCCGCCACCTCCGGGGTGCAGATTCGCTCTAAAGCTCCGCAGGCCAGTAGAAAAATGGATGCAATCGAGGAATATCCTCTCACAATCGAGGGGAAGTCTGACTTTAAAAGCATCATGCGCTTTGTAAAGCTCTTGGTTACAGAACCTATGATTTTACGAATCAGGTCGGCAAATTTTATGCGCTCGGAGCTGGAACGAGACATTCAATTTAAAATGGAAATTAGTAGTTTCAGGTTCATTGGAGAGGGAACTTGATGTTTACCAAGGTCAGACTCCTAATCGGTATTGTTCTCTTTTCGGGATTGGGTTTCTTGGGCCAGGCTCAGGAAATCGAGGGTATGAGTGATCCAACGCCACCAGAGTTTGTTGAGGCGGGCGCATCCAATCCTGTATCCAAGGAGCCACTTCCAAGCAGTAACATTCAATCTCTTGATTCAACGAGTGAAACAAGTGCTACTCGAGCTCAAGAGATTGTGGTCGGTTCAGGACCGTTATCCACTTCTCGAACAGTGGAAGTGGAAGTTTTACGAGACCCATTTGAATCTGTGATCAAATCGCAAATTGAGTCTAAACCTCCCCAGTTGGAGGAGGAGTCTGGCCTCGGACAAAAGACAGATAGAACCGCAGATCCAGACGAAATAGGTGGCCAGTCCGATGCCCCTCCAATTGAGTCTTCATTTAATCCGTTCACTCAATTCCTTTTACGGGAATATCAACTTCAGGCCATTTTGTGGAATGTGAAGGAGCCGAAGGCGATCTACAAGTCTCCTAATGGAGAGCTGGTAAAAGTGAAAATTGGCTATCGTTTGGGTCGAGAGGGTGGTGTGATATGGAAGATTCGAGAAAAGGAAGTCCTCAGCCTGATTCCATATCTGGGCGATTTTAAGAATGCACGTGTTTATACTCACAGGATGTTGAGATAGGAGGGTCGTATGTTTTCTTTAGCACGATTGTTGAGTTTGATATTAATACTAGCGATGCCCTACCTTTTTTGGGGATGCGCTACCACTGATGAGGACAGCGATACTGGCGCGGTAGCGACCTTTTCTGATTCATCCGAAGAAATCGAGAATGTGGCTGAGGGTGTTAACTCAGACGAGGAATCTGATGAGCTTGATTCGAGTGAGGGTATTGTGAATGATCAAGCTAGCAATGATCCGAAAGGTTCTGATGAGTTTGGTTTGGAATCAGAGGATGAAGAGTTTAGTGAGGAAGATTCATTGAATGAGACTAGCTCACAGGTAGCCCAGTCAGATCAATCAAAAGAAGCACTATCAAGTTCGAACAATAATTCCCGTGTTGAGGAGTTTGAAGAGCCCAGTTTTTCTAGTCTTTCAGATGTTGAAAGTGAAAGTAATACTCCTTCATCGCTCTCCGCAGAGCAGAGTGCTTTACCGCAGGAAAATCAACAAAGTCTTGCCCCCCCACCAGCTGTGGTAGAGCAGGAAGACATGGCTGTAAACACGACTAACTCCAACCAAGAATTATCGCCGATTCCTGAGGTTTCTGAAGAGGCCTCCATCAGCGATAAGTATCAGGGTCTGGATAGTTCAAATATTGCATCAAAGCCTATGACTGAACAAAATACCTCCTTGCCAACTGGTGAGCGAGTAACCATCACTGACTTGCAGTACCGGGCCAGTGAGGCCGGAGGTACTTTTGTTATTCAGGCTGATGGTCCGATTCCCTACGACTCAAGGTATGATGAAAATCTTGGGCAGCTTGTTATTACGATGAATGCAAAAGCGGCCAGATCTTTACAAAGACCATTCAATACCAAAGATATGCCCGGTAACATATCATTCATTGATGTCTATTCTCCAAAAGGTTCAAAAAAAGTTAGAGTGGTCGTTCAACTTAGACCAGGGAGTGCGAATCTTCCTCATATCCAGCCAGAGGACAATGCTCTTTTCATTATTTCTCAGGGAGAGCCGTCCGCTACCCAGCTAGCCGGTAATGCAGATGGGGTGCCATCTTCGTCTGCTGCGGAAAGCACAGTGAGTGTCGATAACCAAGAGGCCATGCTTGTTGAGTCAGCAAGCAGCTCGGAATCTTCTCCACTATTTTCCGCTGCAAGTTTCGAGGACTTTCTTCGCTCAAATCAGAACTTCACTGGGAAGAAGATTTCTATTGAAACACAAGATATGGATCTTAAAGAGCTTTTTAAACTCATCAGCGAGGAAGCCGGTGTGAATGTAGTCCTTTCTGACGAGGTTAAAGGAACGATGAGTGTTAAGCTAAAAAATGTCCCGTGGGATCAGGCTTTAGTTCAAATTATGCGCGCAAAAAAATTAGGATACACACGCTCTGGTAACGTGCTTCGAATTGCCCCGATCGCCGACATT
>CAZZMS010000150.1:0-11150 GCA_964655485.1 uncultured Pseudobdellovibrionaceae bacterium | reverse complement strand
TCGCTGAGCAAACTAATAGGATCAAGAGCGTAATTAGTTTGATGAACGATATTTCTTTTCAGATTCAACTTCTCGCACTGAATGCCTCGGTGGAAGCGGCACGGGCAGGAGAGCAGGGACGGGGCTTTGCCTTGGTGGCAGATGCGGTACAATCCCTCTCACAGAAAAGTAACCTAGCTGTGAAAGATATTGAACACCTGATTATATCAACAGTAAACCGTGTTCGATTAGGTCATGAATTGACTCAGAGGTTACACCGCACCTTTAATGAGTTGGATAAAAACGTGCAAAGACTTGGTATCTTAAATGAAAAGATGTCCGATGTTACTCAGGTGCAAAGTCAAACTTTGCAGTCCATGTCCTCCTCGCTCAATGTGGTGGATCAAGCCGTTCAAATTAATGCTGGATCCAGCGAGGCATTGTCTGGCATTAGCATCAAACTGGAGACTCAGGTGAGAGACTTAATATCGGCCTTTGAACATCTCAAGGTGGCTTTAAATTTAACAGATTTGCAGGTTTCGCAGGAGAGCAAGCGCTCCAATGCAGCTTAGAAACGGGAGGAGTAGCATCATGACGCATCCCAAAAAAAACTTACGGTCTAATCTTTTTCGAGGGGGATTTTTTTTATCTCTGTGGTTAATTTCAATGGCCGGTGTGAACATATGGAATTTGTCTCAGGTAGTTGCTCCTATACATCAACTTAGGGATGAGATTTTGGTATTTAATCGTTTCTTCATGAAGCTAAGTGAGTCCACTTCTAAATCGTATCGACACTTTAACCATCTTTTTCTGTGCCTAGGACGTGGTGATTGGGAGTGGAGTGAGCAGTTGATTGGAGACGTAGTAAATGAACAACAAGTAGCCAAGGACTTGCTCAGGCAGCTTAGGGAATTGCCACTTCACCAGTACGGATGGGGCCCGAAGTTACTTACTCACTGGACCGAGTACGTAGAATTGTACGAGAGATACCTTCAGACGAGCGAGTCCTTGATTGAGCAGATCCATCGTCATCCCACTCGGCAAGAGATAAACAACTGGTATCAACAAGCCTATTCTGTAGAGGCGCGGGGGATGAGAACTAAAATCTTGGAGCTTGAGGAGTCAATTCTTAAAGTTGTTAGGGCAACCAGTAGAGAGCTCGTTGAAATCTCCGAGGGCTCGTTGGCTCGTGCCAAATTGCTCCTTGGTGTTTTGTGGTTATTGGGAACAATTATGAGTGTTGTTGTTCTTCGTCTCTCTTACTTGGACTTAGTTAAAATGGCTGCTTCTTTATTTCAAGATCTTCGATCAGCTAAAGAGCTTTTTGAGTCCATTTTCGAAACGACTCATGAATCTGCCGGGGGTGTTCGTGATCAGGCTAAAGATACGGCTGAGCGCCTAAGTCAAATTGTAAACAACTCATCTGTTTTGCAAAATTATGTGGACAAGTCTTTCAATTTGGCCAAGGAGATGCGTGAGTTGGCAAACACCAATCGTCAAGCTGTAGATTGGGGCTCTCAGAGCTTTTTGGCTTGGAGGCGCCAAATGCAAGACATTCAAGAGGAGTCACTCAAAGTACAAAATGTGGTCGCAGTGATTGATGATATAGCGTTTCAAATAAATCTATTAGCTTTGAATGCCGCAGTGGAGGCTGCTCGTGCTGGGGATCAGGGACGAGGTTTTGCTGTGGTTGCTGAGGCTATTCGTAACTTGGCTCAGAAAAGTGCAATGGCAGTTGATGACATACGTAACTTAAGTGGTGAAATTGTTAGATCTGTTCAGCATAGTGATGAATCTGGTAGAGATGTAATTCAGGCGTTTGATCAATTGCAAATTGAGGTTGTGCGGCTAAATGATTTAAATCAAGAAATCGCCACGGGCGCCGAGGAGCAAAGCGGGGGCTTAAAACAAATTAATGAAGCTTTACAGCAGGTCACGGCGGCCTTGCAGGCAAACGCTGAACGAAGTGCTGATTTGACAGAGATGGTTGTTGAGGCTGGCCAGGAGCGAGAATTACTAGCGTTGGGGATGGAACGATTTGCGAAGACTTTTGGGGTAACTAGAGTTCGCAAAGAAAACAAATTGGTATCAGATTTATCGAACTCTGAAAAATCCAGCTTTAATGGAAACTTTATCCTCAGAGATAATAATTTGTCAGATGTCGCAAGGCCCGCTGGGACATCAGGTAAAAAACTGAAGTCGGAAATTAGAGTTAGTGACAATGTGTTAGATCATGCAGAATCCCCTCGGTATAAACTCAGTAGTCCTCAATCCTCGCAAATTTCTGAAGGAGGCAGTGAAGGACCTGGTCGAACTAGGGTCGCTGATATTACCAGATTCCCTGCTGATGACGATTTTTGGTCGGAGGCCATAGAGAAAATTGAAAAGCGCAAAAAGGCTAGTTAGACGAGCACGGACAGTTTTTGCTATGAGATGGATTTGGCGTTTTTTTTGGCATTTTGTGATCAGCACATCTGCTCGACTTGGTTTATTATTTGTGCTCAGTCTTTGCTTATCGGCTCAAGCCAAGCCCACGGTGCAAAGTCATGAAAACTGGATCGCATGGTTCACGCCTCTTTGGGTGAGTGGAGAGGGGACAAATCGTGTGCCGAGCTTTCTCGAATATCAAACCCGGGACTTCGACACTTGGGGCTCGGGGCGTTGGAACACGCGCATGCTACGTGTTTTTCATGAGATGTGGAGAAAAGATAATCAACGCCTTCTTTTGGGTGCAGCTTGGATTCAGTCAGTGCAAGGCTTTGAAGAAAATCGTCCTTTCTTGTTTTGGTTAAAGGAAGGAGTGAGGTGGGGTGAAACGGAGTTAACTCCAGTATTTCATTTTCGACTCGGTCCAGAGTTTAGGCAATGGAGTTTTGCTCCTCATGTATGGGCGATTCGTGTGCGCGGTCGGGCGCAAGTCGTTTGGCTACAAGCATATCAATGGTCTTTCGGCTTTTACGATGAAATCTTTTGGATGAGTGACTCAGTCGAAAAGCGCTACAGTGAAGGATTCAATGAAAATCGCTTTGGAGTATTTGTGCAAAAGCAGTGGGCGGGTGTGCGTTTGGGTTTGCAGCGAACTTGGTCGTATCTGGAAACACCTTCTAGCTACCGCTTACAAGATTGGTGGCAGCTACAAGTGCAGTGGGGGTTTTAGAAACTTCACTGCCAATCAAACAGCAAGGACACATCAGCACTTGGGGCGGAGTGAGTGATAGCACCAACACTGATGTAATCTACACCAAGCTCAGCGATTTGACGAACGCGCTCCAGTGTCATGTTACCACTGGCTTCAGTTTCTATGTCATCGGGGATTAAAGGTAACACTTCTTGTAAGAGCTCCATGGACATATTATCTAGTAAAATTCGTTTCACCCCAAGACTCACGGCCTCTTCCACTTGATCTTTGGTGCTTGCTTCCACAGTGATGGGTTCTTGGGTATGCTGCCTAATGCGATGTACAGCCTCAGTAATTCCTCCACATAGGGCAATATGATTATCTTTGATCAAAATAGCGGTGCTCAGATTCATGCGATGGTTTTCTCCTCCTCCGTCGCGCACGGCTTTTTTTTCTAGCTCCCGGTAACCGGGTAGCGTTTTTCGTGTGTCCAAAATCTTGGTGCGAGAACCTTGAAGGGCCTGTACAAACTGATGGGTTAAAGTCGCTATACCTGATAGATGCATGAGAAAATTCAAACCCACTCGCTCGGCTTTCAATAAAGACACAAGATCTCCATAAAGAGAGCAAATAATCTGACCTCTCAAAACTTTCTCACCGTCGGTAAAATGCCACGTCAGCTTCGTTGCAGCATCTTGATATAAAACAGCTGTGTCGAAAAGTTGGTAACCTGATAAAATCAAATCTTGTTTGGCTATAAGTCGTGCCGTCCCTACCCTGGGGGGCATAGCCAAGTTGTCTGTGGTAAGATCTCCGCTAGGAAGATCTTCCTCAAAGGCCATTTTGATCCATTCTTGGATATTTTTCATGGTAACTTTTCAGCGTCCAACATCAGTTGGCGAATTTCTTCGCGAATAATTCGCTCGGCCAAGTCGGGAATCACTTGCCAAGCAATCTCTTTGATGACCTCACGGACTTGGGCTTGCACAATTTGCTCCAAACGCGCGGGATCCACTCCATGAGGTACGGGTTTGACTTTGGGAATTTCGATTTTTTTACCTCCACTTGCTCGTGCCGTTTTTGTAAGCTCTTCAAGCGAGAGCTCCTCGCGATTGGTGGTGACAATTTTGATTTGTGAAGGATCCCAGATGTCGGAACTTGAGGGGGTTACCGCTCGGGACTCAAGAGGTGAGCGTGCTGAGGGAGAATATTGCGCTTGGGAGGCTGGTGAAGGGCGCGGTGAGCGCGCCAACTGGACCTGCTGAAACTCTTCGGCCTCCTCCTCAAGGGCCGGTTCATCAAGCTCAATCGGTCTGGCTTGCCAGCTCTCTATATCAGATCGTTCAGTGCCCGCAGCCAAGGCTGATTCCCGATGAGTTTCCGTGGGCGTACTTAGATCTGTATCCACTAAGGAGTTGGGTACTGCGGCCAAGGAGCTTGTGGCCAGAGACTCTGAATCCAAGTCGAGTGGAGCAGAGATCGCGGCATGGGTAGAGGGAAAAGCGGGTGTTGTGGCTGCGGCCGGGTTTTGTGCAGGAGGTGCCTCTACTGAGGTTGAACTTTCAACGAAATCCGGCAGATCAACACTAACGAAAGGTGCGATAAGATTGGTTTTAGCTTTCAGCACATGATCTTGTACCACTCGGCGTAGGGTGTCGGCGTCGAAGGGTTTCTCTAACTTGGCCACGGCACCACAGCTTTGAAAACGAGCTTCATCAAAACTGACAAAACCACTCCACATTAACACGACGGGGACGGAACGGAGTTGGGGATCCTGCTTAAACTCCTCGGCAATATCGTAGCCATTTTTTTTGCTTAGTAACACGTCGGCAAAGACCACGTCAGGGCGAAAACTGCGAGCAAGCTCTAATACCTCGTTACCTACGGGGATGGACTTTACGGTCACACCAAAATCTTGCAAAGCCAGCTGGATGACTTTTTTTATGGTAGCACTTTCGTCAGCGACTAAGACGCGTAAAGCCATAATAGTAGTCAATCATCCCTTTTTAAGGTACGTCAAGTAAGATAAACCCATGTGGTTTTATGGTGGGCGCTTTTCTCGCTATTTTAGTGCTTTGATTCTGCAATATGCGGTAGGTGGGCTCCTAGTTTTTTGTTGTCTATTCCTTGTTTCGGATTTTTTAGGTCAATCCGGGCGATTCAACCAAGTCGCTACGGAGTGGGTTATTCGCTACTATCTTTATGCTTTACCTGAGATGATCTACATGATGTTACCCATTGCTTTTGTGCTGGGGGTTGTTTTTGCAATCGGTACGATTCAGAAAAATGGGGAACTAGTGGCGTTATTGAGCTTGGGTGTAAGTTTGCGTCAAATCGCTGGAATTGTAGCCGGGTGGGGGCTTTTGGTCGGAGCGGGTATGATGGAAATGACTCGTTCTTTGTTGCCGGAGCTGAGTCTCAAGAAAAATTTCACCTATTACCACCATATTCGAGGTAATCCGGGTCTTTATAGTATCGATAAAACCAGCCAGTTGTGGTATAAATACCAAGATCAGTTTTTCTATCTGCGTGCCCTGGACCCCCACAACTCCAAGGGGGAAGGGTTTCGCTTCTACCTCGTGGATCCAGAGCAGTGGGTGTTGAAGCAGTACATGGAGGCCGAGAGTGTTGAGGTTCAGGGGCACCAGTGGTTGCTGAAGCGGGGCCGAGAGACTTTGCTCAACGACGAGAAGCATTTTCCTTTGGTCGCGGGCTTTGAGAGCAAAAAAATCAGTATGCCCGAAGATTTGCAGGTCTTGTCTCAGATGTCACGACCGAGCGATATTTTGAACCTTATTGACCTAAAGCGATTTATAGAAAAACAAAAAGAAGCGGGTTTAGATACCTTACGTTTTGAGGTGGATTACCATCGTAAATTCGCCTTTAGTCTTTCTGGTTTGGTGTTGGGGCTTTTAGCCTTGGGGCTTGTGGTGCGTAAGGGCCGACATGCCGGTGTTATGGCCCAAGTGGGTTGGGTGTTGGGCCTGGTCCTTGGTTACTGGGTGCTATTTAGTTTGAGTTTGAACTTAGGCTATTACGGCAAAATGCCTCCGTGGTTTGCAGCCTTTGCCGCCAATATGTTGGGTACTCTGCTGGCCCTGTGGCTTTTACAGCGTCAAAGGGCTTAGGGTCACAAGGCGTGGCGCGTAGGGTCTTTGGTGGTTTTTTCTCTGCCCTTTGGCACAATACAAGCATGGAAACGTATCATCAGCTTTTAAAAACCATCTTGCAAAACGGTGTAAAAAAAAGCGATCGCACGGGGGTAGGAACGCTAAGCATCTTTGGTTACCAGATGCGCTTTCCCTTGGCGGAGGGCTTTCCTTTGATAACTACTAAAAAAATTCATCTGCGTTCGGTAATTCATGAGCTATTGTGGTTTCTTAAGGGAGACACCAATATTCGTTATTTGCGAGAAAACGGTGTTACCATCTGGGATGAGTGGGCCGATGAAAACGGAGACCTCGGTCCCGTGTATGGCAAGCAGTGGCGAGCGTGGCAGGCCCCCGACGGAAGACAGATTGACCAAATTTCCCAAGTGATTGAACAGATTAAAACCAATCCTGATTCCCGCAGACATTTAGTGGTGGCCTATAACCCTGCGGATGTGGATCGCATGGCTCTGCCGCCCTGCCACGCTTTTTTTCAGTTTTATGTGGCTGAAGGACGTTTGTCTTGTCAGCTCTATCAGCGCAGTGCTGATGTATTTTTGGGCGTGCCCTTTAATATCGCAAGCTACGCCTTACTCACTCATATGGTGGCGCAAGTGTGCGGCTTACAAGCCCATGAGTTTATTCATACCTTGGGTGATGCACACCTTTATTTGAACCACATCGAACAGGCTAAACTCCAATTAAGTCGTGATCCCCGTCCTCTCCCGCGGCTGAAATTGAATCCCGAGGTAAAAAATATTTTCGACTTCCGTTATGAAGATATCGAGATTCTGGGCTATGACCCCCATCCTGCTATTCGTGCTGAAGTCGCCGTTTGATTCGTAAGATGAGTCATTTCATCAAAGAGGAATGATGGTGGAGGAAACTACACAAAACCTAAAGGATGCTCTGTGGCCGTTTTTTCATGTGTTGGTGGTGGCCGCTCCAGAATCGGGAGTCGTAGGTCAAGGGGGGCAGTTACCCTGGCATTATCCTTTGGATTTGAAATTTTTTCGTTTAGTAACCGAGGGTAGTATCCTGTGGATGGGTCGATCAACCCTACTAAGTTTGCCTGATTTGCTACCCGGACGTTACCATCTCGTGCTGAGTCGAAGCCCTGAGAACATTGAAACCTCATCCTGGTATGCCAAAGTTGTAGCTAAACATGGTTTGGATCAAGTGAGAAAAAGATTGCGTTACTTTTCCAGTTTGGAAGATTTACCGAAGCAGATTTTTGAGTGGCAGCAGCAAGAGCCGCATTTGCGCGACGAACTTCGCTACCCCGTTTTTTGTGTGGGTGGAGCTCAGGTATTTGGACAGGCTTGGCCCAAAGCTCACATCATTTTGTGGACCGAGGTGAAAAAGGAATACTCCGGAGATCGCTGTCTTCCACCGGATTTTGTGGCCCAGTTAAAGGTCTTGAAGACTCACCAGGAATCTTCCGAATGGAAGGTCTTGGATCTCTGGGATACTGAGGAGTTGAGATTTTACCTGATCCAATCGCAAGCTTCTTGTGTGACTCTTCCCTGGCCACTGGAACGACTGACCCAGTCTCTGCACAAGCGTTGGCGCTGGATTCTCGAAGAAGGCCACAAGTTACCCACCAAAGAGGCCTTGCTAAAACTGGAGGAGCTCAGTCATGTCCAGTAGTCAGGTCTATCGCTTCGTTTCTAATGATTTTCGTTTTCGCATTTCTGTGGTTGAAGCCAGCAAGCTTGTGGAGGAGATGCGCCAATCGCGGGAGCTGAGTCCTTGGGTGGCTGCGTCCTTGGGGGAATTGATCGTGGGGGCGAGTCTCCTTGCAACCCATTTAAAATCTGGTCAAGGGGTAGGTTTGTTGGTCAAAGGCTCGGGCTCTCTGGAAAAGTTGTATGCTGAGGCTTTTTATGACGGGCCGGTGCGGGCCTATTGCCCCCATCCTCAGTGGCATCCCGATGCGGCAGGTTCGGTCTATTGGCGTGCGCCGGGACAGCCTGCGTGGGAGCAAGCGATTGGCGAGGGTCAGCTGAATGTGGTGCGACATCAGCCTTTTCAGCGCTCACCCTTTCACGGAGTGGTGGAGTTTACGCCTAAACCTCTGGCTCTCAATCTTGAAAGTTACTTATGGCAGTCGCAGCAAATTCCCTCGGCGATTTATTTGCTCTTGAGACTGAGTGAGGATTTATCTCGGGTATCGGTGGCTACGGGTGTGTTACTGGAAGTGATGCCAGGGGTGGAAAAAGATCACCAAACAAAATTATTGGATTTGTGGCGAACTGGGCTTCCTATGCTGGAAAACTGGATGCTTGAGCATTTGCCGGTAACAGAGGCTAAAGACAATACTGAAGAGTCTAGACTTCGAAATCGTCAAGCCAAAGAAAGAGAGTTAAAACTTTTTTTCTCTCGCTTATTTCCTGAAGATCCCGTCACAGATATTCCCCATCCGCATGAGTTGTACTATCATTGCCCTTGCACCAAAGAGAGAGTGCTAGATGCTATGCGTTTGTGGGGGGAGCAAGACATTCAAATGATGCTCGTGGAGGGCGGGCAGGAGACGGCGACTTGCCAAATGTGTGGTCGGATTTATCGCCTCCAGCCTGAGGATTTGCAGGAAATTTTGCGTCGAATTCGACGGGATAAACTTCACTAAAAGGTGATCCAAGGAGGGTGGTTCATGGCGGAAGAATTGAGTTTGCGGGTGTTAGTTGTAGATGATGATGTTGAGCTTCTTGAGACGATTGCTGACATTTTGTCCCAGGCGGGCTTTCAGGTAGCGAAAGCCACGAATGTGAATGAGGCTATTCAAGTTTGGGAGAGATTCTCTCCCGAGGTGGTAACTCTCGATCAGGCTATGCCAGGAACTTGGGGAACCGATTTAGTAAAAATAGTGCGAGAGCGTGTGGATTGGGCCAAAACTCCCATTTTGATGCTCACAGCTTTTGCGGAGGAGGAAGCTAAGGTCAGGGCTTTCGAGCTAGGAGTTGATGATTATCTGACTAAGCCCCTTTCAGCCAAAGAGCTTGTGGCTCGTTTAAAGGCCTTGGTCAGGCGTTCGCGTGTAGCAGAAGGAAAGGATTTGCCTTCGCGCTTACGGGTGGATGATCTGATTCTCGAGCGGGAGACTCGTCGCTTGTGGTTTGCCGGTCAGGAGTGGTTGCTGACACCCACAGAGTTTGGGTTGTTGTATGAGTTGCTTATGAATAAAGGCGAGCCAGTAAAGCGGGAAGTGCTCAAAGAAAAAGTGTTACTTCATGAGAAAGCGGGACCCCGCACCGTAGATGTGCATATTTTATATTTGCGTAATAAGTTAGGAGATGCTCTAGGTCGACGTATTCAAAGCGTGCGAGGTCTTGGTTATCGTTACTATTCCCCGCAACGGGGAAAAAAAAGTACCGCTACTAGAGACTCGCTCTCGCTCAGTCATTCCAAAGCACCCGAATCGCTAGCCGCCAAAAGCGAAGGGGATAAAGAAAGAAATTAAGGGTTGAACTATGCATTCTTCTGAGGAGCTTATACGCGTAAATCTTGCAGATATTCAGCAGGCGCATCAGCGATTGTTACCCGTCATTCGCCCCACCGAATTGGATCGTAGTCTCACCGCAAGCAAGCTTTTAGGACTCGAGGTGTTTTTGAAGCTCGAGAATATGCAATACACGGGCTCGTTTAAGTTTCGCGGGGCTTATAACAAAATTTCTCGTCTCACTGACGAGCAAAAAGCTTTAGGGGTGATTGCTAGTAGTGCAGGTAACCATGCGCAAGGAGTAGCGCGTGCGGCCACTTTGCAGGGTGTTCGCTCTAAAATTATCATGCCTGTAGGAGCTTCTTTAGTAAAATCCGAGGCCACAAAAAACTATGGGGCAGAGGTCATCTTTCATGGTCAGACAGTAGATGAGGCTATCGAGTTTGCCCGAGATTTGGTGGCAAAAGAGTCTTGGACCTTTGTTCATCCCTATGAAGATCCCGATATTATAGCGGGACAGGGAACGATTGGGCTTGAGATTGCGGCCGCGGCTCAAGATTGGGATTCTGTGATTGTGCCCATTGGGGGTGGTGGGCTTATTTCTGGTATTGCTGCAGCCATGAAGGCTTTATACCCGCAGTGTCGCGTGATTGGCGTGGTCAGTGAGAAGGCCGATGGAATGTGGCGGTTAAAGTATGCCCACCCATCTGTGACTTTAGCTAGCTCACAAGCCCAAGGGGGTATGGGAAAACCTTCGATCTTACCCCACGCTCCGACCATCGCTGACGGGATCGCGGTGAAAAGGCCCTCTCACAGAATGTTTCGCTCTTTCATTGAGCCCTTGGTAGATGACATCGTGAGTGTGAGTGATGACGAAATCGCTGAGGCCATGGTGTTTCTTATGGAACGCATGAAAGTGGTGGCCGAAGGATCGGGTGCGGCTGCCTTGGCTGCTGCTTTACACCGTCCCCTAAAACTCGGGCGAAAAACCTGCATTGTGATCTCAGGTGGGAATGTAGACTTAAACTGGATTGAGAAGGTGATCCAAAAAGCCCAAGTGCGGGGAGGACGGGTCGCTGAGATTACGGTCTCCATTATTGACCTGCCGGGGCAGCTTTCTCAAATCACTCAAGTTATCAGTGAGCAGGGAGCGAATATTCTTGATGTGCGTCATGATCGGGTGAAGCCTCAGCTTTTGCTAAGAGAGACCCATATTCACTTTCTTCTCGAGACAAAAAATCATGACCATATTGCGGCGATCAAAAAAGCTTTAGTCGATAGAGGGTTTTGTGTTCTATAACCCTTAAGCATGTTGTCACTTCATGCTCTTCATGCTGGTTTAAGGCCCTATCGGGCAGGGCGTAACTTAGATGTCGTGAAGGCCGAGTATGGTCTTAAGGACGTCATCAAACTAGCTAGTAACGAAAATCCCTTGGGGCCAAGTCCATTAGCCATAGAAGCCATT
>CAZZMS010000149.1:0-6310 GCA_964655485.1 uncultured Pseudobdellovibrionaceae bacterium | reverse complement strand
AGTTAAACCCGAGGAAAATCCTGAGGCGAAAACTCCTGGTCCATAGTGAACAAATCCTGGGATAGCTGGGGGATAAAAATGAATAACACCCTCTGAGCGGGTGTTGTGAATAAAATTTAAGGAGCTAATCTGTACTCCAGCTTTCATTGCGACCCCTACAGTGCCTACAATTTTCATGAGGGTTTTTTGAAACTTTTCGGTATTCACGAAAAAATCTATGACGACCGCTTTTTCATGACGGAAAAAATTGATACTCAAACCAAGGCCTGCCACAAAGCCCCAGCCTTTTTCTCCAGCTGCAGCAACCAGTTGTGGCCCAATACCCACTAAAAAACCAACCCCTGCTCCTTGAGTGATCAGTGTAGAGTTTTTAATGAACGTCTCGTTGAGTCCTTGAATGATTTCGGTAATCAACTGCTCTCCCCGTTCGCGCAAACTCATACGGACCTTGGTATTGATTTCCTCCAAGGCTTTCGCCTCCTGTGGTTCTGGTGACTGCTGTATGTTATCCGCGGAGTGAGTGACATCTTTTTTAAATAAATGTTTGATATGGCTCACCTTTTCTTTTGTCGCCACGATGGTGCCTAAGCCGAGTTTCATTTGCTCGAGAGCTTTGACCGTTTTTTGCAAGTAAAACTCTCTTTCTTTCAAGAACTTTTGATCAGAGGCAAGATCCTGAGGAGTGTTCAGTAGAATCTGTCGCCCAGACGATAAGCTAACATAAAAGTTGGTAACAGAAGGTTGTGGGATGGCCTCGGGACTATTGGCATGGGGGGCAGTCGATGCTTCTTGTGCAAGACCCGGGGAAGCAATAAGTCCGATAATGAAGAGCCCAGTTAGAGTGAGTGTTTTGAATTGAAAAAAGCTCAGGTTCATAGCTTTACCCTTTTTGATTACAACACCAAAGCACGGCTATGCAAAAAGACCTCAAAGGAGGGATGAAAACAAAAGGGGTGAGCAGTAAAAAAAATTTAAAACCGAAGGCCTTGGGACCATTTTAGTCCCATGGCCAAAGGTGATACACAAGCCTTTTTAATCCCGTAAATACAAAGTGCCCTGCTGAGCCTAAAGCAAAAAGATAGATCAGACACCAGATCATAAGATCCACTCGGTTTTGTGCCCGAGCGACTTCCAGAAGGGAACCTAAACCTTGCCCAAGTAAAAACTCAGCCACAGTGGAACCCACGAGAGCTAAACCCCAGGCTGGCTTGAAACTATTGATAAGATAAGGCAAAGCCCGCGGAAAATCGACATAAACCAGGGATGCCCAAGAAGGAAGCCGTAACCAAGTGATGAGCGCCTGTAAATTCCATGACGATCTTCTAAAACCCTCCAAACTGGCATGGAAAAAAGAGAAAAAACATACGATGGCCGCCATGAAGATAATACTTTGCTCGTTAAACCCTAGACTTATGATAACGAAGGGAGCGAGAGCTACCAAGGGAACAATTTGTAGAAAAATCAAAATGGGAGCGACCAGACCAGATAACAAGGGGAAACGAGAGACCAAAAAACCGAGCGGGATGGCTATCGATAACGAGTAAAACCAAGCTGTCACGCTATGTTTTGAACTTTGTAACAAGGCCTCTTGCAAGGGGAAATGAAACTCTCTCCAAACTTCTAGTAATTGAGGGGGTGAGGGTAACAGCCAATCCGACCACTGCCAAGGGTTCCAAAGCCAAACCACGGCCACACACACCAAGGTTACAAAAAAACCAAGCCAAAAAAGAAGAGGATGATTTTTTTGATTCATGACCCTAGGTCCTTGTTTTAATTTCTAATCGCAGCTGATGGAATCTTTCGATAAGCTCCTCCTCCGTCAAATCTGCACGAGAAATCCGATGGATTTGTCCCTTGAAGCCTAACAGCCATATTTCATCAGCGACTTGCAAAGCCTCCTGAAAATCATGACTGACCCACACCACTGCAGTTTGTAGTTTTTTAAATAGTGATTTGAGTGCATACTGCAGACGTCTTCGTAAATCCGGATCAAGGCTGGAGAGTGGTTCGTCTAAAAATACGCAACTCGGTTCGGTAAGGAGAGCGCGCAAAATAGCAAAACGCATTCGTTGTCCACCGCTTAGCTCACGGGGAAAGCGTTGTAAAAGCTCTTGATCTAGCTCTAGTTGAGGTAACCAAGATAAAATGTTTTCCTGAAGGGTAGTGTGCTGCGAAAAAAAATCAGGGATCAAATTTTTGGGGAGGCTGAGAGCTGTAGGAGTATTATGGAATCGAACTAACAAAAGATTAGAAAGCATTTTTAACCAAGGCAAAAAAACCGGTTCTTGGAAAACCCAACCGACGTGAGCAGGACGTTGCAACCATTGGGTTTCGGAGGGGGATTTAATCAGTTCGCCCAAAAGGCGTAGCAAAGTCGATTTTCCGCTTCCGGAAGGGCCCATGAGCACAATCATCTGCCCTGCGGGCACTTCGCAGTGGAAGTTTTCAATCAAGTTTTGTTGTCGTGGAGAGTAACGGAAGGTCAAGTTTTTTACTGACAAGACCAGGCTTGATTATTTCCAATCCCAGTTAAAGCTCAAACTGATCCTAGGCTCTTTGTGAAAATGCATGGGAACTTCGTGCTTGAGCCAGCTTTCGAAAAGTATCACCTGTCCAGTTCTTGGCTGGAGAGAAAAAAAAGAGGAGTCATGCTTTGATTGGGTCGGGGGACGATTCATAAATAATCCCAAGCGAGGGTCTTCGAAACGGATAGGAGAATGTCCATGATAAGCTTGTAGATAAAATGTTCCGCTAATGACTGAAAGAGGGTGAATATGCCAAGCATGGTAAGCTCCAGAAGGCATCACGTTCACCCACAGCTTGCTGAGATAAAAAGAAGAGATGGGAAAAGCCCAACCTAAGTTTCTGATATACTCACGGACAGGCTTTTCGAGGGCCTTTGCCAAGCTAGCGAAAGAGTCTGTCAGAAGATGTAGCTTATCGTACGAGCCATAGGAAGTGTAACCTTGAGGATAGGCTTGCTTTGACCATTTTTGCCCCTCCTCATCTTGCTTCATCAGGAGAAAAATATCATCTTTCAAAGTCTTCAATAAAGCGGAACGGGGTGATATCAAGTCCGCTTGATAAATGGATGTAGCGAAAATTTTTTGGGTGGTCTGATTTGGCATGTGTTTCATTTTAAGTCATTTTCGCGCCCGGTGAACAATTTCCGCACAAATCTACTAGACTAAAGACTCACAGGACTTGGAGGCTTTTATGATTTCAAAAAACTTGAGTAAGGTATTTTCAATCTTGTTGAGTTTTGAACTCATTCTTATTCCGGTAACGAGCTTAGCTACGAAGAAAAATGGGCTCGATGAGTTTATGAATCAGTCCATGTCAGAGTCTTTGGACTCATGGCACGGTTTTGAAAAAGAACAAAAAATCGAGCGTTACCAAATTAAAGATGTTACCCCAACAAAGGTGAAAACCAAAGTCACCTTAGAAGAAGGGGCGGAAAGTTTAGTGGTCCCTAGTCTCGAGGAGATCGAGGGGCCGAAAAAAATCGCTAAGCAACCCAAGGTCAAACCACAAAAAATGGCGGTGGACCAAGAGCTGGAACGATTGGCGAGTGAAGAGACGCCTTAATTTTTTAAGTTGGTAGGGAGTCCACCAACCAGCGCCGAAGTTCGCTTTGGGAATAAGCATATTCAGCATAAATCATGGTGTTGGCGATATTTCTATGACCTAGGGCGAATTGCACTAGACGAATATCTTTGGTTTTTTGATAAAGATCGATGGCGAAAGTGTGCCTCAAAGAATGAAAGTTCTTTTTTACTGGCCGGTAATGATGCCAAATTTGTAAGAGGCGATCATAACTTATGCCAAAAACCTCATCTCGGTTTTCTTGTGATTTGGGCCGCATAGCCAGCCAGTCTTCTAGGTTTTTAAATAAATCATCCGACACCGGTAGCTCTCGATCGTTGGATCCCTTAATCCCACGAATCAAAATGCTTCGGTCATAGGCGTTGAGATCTTGCTTACGAATAGCTAAAAGCTCGGAGGCGCGAGCCCCTGTGCGTAAGGCCAATTCAATTAATAGGCAATTTCTTGGATCCTGCGGGCGAAACCGTTTGAGTATCTCCAAAAGTCGTTCTTTTTCGGGTGCGAGTAAATACTTGTTTTTATTGAGTGAGTAACGAAACCTTGTTTTGGTACTCATTTTTAAATAGTCCTAACTAAAAATCCCCGGGGTTAACCATTAAAGCAACCGTGTTCCTATGCTAGGGCTAGATATAAACCGCTGCAAGTCTTTGGTGCAAAAGATGATCGGACTGATATCCTGGACTTTAGATGAGAAAAATAAAAAGCTGCATTTAATCGTATGGTTCGTTTCATTTTTTGAATACACTAAAAAAGGTTTTAATCATTTTTTTGCTCAGTTTTTTTTCTGATGGTAACACGACCTAACAGATCTGATCTAAAAATCTTGATAACGAGTGATTAATTGTGAGCACAGTGTGTATCGAATACTTTATGTAACATAATTAAACTTATATTTTCCCAAGGAAGGGGGAAGCATGAACAGGTTTTGTAAAAATACTTCGGTGATATTTTTTGTATGGGGTCTCTTGAATCTCCCTGACGCTAAAGCCAACTTACAGGATGCTCCGCTTACCTCCTCCCCATGGACCGCTTTGGTTCAGCAAAGAGAGCGTATGGTGTTAGGAGAGATCTTACAGGCAGTTCCCCCTCAGGGATCTCATGACACCACTCAATGTAGTTACTATCACGAGTACGTAGGACGTGTGCAATTTTACAGGCAAAGTTCTGGCCCGAATTGTTGGTTAACCGTTCATCCCGATGGAAAAGATCTGGTGTATCGCAGTTACCTGTTTGATCAAAATGGATTCATGATGGTTTTTAACTCTTATGGTGATGGTCCAATTGCGAGTCATACGGGAGCAAGGGTCTTTTATGTTTTTCCGCGCTCTGGGGCTTTCCCTTGGGCCTCTGTACCAGATTTAGGTCTTGGGACTTTGGTGGTTGAAGTTTTCATGAGTCCTTTACTTATGAGCACCTCATCGGGACGCTGGTGGTTAGATTCCCCCATAGCTTTTGTCAAAGAAGATACGCAGATTCATCGGCGAAATCGTGGAGGTGTCGAGCTACAGCTCAAAGACGGGGTGTTACTTGACAGTGGCTTTCGCTTAGGAGGAGATCCCAGAGTTCCTCAGGGGCGTTCTGTTTTTCGGGATCGGCAAGGTCGAACTTGTGAAGTGGCCAATCAACACATTTTTCATTTCACCGGTGAAGATGTGGAGTTACGCTGGACTCAAGATCGGGATGTCTTGGCATTCTTGCAAAAGTCTTGTCTCCATCTTGAAACTTGGTAACCTTAAAAGGAACTCCTGTATTCAGAGGAGTAAAAGCTTTTACAGCATCCCTGATGTGTTACCGGTGAGAAACTTATGACCAGCTTTCCTTGGCTTGAGCAGTTTGACCGTCTTTTTTACAAGCACAAGGAACATCTCCCCCATTACTCTGAGCATCTTTTAAGTGAAGTGCGACATGATCTTGGGGTATGGCCGCTTAAACTTTACCGATTTGGTAACCCGAAAGCCTCCAGTGCCCTATTTTTAACTGCCGGCATTCATGGACCTGAAGTGATTGGGATTGAAACCTTATTCGCTCTTTTAGAATCCCTTTTGGAGAAAAGCTCTTGGGATGCAGTGACCCAAAACTATTTTGAAAAAATAGATTTTCATTTGATCCCTGTGGCCAACCCTTTTGGGGTCACGTTTTTCAAAAGAGGTAACGGCCGAGGGGTTGATCTGATGCGAAATGCCCCTTCGTTAAGACCAAATTCTCTCCTAGCTTTTTCTGCCAGTCAGAGTTGGAGTTCTAAGTTGCCATGGTATTCTGGGCCTTTTGGTTTTTCCGAGGTGGAGACGCGATCGACTTATGAATGGTTTCAAACTCATCTTTTGCCTCGTGCCCACCTTATCAGTCTGGATTTTCACTCAGGCTTTGGTTGGTCCGATCAGATATGGTTTCCCTAT
The DNA here is from genome assembly GCA_964655485.1 of uncultured Pseudobdellovibrionaceae bacterium. Lineage (GTDB taxonomy): Bacteria > Bdellovibrionota > Bdellovibrionia > Bdellovibrionales > Bdellovibrionaceae > JANWYU01. Next base: position 308 of record CAZZMS010000149.1, on the reverse strand, counting down.
GCTTTTGATCGCGTGCCTTTTGAGCATATGCATATTTTGATGTATTGGTGGGGGCAGTTTGAAAAAGCTCATCCTTATCATTTTTATGATATTTCTCCGGTGAGCCTCGCTTACCGTATTGACGGAGATCTGTGGGATTATTTTTTCCAGCAATTTATTTCTCTTCATCAAGCCGACGCAGATAAAGTGTTTTACCTTCCCCTGACTTTAGAAATGGGAAGTTGGTTGTGGGTGAAAAAGCAACCTTTGCAGCTTTTTAGGAAAAATGGCTTGTTTTACCCTTGGGCCCAGCACCGGAAAAAGCGTGT
>CAZZMS010000148.1:0-6501 GCA_964655485.1 uncultured Pseudobdellovibrionaceae bacterium | reverse complement strand
TCGGCAGCGTCAGATGGTTATAAGGGACAGGTATTCACATTACAAGGCTGAGGAGTGGCTGCATATTTAGATTGGTCAGGAGTGCCCGCTGGCGTATTGCCTGAGCCTGGCGATGAGCTTTTTTGGCAAGCTCCTGTCAAGAGTGAGCCCAAAATTGTCGCCATGAGTAAAAGTTGTTTCATGTGACACCTCGAAAAATCAAGGGTTTATGTTGTTTCACTTCTGTCTAAGCAAACCCAAGGCCGCCGACACGCTGCAGGTGCCAGCAACAAGTTTTTGAGTTCCGGCACGGCCTCTTCCTACAATGTGAAATTTCCATGAGCTTGCAAAGACTAGCCCCTCAGGCCTACACCAAAGAGACTTTGATTAAGGCTTTTGAATGGTTACAAAGCCAAGACGATTCTATCAAGTCTATCGCGACCTCGGTGGATGCTTTGATCAGTCTGTACATGAAGGCCAAGCTCCAGGGGGAAGAGTCTTTGCATCGCCTGAGTATTAAGAACTTCAAAAATGATTTGCAAAACTTGGCGAGCATCGTTGGCGATTGGGATCGTTCTTCGGAGGCGAGTGTTCGCTCTAACTCTGCCCCTACCAGCGGCCATCAGCTGTCCTCACCGGGTTTAGCTCATGGTGCTGCAAGTTTTGTATCAAAAGAGAGCCAGCATCTAGCGTCTTCGATGGCTCCTCACCATCATTCCGGCCTCACGAGCCAGTCGGCTCTAGCCACTCAATCCACGAAGTCTCCCCTGTTACCACCTGATTTAGAGCGTGACATAGCCGAACTCACCAAAACCTTGCATCTCTCTCACCACGATGAAACCTTGCGCATGGCTTTGCGTATTGGGATTGAGCAATTGAAAAGATTGATTCACAAAACTTGAGGCCTTTTTTCATTGAAGAAAAAGGCCTTTCTTGTTAGTCCTTAGGACTATGAGTCAAGAGTCTTCTACCGCCAAGAAGTGGAATGTTTTTTTGCCCAAAACCGATTTTCCTATGAAAGGGGAGCTCCCCAAAAAAGAGCCTGAATTGATTCAATTTTGGCAAGACATCAAGCTGCGTGAAGAGTTAAACCGGAGGCAGGAGAGCGCTACTAGCTTCACCTTGCCGGATGGCCCGCCCTATGCCAACGGCTCCATCCACATTGGTCATGCGCTGAATAAGGTTTTGAAAGACATTATCGTTAAATACAAAAGTCTTCGTGGTTACCGAGTGGTATTTCGCCCGGGTTGGGATTGCCATGGCTTACCCATTGAACAAGCGGTTTCAAAAAAGTTAGGCGAGAAGGCCCGATCAGCTACCCCTGCGGAGATTCGGGCTCTGTGCCGGCAAGAGGCTCAGCATTGGATTGGCGTGCAAAAAGAGCAATTTCGTAGACTTGGAGTTCTTGCGGATTGGGAGCAGCCTTACTATACCATGGATCCTGCTTTTGAGGCCGAGGAGGTCAGGGAGTTCGCCAGAGCCTTTGAAAAGGGTGTGATTTATCAAGGGGTAAAACCCGTTTATTGGAACTGGTCCCTGCAAACAGCTTTGGCAGAAGCCGAGGTGGAGTATCACAACATAAAAAGTCCGTCGATTTATGTGCAATTTCCCCTGTCAGCGCAGGCAAAAGAACACCTAAGTCTGTCTTCTGATGCTCAGGCTTATGCCATGATTTGGACCACCACTCCATGGACTTTGCCGGCCAACGTGGCGATTGCGGCTCATCCTGAGCTGAGCTATGGATTGTATCAATCAAACAGTAACAACTGTTACTATCTACTAGCCACGGATCTTGCCGAGGTGGTGGCTGCTTTGCGGGAAGAAAAGTGGGATTTAGTAAAAAGCTTAGTCGGGCAAGATCTGGAGGGATTACAGGCGCAACACCCTTTTATTGCGCGGGAAGTGCCCATCGTTTTAGGTCAACATGTTACCAAAGAAAGTGGAACGGGTCTGGTTCACACCGCTCCCGGTCATGGTCCTGATGATTTTGCCGTGGGGAAAAAATATGGCTTACCCGTTTTATCACCCGTAGGCCCAGATGGCTGTTTTACACAAGAGGTTCCCGAATGGGCCGGGTTACACATCTACAAAGCCAATCCCCTCATTGTCGAAAAATTAAAAACCTTGGGGCTTCTTTATCATGTGAGTGAGTATGAACACAGTTACCCGCATTGTTGGCGTACGAAAATCCCACTCATCTTTCGGGCGACCTCTCAGTGGTTTTTGGGCTTGGATTTGCCGGGAAGTGAGATTCGAAAAAAGTCTCTAGAGGCTTTATCCAAGATTGAGTTCTTTCCAGAATGGGGGCTAGCGCGGTTTCAGGCTATGATTGAAAATCGCCCCGATTGGTGTCTCAGTCGGCAAAGGATTTGGGGAGTGCCTATTCCCGTGTACATCTGCAAGAAAACGGGGGCAGCTTTGGCGGAGCCTGAGATCATGTATAAAATTGCTGATCTCATAGAAAAAGGTGGTATCGAAGCCTATTACACCACTCCGCCTGAGGCTGTGATTGGCCCGCGCAAGTTTGAAGGTGAGTTTGGCGCTCAGGGCTTCAAGCACAGTGAAGACATTCTGGATGTGTGGTTTGATAGCGGAATTGTTCATGCCGCCGTTCAGGGGCACACTCCGGGAATGAGCCGAGTGGCTGACATTTATCTGGAGGGAAGTGACCAGCACAGGGGTTGGTTCAACACTTCTATGCTCACCTCGATGGTAACCCAGGGTCATCCTCCGTTTAAGGCCTTGGTAACTCATGGTTTCATTTTGGCCGCCCGCGGAGAAAAAATGTCCAAGTCCAAAGGGCAAGGGGCCGACCCGATGGATTTTTCCTCCCAAAAAGGGGCAGATATTTTACGCCTTTGGTGTGCCCATGAAGATTACGGTAAAGACATCCTATGGGGGCAAGATCTTATTGACCGCGTGAGTGAAACCTATCGTAAGTGGCGTAATAGTTTTCGCTTCTTATTAGGGGCCTTGGCGGATTTTCAGCCCGATCGAGATGCCCTCGCCTACGAGGCACTCACTGGCTACGATCAGTGGGCCTTGCATCGATTGGCTCGTTTGCATCAGGATGTTACCAAAGCCTACGATGAATATGCCTTCTATCGTGTTTATCATCTGATCAATCAGTATGTGACGACGGATTTATCGGCGGGTTACGTGGATGTTATTAAAGACCGTCTTTACACCTGGCGACGCTCTCATCCGGGGCGTCGTTCTTGCCAAACGGTGTTGTATCAGATTCTCCAGCATCTGGTGGTTTACGTCTCACCAATCCTGTCGTTCCTTGCGGAAGAGGTTTATCAGCATATCCCTTGGCACCAACAAAAAAGCGTGTTCCTAGAGTCTTATCCCACCTTTCCCGCTGAGTGGCTCAATGAGCCACTCGCCCAAGAGGTTGAGAGCTTATTGAGTATCAAAGAAAAGGTGCAAAAAGCCCTGGAAGAAAAAAGACAAGCGCGAGTGATTGGCTCAAGCCTTGAAGCTAGCGTAAGTTTAACGTTACCTCAGAAACAGTATGCTTTAGTTAGTCGTTGGGCAGAGTTTAAAGACCTTCTGATTGTTTCTGAGCTGAAAATCCGAGAAGGAGAGTTCAACATTCAAGTCGAACCCCACGCAGGGAAAAAGTGTTCTCGATGTTGGAAGTATTATCACGAACTCCTTCCTGAGGGGGTCTGCCAAGAGTGTGCTTTGGCAGAACAAGAAATGGTACAGAGCTAAACTGAAGGGGCTTAGGTCCAGTTGGGGATCTCAGAATGGTAGATCTTGGGGCTTGGAATAAACTGACCTAAGGCGAGTGAAAAAATATGGGTGGCACATTAAAATGGTTACTTTTTCTAAGTGGCTTTTTTTTGATCTTGGCCATTGATCAAGCGACGAAAATCACCACTTTAGAGTATCTCGTTTTGGGACAGACCATTGAGGTGATCCCGCAGTATCTGAACTGGACTTATGTTTCTAATTATGGAGCAGCATTTGGGGCCTTTGCTTCGGCCCCAGAGCCGTGGCGCACTTGGTTTTTCATGGCAGTGACAGTTGTGGCTATCCTTTTGAGTGTCTACGTCAACGCACGGATCCCTTATGGTAAGCCGGCGGTTCATTTGGCCCTAGGGGCCCTTTTGGGTGGGGCCATGGGTAACTTTTTAGATCGTTACCGCTTTGGCTATGTCATCGACTTTGTGGACTTTCATTGGCGATCTCAGTGGTCATTACCAGCCTTTAATGTAGCTGATGTAGCCATCGTTGTTTGCGCCTTCTGGCTCTTTTGGTATTATCAATGGGGTGATGAAAAAACGCCCTCAGGATAAGTCCTTGTTACCTCCTGCTCATCCTAGTCAGTGGTATTTAAACCGTGAGCTAGGTTGGTTAGAGTTTAATTCCCGAGTTCTGCATCTATCCCGTAATCCGCAGGTTCCGCTCCTCGAGCGAGTGCGTTTTTTGAGTATCGTGAACTCCAATCTTGATGAGTTTTTTATGAAGCGGGTGGGAAGCCTTAAGCGTGCGGCTGAGGAGAAAACTCCCTATCTTTCTGCCGATGGCTTAACCCCTCAAGAGCAATTGCGATTGATCCGTAAGCGTGTGTTAAAAATGGTGCAGGAACAGGCCCGTGTTTTTCAACGCTCTTTGAAGCCCGCTCTAAGGCATCAAGGGATCATTTTAAAACGCTGGCAACAATTGGGGCCTATGGAGCGAAAAAAGCTTAAAGAGTTTTTTTTAGATCAGCTTTCACCTATTTTAACGCCATTAATTGTAGATCCATCCCATCCCTTTCCGCATATCTCCAATCTATCCACCTCTTTAGGAGTCAGGTTACGTGATCCTGAGGGTTCTGAGGATCAAGTGTGGTTTGCTCGGGTGAAAGTACCTGAAGCCTTGGATCAATGGGTCGAAGTGCCGCGCAAATCCAAAGGCCCCCGCGTATTCGTGAGTCTTGTGGAAATCATTCAGCAGAATTTGCAACAGCTTTTTCCGGGAATGGAGATTTTGTCGGTAACTCCGTTTCGAATTACGCGTAACTTGGAGCTTGGTAAAGACCCCGAAGATGCAGAGGATATTTTGGAGCACGTGACTGAAGAGCTTCGCGAAAGAAAGTTTGCTGATATCGTGCGGCTTGAGCACGGTCCTGATTTTGATCCTGAGACAATCGATTTACTCAAAAAAGAGCTGGAGATTTCAGACTCCGACATTTATCAAGTCCCTGAGCCTTGGGACATTGATTACTGTGGACTGAAGTTCTTCTATCGATTGAATCGTCCGGATCTTAAATACGTGGAGTTCACGTCTTTTGTTCCCCCGGCTTTTGATACCGAGTCTTCGGATCGTTTGTTCGCAGCGATTTCTAGCAAAGATATTTTGGTGCATCATCCCTTTGAGTCGTTCTCGGATTCCGTGATTCGGTGGATTGAAATAGCTAGTCGGGATCCTCAAGTTTTAGCGATCAAACTGACTTTGTATCGTACTGAAGAAAATAGTCCTATCATTTTAGCGTTAAAACAGGCCTTAGAGCTGGGAAAACAGGTTGTTGTCTTGATCGAGCTTAAAGCGAGTCTTGACGAGAGACGCAATATTCGCTGGGCCAAAGAATTAGAAAGTGTCGGGGCTCACGTTTGCTATGGTATTGTGGGGCTAAAAATTCACGCCAAGCTTTGTTTGATTGTGCGTAAGGAAGCGGGAGGCGTGAAATCCTACGCCCATATTGGAACAGGTAACTATAACTCGGTAACATCTAAAGCTTATACGGATCTTAGTTTATTCACTGCTCACAAGGGTATCACCCAAGAAGTTCGGGAGATTTTTAATTATCTGACCGGGGTATCAAAAAAATCGGATTACAAACACCTGTTGGTGGCTCCCATCAACATGGAATCTCAGCTGAAGCAGCTCATTGCCCAAGAGGCTGATTATGCCAAAAAAGGAAAGCCGAGTTTTATTTTTGCAAAAATGAATAATTTTGATGAGGCGGGAATTATTAAAAGTCTCTATGAAGCGAGTGTGGCAGGTGTGCCAATTGAGATGGTGGTTCGAGGTTTTAGCACCCTTCGCCCGCGAAAAAAGCGGCTCAGTGAGAACATTTGGGTGCGTTCAATCTTGGGGCGTTTTCTCGAGCATTCGCGTGTGTTTTATTTTCGATGTGGTAAGAAAAACCCCACGGATGGTTTGTTTTTTATCGGCTCAGCCGATTGGATGGGGCGTAACTTACACCGCCGTGTGGAGTGCCTAGTCCCTATTTACGACCCAGATTTGAAAGCGGAGCTCTGGCGATTTATTTTTATGTATCTAAGCCACGATGTGGAGCACTGGCAAATGGCAGAAAATGGTTCTTATCGTTTAAAGCCTGCGGCTCAAGGTTACCCGGATACCCTACATGCTCGTTGGATCGATTTTTACAAAAGCCGCTATGCCCTGCTAGAAGAAAATCATATCATCCCGGGCGATGAACCCGAAGAATCTTAACTTGTGGCCTTGCCCTTCCTTACTTAGACTAGGTTCATCATGATTATACGAAAAATTGGAGCCATGGAT
>CAZZMS010000147.1:0-13523 GCA_964655485.1 uncultured Pseudobdellovibrionaceae bacterium | reverse complement strand
CCTTTGATAAAACCCTCCCAGGGTAAAACGGGGCCAACAGGACGACAAGGAAACTTGAGCGAAAAACAAGCCGCTTTTTACACAAGCAGTCAAAAGGCGGAAGATCAGCAAGTTGGAGCCGGTAAGCGGAGTCGAACCGCTGACCTACTGATTACGAATCAGTTGCTCTGCCAGCTGAGCTATACCGGCTCAGAAGGACTTAGGGGCAATGATCTAGCCAAATTCGCGGCGCGTAAGGATTGGCTAAAGCCGCCTCGTTGAACACATCCAACCACAACTGCCAGCGATCCAAGCCAATACGTCGGGCGAAACTGGCTGTCTCCGTAAGACACAAGTCGGGGACTTGACGACGATGCCCCCACAAAGCCTTGTCGCTTAGAATATCATACAAAGCATCCAAATTGTGACCGTAAAAAGGGGGAAAATCAAGATAGCGAGCCAAGTGTTCGTGTAGGGATTTTTCGCTGCGCAAACTCTCTAAAGACAGAGTTTGTAGTCCTCTTGCTTCGGCAGACTGGACCACAACTTGGGGGCTTATTGGCTCAAAAAGATCCGGTAATTCTCTGGGTAGATGATAAGGGGTGAGGGCGGCTTTGAGTCTGGCGTTGACGGCCAGATCAGGTCCTGACTGTAGCGGCCACACTGACAAGACGGAACCATCAGCGAAACGACAGAGGTAGAGCACCTTGTGATCCCAGCTGAGTTGGTAATTCTGCCCTTGCCAATCTGCACATAAGGAGGGGCCGGAAAAAAAGGCCTGAACGGCCATCGTGGCCCCCTCATTCCAGCGGTAGTGGGCGAGGCTAGCCGCATCGATCACCAAACGATCATCCCAAAAACACAGGGGAGTGGATGATTCCTCAAGGCCCAAGTAGATTCCTTGTGCCAGACGACACTCACGTTTGTAGGCCGGCTCACCGGCCCCAGCCTCAGAAAAATAAAAACTCAGGATGATAAGTGCTAGGGATATGCCCATGGTCTTGCGTCTCATGATCAACCTCTTTAAAAAAGTTAGGATTTTTGTTGGCCCCTACATAGCGCATCTCCATGTTCCGCACAAGCTCAAGCTCTGAACTTCACTTTTTTGTAAAAAAGCGATTTCCCTCTCCAGAGGAAGAGACTAAACTAGAAAAATGTCCAACATAAGTCGCATCCTGCTTACTGACATCGACGACACTCTGACCTCTCACGGTCGTCTGCCGGCGGAGTCCTATGCGGCTTTGTGGCAACTGCATGAGGCCGGTGTTCATGTGGTTCCGGTAACGGGTCGCCCTGCCGGCTTTTGTGAAATGATCGCCCGTTTTTGGCCTGTGGCAGGAGTAGTGGGTGAAAACGGAGCTTTTTATTTTTACTTGCAAAAGGGCCAAATGCAACGCTGGTGGCATCCCGAGCTCACACCCTATGAAAAGGCGAAAGACCGTTTTAACCAGATCTGGCAAGAAGTGGCGCAGCGTTACCCACGAGCCAAAATGAGTTCAGACCAGTTTGCTCGAGTAGCCGATTTAGCGATTGATTTTGCTGAAGAGGTCAATCCCCCGCTGTCTATAGCGGAAGCTGAGGGGATTAAGCAGATTTTTGAGAAACATGGTGCTGTAGCGAAAGTAAGCTCAATTCATGTCAACGGCTGGTTTGGGTCCTTTTCTAAACTAGAAACTTCTTTGCAACTTCTCAAAAATCTTTGGGGCTTGTCACCAGAAGAAAGCCGTAGACAAGTTTATTTTATAGGTGATAGCCCCAACGATGAGCCCATGTGGGAATTTTTTGAAAACTCATTTGCTGTGGCTAATATTCAAAAATTTTTGCCCCAATTGCAGCACCCACCAAAACACATCATGAGTTTAGAGGGGGCCGAGGGGTTTTGTCAGTTCGCAAAGCTTCTATTAGATCAGCCTCAATCATTTTAGTTTTCAGAGGCCTCCGAGCGAAAAGAAAAAGCCAGAGGGGGCACATCCTTAAAACGCATCGTTTCTCCCGGTTTTTGAACAAATTTTATCAAAATCCCTAGGTTGTTACCCAAAAAGATCGAGCAAAGATCTAGGAGATGTTCTTCTACGTTACCGCTCTAAAACCCAGTCCAAAATCCAGTGAAACGGTCTCTGTTTGAAACAGATATGCTCCCCCTCTTATCCTACCCTAAAGTCCACCGATGTAACGAGTATGCGGTGGTCGAGTTGGTATTCTATGCTGCTTTCGACAGGGGTTGGCCTTTTTGCTGCCTTCCTGAGCTCATGCCATGGGGGCATGAAAAATCTGGATGAAAGCTCTGGACTAGACCAAAGTTTTGAACACTTTCACTGTCTGTCACCCAGTAATGTGCACACCGAAAATTATCGTAAGTTCCCCCTTAGTCTTGGCTGGGAAATAGAGAACAACGTTTGGGGAGCCTACTTGTTGGGTGGTGAATCATGGTACCAATGTCTGCTTCGTTACCAAGATGGCAGCTGGGGGTGGAATTGGTCTTTCCCCTTCAAGCCCTGGTATATGTTGGCTTATCCCATGCTCCGCATTCATGACATAGGTCAATCAGAGGCCTTTTTCCCCAGAGACGTGAACAGTCCGGGCAATCTTAAATTGAAAGTTCATTACGACTGGTATCAATTAAGCTCTGATTTTCGCGGTAATATGGCGCCCGAGCTGTGGATTGTGAACACTAACGCTATCAACAGTAACAATTTTTTCGATTTCAGCCTACGAGTCGGTGAAATCATGTTTTGGCTTGATGTAAAAGGCGGCCTAACCACAGGAGCAACAGAGGTAGCCACTTATACCTCCTCAAACGGAGTGAACTGGAAACTGTTTGTAAATACTAATCATCAATCCCACAACTTGGACAACGGCTGGGTCTATATGGCTTTCGTGGCACAACAAGCTCAGAGGAACACAGAAATTCCCATGAGTGAAATGGTAAGTTTTGCTCTATCCAAAGTCAGAGAGCTGCCAGGACACAGTAGTTACTGCTCGAGCAACTGTTACCTCCTGGATCTTGAGCTCGGCACGGAGGTGATGTCAGGATCAGGACGATTAAAACTCCATGAATGGAGTTGGACTCACTAAGCTTGCATGATGAGGGCTTACTCACTCCCAACAACTTAGACTTATTGAAATCATTGGAATCCCAATTGCTTCCGGATGTTAAGAACACTCCAGTGAGGCCGATTATGGGTTGGATGCCGTCTATTTTTAGAACACTAAGCCATTTTAGGTTTCATTTGCTCAAAACCCTCGGGTGGTTCAGCTCCACAACAAAATTTGGCGGATACATCTTTGGCCTTTTTCTCCTCAGTGTGAGCAACGAGAGCATCGCCCATTTTCGCTCCTGTTATGACATCTATAACCCCCATCCTCTGCTTCCTCTCATAGCGATGCAGCCCAAATATCGCGGAGAAAACGAGGGAAAATATATCGATCCATCCACTCAAGCCGCCTGGCGTGTTCGTTACTATCGGGAGCAAGAACGTTGGGTATTTGAAAACAAAATCGTAGATGGGAAATTGAAAAACGCGCAACACGAATGGCTCAACAGTCCCCAAGATGCTTGGGGAGATTTCCACCCCATGATTTTCGTACTGGGGGCGAATGAAAAAATCTATTCGCTTTTACATGAAAAAAGGGGCCTGTGGCACCATAGCTCTTTGATGGCCGGTGGGCCGGTGCGGTTTGCGGGAACTCTTACTGTAGTGGAAGGCAAGATTATCGAGATTGACAGTGCCAGTGGTCACTATAAACCTAACAAGCAACAAACCCTTTCGTTTATTTACTGGTTACTTAAGCAAGGCGCAGATCTGCGAGGCACAAGACTGGTGGGGAAAATGGCTTTTGAGCTCACCGGTCAATACTCCATTTTGGTGAGCGAGCTAATGAAGCAATACCCCATGCCTAACACACCCTGAGCCCTAAATCCTACCCACCTTTTTACTTGAATCACGGCCAACTCGATAAATCCATCAAAGCAAACCGTTAAACTAGGTTTAAGCACTCCTTAAAGATGAGAGTCGCTTGAAAACTCTTTTCAAAAATACCAACGACCGCCGATGCATAAATCCAAATGAAACGTCGTCAGCGGAGTTAGTAACAACACCAGGGCTGTCTCCGCAAAAAACTCCACCCGATGACGGGGCAAGGGAATAAAACTTTGGATACCCACCGGAACGCGCAAACCAGCCCACAGATATTGATCCGTAGTTCCCAGTTTGCCCCCCAAACCATAGTAGCTCCACCAGTTTTTCATTTGATAAGGAGATAACTCCGCCCAAGACCATACTCGATCCGCTTGCAGTAACAAGGAGCGCGCGTGCGGACTAAAACCCCACCCTAAGGTACCTTGGTAACCGTCCACACTTCCCCGCTCGATTTGCTTGAGTGTTACTCCGGTGGGATAACCAATAGAAATCCCTGCCCCTAGAGACCCTCCGAAAGAGGCAGGAACGATGAGTATAGACATCAAAAGAGAAAAGACTATGGACTTTATGCTCATGATTATTAGCTTAGACTTTTTTGGACTTTTAGCAAAAGTTTTAGACATTCTAAAAAATTGAGTTTTTACTCACTCCCTCTGTGGGCTTTTTTGCTTTCGCCCCGGAGCACTCCCTTCTTTGATCTGCTGCAAAGGGCTTACGCCCTTTGCAGCAGAGCCATGGAAGGCGTGCCCCGGGTCGAAACGAAAAAGCCCGAGGAGGCCAGAGTTACTAAAGATATAATAAATCAGGTTCAACGACTTAAGATATACCGCTTCTTCAGGCTTTTAAACAGACGCCGTCAAAATCCCGGAGATTATTTTGTTACCAGAAATAACAACATACAACACGGGTGTGCATTTCAAGGCGTCACGGACTTAATCAGCATCGATCAAATTGGGGCACCAAATATTGAGTCTGGCGCCATTATCTCCCTCTACCAAGTGATCGAAAAGCGAAAGTGGAGCTCAAGCTTTCGTTCAAAGCTCATTAAACATTAAAACGGAAAAATAAAATATCCCCGTCTTGCACCACGTAATCCTTACCTTCCACACGATAACGGCCCTTATCTTTCACCGCCTGCTCGCTACCAAGCTCAAACAAGTCTTCGCAATGATAGGCCTCCGCGCGAATAAAGCCTTTTTCAAAGTCCGAGTGGATCACCCCTGCGGCTTGTGGGGCCTTGGTCCCTTTTCGAATAGTCCAGGCACGAACCTCTTTAGGGCCCGCAGTGAAAAAGGTTTGTAGTCCTAATAGCTTGTAACCTGCACGGATTAAACGATGCAACCCGGGTTCGGTAACACCCAGATCTTTCAAAAACTCTTGTTGCTCCTCCTGAGCCAAAGTGGCAATTTCAGCTTCGAGAGCAGAACAGATCATGACCGTCTCACTTCCTTCTTTTCGCGCAGCCTCTTCGACTTGCTTGGTCCATTCATTGCCCCCTTTCTTAAAATCCTCTTCGGAGACATTCATGGCATAAAGCATCGGCTTGTCTGTCAACAGGTGGAGCTCTCGTCGGTAAGCTTCCTCTCCTTCCAGAACAGGCACACTGCGTGCGGGAAGACCTTGATTGAGTGCCTCATAAATTTTCTTCACCACCTCGAAAGCCTCTTTAAGTTTTTTCTCCCCAGATCGCGCCGATTTTTCTAGGTTTTTATATTTTTTCTCGACACTCTCCAAATCTGCCAGTAACAACTCCGTGTTGATCACATCGCGGTCGCGCATAGGATCCACCGATCCAGAGACGTGCACAATGTTAGGATCATCAAAACAGCGCACCACATGAATAATGGCATCTGTTTGACGAATGTGACTTAAGAACTGGTTACCCAGGCCCTCGCCTTTTGACGCTCCTTTGACGATCCCCGCTATATCAACAAACTCAATGACTGTCGGAACAATTTTTTCTTTGGGTTTGAAAATAGCTGCAATTTTATCTAAACGAGGATCAGGCACAGTGACCACACCCACGTTGGGTTCGATGGTGCAGAAAGGATAGTTTGCTGCCTCCACTTTTTTGCTCGTGAGAGCATTAAACAGGTTGCTTTTCCCCACGTTGGGTAAACCCACGATTCCGATTTGTAAACTCATAAACTCCCCTTTTTAGGTATCCTATGTCGTGGCCCAAGCTTAAATCGGACTTCAATGAGCTGACAACCTCAAAGTCAATGCGACGAATCCACTAAATGAAGCGTCCACTCGGTCCACCGATTTAAAAACCACTCCTGTTCATCAAAAGATAAGGACTTTATCTCATCCTCCAATTGAGACAAAAAAAGTAAGCCCTTAGCGAGTTCTTCCTCTGACCAGAGAAGTCTTTGTTTTTGCAATTTTTTCTGCTGCCAAGGGGCTAAGCGGGTGAGCTTCTCACCTTCGTGAAGTAACTTCATCTGCCGGAGATTTCGCGCCAGTAATTGTATCCACTGCAATGGATGCAGCTCACCGGAGCGCACAAAATACTCAAGCTCTCTTGCTGTCTCGCGAATGTGTTTTTCCAAGTAACGATCAAGAAGAGAGAAAATCTTTTCTTCCCACTGGTAACCAACAAAACGCTCTACGACTTCACCTGTAATCGCGGGCTGATCAACGGCATCACGTAAACGCCGCATTTCCTGATCTATCAGGGAAAGATCCATGGGTAAACGCTCTTGCAGAGCCGACAGTGCTTCCGGGGTGAGCGACAATTGGTAACGCTTAGCCATCTGCTGCAACCATATGGGTAACTGCGAGGGGTAAGGCGTTAGACACTCAATAGCTTTCCACTGCGGATGTCGCAAGATCGCCTCGTGATGAAACTCCTCCATTTCCCATAACACCAAGAACCATACCTCGTGTAGCTCAGCCTCGGCCAGATACGATAACAAAGACTGAGCTTGTGCTTTTTTATCAGAAGTAACCTCCAGAAGAATCAAGCGGTGAGAAGCCATCATGGGATAAGTTTTGATTTCACTTTCTAAGGTCTCTACTGAGAGATTTTCTGGTGAGTAACTCACCATATTGAAGTCTTCTAACTCTGGCTTCAGACGACTTCTCAGCAAGCGAAAAAGCTCGCGGCGTAAAAAATCATCCTCACCGAAAATAATAAATCCTCGCTTGCTGGGGTCGAGGGATGGACCTTGACCCACTTGCCAGGCATTGTAGAACCTAGCAAACTCATCGCGGGAAGAAAAAGAGCGAGACGAAGGTTTCATAACTTTTCGCCTGAGGTGGTAATAGCACTCATGGAGCGAGCCGACTCCGCCCCTAGGCTCTCACCGAGACGCTCTAGGTAAATATGCCGTGCGGACTGATCATAGGTGGCATTCACCGTGTTCACCACAGGCTGAGCTACTTGCGCGGCTGGGTAATTAATTTGCCTTGTTAGAGTCGACTGCCACAACACCTTGGATTGACGATAGCTCCAAAGTTGAACATCGGCGGTGAGGCTCAGCAAGAAATCCGAAGCCAACACTACTCCCGGGGGAAGATCACCTCCTTGGCGCCGACCACCGGGGGAGATTTCGATTTTTTGAATAAAACAACGAATTTCCCCTTGCGCGGAGAGGGGATCACTGACCACCTGAGAGGCCGCCAAACGATGGAACTCCTTGACCAGCCCGTTGGTGACATAGATTTCTACGCCTGGCTCGAGGCTGTAGTTCTTGCACAATGGCACATAAACTTGCTTCACACCATCAGGAAGCCCATAGCGGGCTAAGCCCCAGCGATAGGCACAAGAAGACAGCCAACCACTCAGGCTTAGGCCTAAGACAATAACCAAGCCAGACGATCGTTTATCAGTCGATGGCATATGACCCATTCTCACGAGATCACAGTTTTCTTAGACAACCGCTTGAGATCGCACAGCTAGAACAACTCTCACTCTCGAGAAAGTCGCGGTCATTAAATCGTTAAAGGCTTCCACTCCATGCCTAAATCACGGGCTACTGGCTCATAGCAAACATAGCCGCCGTAAACATTGACCCCTTTGAACAAAGCCTTATCCGCACGAATCGCCTCTTCCAAGCCCATTTGGGCAATCATGGAAGCGTATTTCAAAGTCACGTTGGTCAAAGCGTAGGTCGATGTGCGGGATACCACTCCAGGCATATTCGGCACACAGTAGTGAATCACTCCGTCCACCTCGTAGGTCGGCTGAATGTGGCTAGTGGGCTTGCACGTCTCAATGCAGCCTCCTTGATCCACGGCCACATCCACGACCACGCTGCCTTTGCCCATGCGCGAGATCATGGAGCGAGTGACCAAGGTGGGAGCCTTGCGCCCGGTAATGAGCACAGCTCCAATCACCAGATCCGAATTGACCACACAATCTTCAATGTTTTGACCGTTGGAAAAAAGGGTCGTTACCCGGCCCTGAAAGATATCATCAAGATACTCCAAACGAGCTGTGTTCACATCCAGGATGGTTACATCAGCACCAAGACCCACAGCCATTTTTGCCGCGTTGGTTCCGACCACTCCCCCGCCGATGATGGTGACACGGGCAGGACGCACTCCGGTAACACCACCCAGTAACACTCCTTTACCGCCGTGGTCTTTTTGCAGGTAAAAAGCACCGATCTGTGTCGCCATACGCCCAGCCACTTCTGACATAGGGGTCAAAAGCGGCAAAGAGCCGTCCTCTTTTTGGATGGTTTCGTAAGCTACGGCGCGCACCTTACGCTCTGCCAGTACCCGAGTGAGTTTGGGCTCAGCAGCCAGATGCAAATAGGTGTAAAGAATTTGATTTTCTTGCAACAGCTCGTACTCCTCGGGAAGAGGCTCTTTGACTTTCACGATCATTTGCGCTTTTTTGTAAACCTCAGCTTTGCTGGCAATAATTTGTGCACCCGCTTGCTGATACATTTCGTCAGTAATCCCCGAACCCTCACCGGCCTTAGTTTCCACCAAAACGGTGTGCCCTTCTTGCACCAACTGGCGCACTCCGGCCTCGGTCATGCCCACACGGTTTTCACTGATTTTAATTTCCTTAGGAACACCGATAATCATAAAGCCTCCAAAGTTTAGACGCCTCAAGGCTACACCAAGCTTGGGTGAAGTCAATTAGCGGCTTGAACTCCAAGAACTCAAAGCAGACAGCCGCCGTTCGCTGAGGTCATAGCCCACCTCCTGCAGACGACAAGCCTCGGGGCTTTGACGGATTTGCTTAACTAATTGCACCATGAGGTCATGACCAGCCTTAAAGGACTCCAAATGCCCCAACAAAGGAGCTCCCAGCAAAGTGAGATCTCCCAAAGCATCAAGGGCTTTGTGTCTAGCGAACTCATTGGGCCAGCGTAAGCCTTCAGGGTTCACCACCTTATCATCATCTAACACGATGGCGTTACTGAGACTTCCCCCACGGGCTAATCCTTGAGCACGCAGGTATTCTATATCTTTGAGAAAACCGAAAGTGCGGGCTGGAGCGATATCTTTTAAGAACACTTCCTCGTTGATGTCACTTTCAAAGCTTTGTCTACCGATCGCTGGATGAGGGAACTCAAGTTGAATGTGGACACGCAAGCCGTGATAGGGTAACACACGGGCCCACTTATCTCCGTGACGCACTTCAATGGGCTGAAATACGGTCCAGTAGCGACGAAGGGCCGATTGCTCTATGAGCCCCACCTCTTGGAGAGCTTTGGCAAAAAAAGAAGAGGAACCATCTTGAATGGGTAACTCAGGTCCTTCGAGCTCGATGACCACGTTATCGAGGCGAAGACTGCTCATGGCACAGAGGCAATGCTCAACTGTAGAAATACGAAACTCCTCTTTTCCTAAGGTGGTCGCAAGCCTGGTGTCTACAACATACTGCACGTCGGCGGGAACGCTTTGCCACTCCCCTTCGCGTTTTGGGAGTCTGCGCGTAAACACCACCCCGGTTCCAGGTAAGGCAGGGCGAAAAGTGACTCGACAAGGCTCCCCGGTATGGAGACCTACTCCCGTCACTTGCACGGAACGCCTGATGGTTTTTTGCAGGATCATGACGACTAAGTTAGCCCAGGCAGACAAGCCTGGCTAGAGAAAAACTTTTCGTAATGCCTCAAAAGCTTAAGGGCTCGCTGACGAATTCTACGAAACTCTCGGATGCCAAGCCAGGCTTCTTTCGAAAGCCTGTTGAGAGCATGTCTCGGGTGACCATACCGCTAGGATAAAACCTCCCAAGCCGCTTCCGGTGGGTTTCACTGCCAAGGCTCCTTGTGATAGGAGCTCTTGCATGACTTTCTGCATAGCAGGTGTTACCAAATCCCAAGTCTCGAAAGCCTGTCGGCCTTTCTCTATAGCAGCCACGAGCTGCTCCTCATTTCCCGCCTCCAAGGCCTGAATGGCGGCGTGTGCCGAGGCGCGCATCAACTCTTCCCCTTGTTGAAAAAGCTCAGGATCTTTGTCTTTTAAGCCCAGCACCTGTTCCACGGCTTGACGAGTGATACCTTTTTGTCCGCTATGGTGCAGGGAGAACTGCACTTGAGTTTTCACATCGATCAGGCTCAATCCCTGCGGGATCGAGTACACGGCCGGCTTTCCGGCAAACACCCCAGCCACATCAACCCCGCTAGACTGGCCGTGAAAGTGATTCTCCAAATCCCAAGCGAAACGAAAGCCCTCTTCCTCGGGTAACAATTTCAATTGCACCAACAACTGACTGACCAAGGTACAAAATAAAGCACTACCACCCAAGCCGGCACCCAGGGGAACTTCGTTAGTGATACTCAGATTTCCCACCACCTGATGGCTACTTATTCCCAGGCGTCTGAGGCTTTCTTGCCACAAGCCTTGTACCAGAAGGGGAATATCTTGCGCATTCTCCCCTTGACTATTCACCACGAATTGCTGCCTGAATAGCGATATGTCATCCTGCAAGGGGAGCGCATAGACACGCTCATCATCTGCACGAATGACATGATCCCTGTTCTGATCCTCTCGGATTTTTGAAATGTCAGTTTGGTTAGGTTTTTCTCGTTTTGCAAGGACTTCAGAGTCTATTTTTATCCACAGCCTGGCTCCTGCTTTCAGGGACTTTTGTTTGTAAGGAAATACCACCGCTGGGGATCCCCGCAACACACTATGTTCCCCGGTCACAATGAACTTGGGATACCAAGCCTTCTCCCACTCCAAAAAACTCCAAGAAGCTTGATCCATTAAAACAAAGCTCCTTGCAAAAACCGCAGATTCCACTGATCCGCTATCCTTTGCGCCCAAGACTGAGCGAAAGCCGTTTGATCCTTGCGCCATAAGAGATGCACATTCGCCCCGGCATCCATAGTCACCACGGGCCCGTCTTTTTCCATTTCCCACAAACTGCGACAAGCCCCGAGAAGAGTTAATGTTTGTGGTAACATGTAACCAAAAGTGGGTCGGGAGGTTTCAAAAAGGGCATGCATATCCCAAAACTCTTCCCATGCCAATTGGTATAACTCGGCCCATGTGATTGAGACATTCAACATCCTACGCAATCGTTGTTCAGCCCGCTCATCTCGCCCTCTAAACAACAGACTGGAAAATACCCGCTGGTGTGCCTCCGAGGAAGACACCGTTTTTTTCTCCGCACTCACGATGAACACTTGATGCCAAGCCTGGCTCAATAGAGGAAGCGCTACAGCCTCCAGATGATGGGGACGCCATAGAGCTGCGGGCCGAAAAAAACTGCGTCCACTCGCCCCAGAACCCTGCGCCGAAAGTAAAGCCAGCCGCTCCAAGGACCAATGCGACAGATCTCGCCTTTCCAACTGTGTGGCCACCACATAGGCGGCAAAAGTCAATGCCGCAAAGCTCGAACTACTCGAGGCAATACCGCAGTCACTGGGGAAATTGTTACCTGAAAAAATTGCATAATTCTGCTTGATACCAAATTCACTCTTGAGCCGTAACCACCAATTCAAAAACCGGCTTCTTCCCGATTCCGAGAGCTTAAACTCCGAAACCGAGGGGGGCCGATGAGAGCTAAATCGCTCGCTCAATTCACCGAACGCATTCCAAGTACACCAAGTCGCAACTGAGCCCACCAGTGGTTGCCATTCGTCTCGCGAAACCACCGGCTTTAATCTCACTTCACTCAACAGATAGGGCAAGGTAACAGAAAAAGACACATTCGTGGCCTGAGCGCCCTCTTCATTTCGCTTTTTGCCCATGTACTTTATCAGGGCCAGATTGCTAGGCATACAGATCTGGACGACTCCGTCCGAGTTCAACCACAAATCCTTTAAGTCCCGCAAGACAACAGAGCTCATATGAGGCATAGACCCCTTGTCCTGAAACTGTTAAAAGAGGTCAAGAGAAAAGGGTAAAAATCATCAGAATGACACTTGGAGAGGACGCCAAAATTGAAACGGAAGTCCCCAAGTCGTACCCGAACCACCGCCTCGCCCCCAACACTTTAAAGCCCCTGCGACGGTTACAGCGCAACTTGACCAGTTCCCCACTGCAACGGTTTGAAAACTCTCCGATGCATCAAATAGACGGAGGCTTCTTACAGCCACTTCCTCTGTTGATATTCCGACCTGGCCAAATTCATTATCACCCCAGCACCATAGTCGATTATTCGAATCAATAGCGCAACTATGTGAGTTGCCCAATTCAACTTTGGTAAATTCCAAATCGGAAGCTATGTTAGTTGGACTCAACCTCGTTACCCAAGAGCCATCGCCCACCTGTCCGCTAGCATTGGCGCCCCAACAGCGCAGCCGACTAGAATCGGTAATGCCACAAGAATGTCTGTAGCCAACAGCCACATCCGTGTATGCCACCCCCACTAGTTGAGGAGTGTTATATGAATTTGTGTTACCCAATCCAAGTTGTCCACCTGAATTGTCCCCCCAACATTTAAGCTGTCCGGAGGAGGTTACAGCGCAGGTATGATCGGTACCTGCTGCTACCGTCAAATAAGACTCTCCAGAGTCTATCACCACCGGAGTATTACGAGAAGAGGTCGAGCCATCTCCTAGTTGCCCACTCCAATTAGCTCCCCAGCACTTCAAAACGCCACTGGTGGTAATCGCACAGGAGTGCCAAGCTCCCGCACTTACAAAAGAATAAGAGGAGCTAGGATCTATGCTCACAGCAAATTTTTTAGCAGCATAACTTCCATCTCCCAATTGACCATTACTATTCTGCCCCCAACAATAAAGTTTATTATCAAGGTCTATTCCACAAGTATGCTCTGCCCCAACAGCCATGTTTAGGAACTTTTTTGCCCGAGTGGATATCACCGGAGTTAAGCGATCTATCAATGTATCATCCCCGAGCTGACCAAACTGATTAGAACCCCAACATTTCAGATAACCACTTTGCTCTCTCGCACAAAAGTGCTCAGTGTAGAGATCCACTTGCGAGTGAACAATACCCAATTATCACGCCAGGATTTTACGGCGTAGGGGTACTTTGTCCCCATTTACTTTCCAAGTTCCCCAAGGCCCACTCGGCCATTTCTCGGGTTCCTGCTTGATACACTTATTTAAGATCCTTTATGAACTCCGAGCGATTACGAGAGGGAACATATTTCAAAGAGGAGCGAATCTGATGAACTATACAAAGCTGCACTCGGGCTCTAGGGAAAACCTGCTCAATAGCCTCAGGAAAGCCTTTAAGCCCATC
>CAZZMS010000146.1:0-12470 GCA_964655485.1 uncultured Pseudobdellovibrionaceae bacterium | reverse complement strand
TGTGGAGTGTACTAATGGTGCTAGTTTTTCTTTGTTTTTACATACCGTTCCGTGTACCGTTACGGTTTCGCGAACATGGTGACCATGCAATGCCTGAGATCCAGACTTAGGATCCAATAATGAGTTCTCGCAAAATTTTGCTTTGCGTCTTCCCCACTATAATATGCAAATGATTGCGGCACTATGTTGTTCTGCTAAATATAACTGGCCCGGATAGATGGTCACATCAAATCTGTCGAATCAAGGTGTCTTTCCCTATACCTCTGCGCTGGGAGGAAGTAATCCAAGGTTATTTACAGCTTATCCATCAAGTTATGGTCAGCGTTTGGGGTATAGTTGCATTCCTTGCCGCTTCCAGTCTGATGCCATAGCCGCAGAAGTCGATTTAGCTGCTGACACAGCTCCTTTACCTGTTGATCAGGATTCGACTACTCGGCGAAAGCCCATCTTTAGTTTCAATCGGATTAAAGCTCCAGCCGAATGCGTAGAGAACATGAATTTTGAGGTTCGTTATTTTGGTTCCAAAGAATGTGATGGTGTTTCTAATCCGCCTGGCCATTTTTGCTCTTCGGAAAACCTGGGTGGCCAGAACTGCCCCGCCAACTCAGAGGGCGGTGGTAATGTGGCAGGCCGCTTTTCTATTCCAGTTTGTCCGGGTGCAGGCTTTGAATATGAGAACCTGAGTGTGAGTTGGTCTCCTATTATCGTAGACGTTTTTGGTAATGGTATCGAAATCTCTCGTCGTACTGATATGGCTGTGTTTTTCGATATCAAGGGACGGGGAGAAAAGGCATTAATCGATTGGCCGGTAAATACGAACGAGGTAGCCTTTCTTGTTCTGCCAAATAAATTGGGGCAGGTTCAATCCGTAAAAGAGCTGTTTGGTGATGATAAGTTTGCAAATGGATTTGAAAAACTAAAATCTTTTGATAAAAATCGCGACCAACTCATCGATGCTAAAGATAAGGTATACGCTCAATTACGTCTTTGGTTCGATCGTAATCGCAATGGTATGGCTGAACCGGATGAATTAGAGAGTTTGGCAGCTCATGGTGTTCAGATTCTGTATTTAGATTATTTTAAGAGATCTCAGAGAGGAACGGAAGGTAAAACTCTTTATTCTGTTTATTATAACAACATATTTAATAGTTATCTCAATTATGGTGACTATTATTTTCAGGCCTACAAGCGAAAATAGGAGGATATACACGTGACTCTATTGGCCAAGTTTCTGGGCAAGCCTCAATTCAGTAACACAAAGGTAAGAGGCTTTACTCTTGCCGAGGCCGTTGTAGCGCTTGGCCTTTCCTCGCTGATCATTTTAGTTTTAAGTTCTCAGATTGGAGAGGTTAATCAGACTCTTACCTCGACACAACAAACATTGGAGCAAAGTAGTGATTTGGTGCAAGGATACCGAGTCTTGATCGATGACCTGCGAGGAGCTCAATTTTTGAAATTGGGTTACTTTAGCTGTTCAGATCAGAGTGGATTTAAGTTATTTTCAACTGACTCTCAGTCCACTTTTGATTTGGCTGAAACAAGTCCGAGGCTTTCTTTTGTTACCTCGGATAAACCTCTACTTGTGGGTCTCGCAAGTGATGGACAAAGAGTGGTTGTACCAAGCATTTACAACTTTCAGATTGGTGATTGGGTGGTGCTGAGCTTGGCGCAAACTCCCTCTGTCGCCAGTTTATTTTATGTTGATGAAATTGATGAAGTTGGTAGTACATTGCTTATTAAATCAGGGAGTTTCGCAATATCTGGTTACTCTTGTGTTTCGAATCTATCGCAAAGTTCAGTGGCTTCTTTTTTTGCGCCCTCGCTACGTTCGAATGTATTTTTATATAAAATAAGTCCAGTAGATTACAAATGGGAGAACGGTAGTGTTTATAGAACTTTTTATAGGCGACAGGACCCTATTAAGTTCTTGTTACTTTCGAATATATCAAGGTTGAGATTTTTGTCTCGCTGGCTACCAGACTTGGATGAGCCTGCTTATGGTAAAATGTCAATTCAGTTTGACGTTATTTTGCGTGATAGTTCGTTGCCTATGGAGCAATTAGCAGCTCGCTCAGTCGGTTCAATCTATCAAGCAATTCAAACAAACAAGGCAGAATTCGAATTGCGTGCCCCTAGCCAGTTGAACGAATATGTTCCTCAGGGTGTGCCTACGGCCGCTGTGGCCTTCCCTGGGTGTAACTTGAAAATTCGGTATGAGCCGCGACTTATCAATATGCCGCCATGGCAAGAGTGGTGGCGTAATATGTACACATTTACTTTGACGGGGGAAGTTTCTGAGGCGGGTATTAACGGAGCAACTATTTTAGTCACATTGGTTCCCTCTGGGAATTCTCGAATGAGCTGTTTTGCACACGATCCCTTTCGGACCAGAGATACAATTCCTTACCCCAGTCGAAATTTGTATGACTGGGCGGCAGGAACTGGTACCCAAGGCCCTATCGCGCTTAATCAGAAATCTGGAGGTTTTGAAGTATACACCTGTGCTGCCACAGGAGAAATTTCTTTGAATGCGACCATGAGCTACTACGATACGGTAACTTCTAGCGTAAAAAATATTGATTGCTCAAGTGTTACTGTTCGCTTGCCAACTCAATACAGTTTTCGTGGTGATTTGCCTTGGTGCAAAAAGAATTTAAGAAACGGTGGACTTGACTATGGAGTAGGTTCGAGAGTGGTAGGCCGTGATGTGGATCAGCCTATGGGGCGTCTGTCGCTGCTGGGATGGCAGTGGGAAGGTGAGAATGTTGACCTTAACCAAGGAAGGGTTTGGGGTTCATTGAGTCCTCCTAGTCCAGGCGCGAAGATAAAGAGACTGTTTTTCTACCCCTACAAGCTAACCATTTACGACAAGAATGGTAATTTATGGACTAAGCCAGAAGGTGTTTATGTGGACTGTGACTGAGTTGGCCCTAAAGACCAGTTTATGTAGGAAGATAGCTTACCAGCAACGAGGTAGTGCGTTGACTTACTCGATTGCCGGGGCAGCGGTATTGGCTGTTACTGGTTATATGTTGGTAGGTCTTTTAGGGATGCAAAAAGTTTCTCGTGAGGATGAGGTTTTTTATATTCAGTCTCAGCAGTTAGTTAACGATCTTGCAGAGCTTGGTCTTTACGTTCTAGCGTATGATAAAGTGGTATCAGCTGAAAAACCATTTGAGTTCCAACAGGATCAAAAGAGTATCATTTTCGAGCTTCTCGACCAGCCGATGGGCTCACTTGAGCTCCGGGATCATCTCATTGGTAACGTGTGTGGTGGATATGATGTGAACGCGAATCAAGTGGGTAATTTGTTGTTAGGCAATAGCACTGCTTTTTGCCCTTTTTATATACGTGATCCCTCTTTAGACGGCTTCATGTTAGAGGATATTGTATTCAAGCTATGGAGAACCTCTGGTTCCACCTCGCTATTTAAGCGAGTCGGTAACCAAATTGTTACTCAAGCAGGTGGACAAAGACAGGCCATTTTACGCGCTAATCAATCTGATGAGTATGTTTTAGAAGCTGATCTTACTCATATGCTCAGCCAACAGTCTGATTCCCGTTTTCTATTACACGTGGATCAGAACTTTATTCAGTCCCTGAGGGCTCTTAACCCACAATTGACATTCCGGTATAAGTTCCATCGTTCATTGCGGGGTTACAAGACGATTGGGAATGAGCGCTTAGTGACTGTTGAGAGTGAGCTGAGTTATGGAGAGAGCTTTCGTAAGAAATGGGTACGTGGATACCATAGCGTGATCTACCAGATCCCCGCAATTAAGGATTTCGCCTTGTTTTTTATGTATCCGGAGACTAGTCAAGGTATGCCAACAAGGAAGCTTTCAGAAAGCCTCATACTTGGTGGAAAAAATACTCAGGTTTATGGCAGGGTTTTCTTTAATGGCGATATCGACGTTGATGTGCGTAGTCTCCCTGTTTTTTCTGAGGCTGTCATCATTAGTGGTGAAATCATACAGCCCCCTGATATGAGCATTGAGGAGTTCGCCTCCGTGCTCTCCCAAAAATTTCCAAAAGGTTTGGTGGAAAGATTTCCGGTTCACCGTCTGGTTTACGACAATTCTTGTTCAGATAACTTCCCAGCCATCATTAATCAAACTCAGCTCTACTGTAGAAAACCCGGACAACTGACTCAGGTTTTCAATATTGAAGACTATATCCTGGGTCTAACTAACATCTGTAGTTATTACCCAGTCTCAGTGAGTAGTGGAAATTATAGTTATGATTTGAGTACTGCTGTCGCTCCGATTGTGAGAGAGACCTGTGCTCCTTCGTCTCCGGGAAAGCTATTTATTGCTGGGGGAGTAATGAATGTGAACATTTCTGGTTCTCACGCATTTATCCTGAGCCCTGTGAAGAGGCTTCAAGCCTCTGGGGCTACGACGATATATGGAACGGTAATGGGAGGGTATTTGAATATACCTGATGGATCTAAAGTTTATGGACTAGGAAAAGTTAGAAAAGGCTTGCCTGGGATTGCGGATGATGAAGTGCTAAAACAAATCTCCATAGAGGGTTCAAGAATCTTGAGCGGTGTGGGAGTTCCATTGAGAAACCTCCCCCTGTTTTCTCGGGGGCTGAGGGAGGAATAGTATGAAGCAGTACTCACAGAGAGGGGTGACTTTTCTTGAACTTACGGTCTCGCTGGTGATTATTTCTATCTCAGTCGCTGGCGTTTTAGCCCTGAAGAGTTACTCTAGTCGGCAATCTTTGGGTATTTTACAAAGAAGTGAATTTATTAAAGTGATGGATAAAATCGAGCTTGATCTTTATCAACAAATTTCAAATCTTCCTGCAGCCAATGTGCCTGCTTTGA
Source organism: uncultured Pseudobdellovibrionaceae bacterium (assembly GCA_964655485.1). Taxonomy (GTDB): domain Bacteria; phylum Bdellovibrionota; class Bdellovibrionia; order Bdellovibrionales; family Bdellovibrionaceae; genus JANWYU01. The sequence goes on along the minus strand of CAZZMS010000146.1, from coordinate 7,636 downwards.
ACCAAAATTTTAATTTTGAAAATTTTAAACAAAGCTTTGGACAGAATTATGCGCGAAAAGTTTGTTATGATATCGTAGGTCAGCCTGTTGATGTAAATTCCAACCTGTGTGAGTTCCAAGTTAGATTTTATAAAATAAGGGAGAAAGATCGTCTTTACTCGCATGCGTCAGCCAATCAGTTTGATGACGCCCCGTTAGTTCGCTTGGTTTATTCGGTTAGCTACAAAGACAAAGTAACTGGTGACGAAAAGACCTATTACTTTTCTCGAGTGAAAGCTATGCTACTTAAAATGTAGATATGCTTCATATTTTTTTACTAATCGCAGTTTTTTTTCACCTTTGGCAGGCCTACAGCCTTCAATTCGTTTTAGAAGGCGATGAGTCTGTTGTTTTATATTGGGGGGGGAGATTTTGGGAAGAGGGTTGGTCTGGTTTTTTTTCAAGTAAAGATGTTGCGTTGTGGGAAACTCCAGCGGCTTGGCTTTTTGGAGGTTTTGAATGGTGGACAGGACTTTCAGCTCGCTGGTTAGCGCTTGTTCTATCTTGGCTTTCTCTATTTCTTTGGTATAAGATTTTGAAAACCAGAATCCCACCCAATCAGGCAATACTAGGGGTTTTTCTTTTAGCTACAAGTCCTTATTATACGTTTTTTTCTTTGAGCTTAGGCCCACTAAACATTTATTGGATTTTAAGTCTGTATTTTTGGGCCTACGAAAATCATTGGGCTTGGCTTAGAATGTTATCTTTATTGGCTGGGCTATTTTTTTACGTTTACTTTCGAATCGTTTGGCTTTTTGATTTCCTAAAGTCGTTTGTAAGCCATGATCTGAGAGCCTTGTCTCGTGCCGCGCTAATCGCTTTTCTGTATTTTAGCATTTTGCATCTGAGCGGAGAGATGCAATGGGTTGCAAAAAAGGGGGGATATCTCTTAGAGCGTGGACTGGATTATGCGGTTATACAGTATATACAATCTGTATTGATTTGGATCACACCAGCTTGGAAACAGCTAAATTTTTTTCGCCAGCACAGCTTTTTAGATTTGGGGCGAGCATTGGTCGATCTTGTGTTTCCCGATACTGTCTTGGGTTTAACTCATAGCTTGTTACTCATTTCTGGTATCGTATTCCTCTTCAAGAATAAGTCTGATAGATCTTTAATCCCACGTTGGGCGATGGGATTGGCTCTATCGACTTTCATTCTCGCAGGATGGAGTGCGACCCTCGTGCATCTAACAGCCTTGGCACCTTTATTCTTATTTTTTATGCTCCCAGCTATTTCGCGGGTGATAATACACTCCAGGCTTTTCATGTTGGTTTGTGTAGGTGCTCTAGGCTCATTACTTCATTTTTCAATAAGTCTTTGGCAGCAAAAAACCCCGGTGCTTAGTCCAGCGGGTGATTTAGTTTTCAAAAAGTGGCAAGAAATGACCTTAAACGGCTCCGCATCGACCATGCCTAGGCTAATGGTGTTGGTAGGTAACGATTATTTTTTTATGCGTTATTATCAACAGAAATGGAAGCGATACTCGCCTCATTTACCGACATGGGACATTGACTTTTATTCATCTCAAGATCGAGAAGATTTTATTGTCGAGGTAGAGAATTTATCTCGACTCGGATATACCCACCTGGCAATTATCAGGCCGCAGCCGATTCCTAATGTGCCTAATGTTATAAGAGGTATATCGTCAAAGTCTGAACAAGACTATCAAAAAATGCGTTTTGATATAGATTATAGGGCTCCTCATTTATCCTGGGTAACTCTTGTGGATCGCTGGGGTCGGCCACAAGTCGATTGGCTGGAGTTGCAGTGATTCAACCTTCCAACTACAAAGACCTTGTTTCTTTTTCTTCAGTGCTCTTGCGCTACACACTTGATCTCCACTACCGCTCAAGACAAATCAGTTACCGTTTGATCCCTGAACTTATGAGTCGCCATTGGGCATTCGTGCTTAATTTCGGCAGTGGGCGAGGAAAACTTGAAGTTCCTCTCATGATTGATTGTCAGTGGGATTTCGACCCACCCCTTGGGCTAGATAGGCCACCGCCCTGGTCAAAGCTGGATTTAATCTGTGCCATTGAAGTCTTTGAACATATCAAAGAGCCCTGGGTTCTTTTCAAACATTGGCAGGGTCAGCTAAAGAATGGAACGATGTTACTAATGACTACCCCCTTTTTGGCTCGTGAACATGGCGCCCCCCAAGATTACTATCGCTTCACTCCGGAGGCTCTTAAGACTTGGCTCGAAGAAAGTGGTTTTACAGTTCGCCAAATGATTAAGCGAGGTGGCTTATTTTCTGTTCTTTCATCGCTTGTTAATTGGAGTTTTTTTCGGTCCTCGTGGCATATAAAGATGCTTATGGCACCCCTGTTTTTCATTTTTGGTGGTATTTTATATCTATTAGCTTTAGCGGAGTTGCATATTAAATCAAAAAGAAATCCAGATATTTATTTGGGCCTTACGATTTGGGCGGAGTTCACCGACGGGCGTGCGTAGTTGAACCTGATGAATTCTATTTTCATTGTCTCTGACCACCTCAAGCTTTTGCTTTTGCCCCGGGGCACGTCCTCCACAGCTCTGCTGCAAAGGGTTTGCTTCCTTAGTCATCCATGGTGCTTAAGGCTTCTGGGTGAAAAGAAAAAGCCTAAGGTGGTAGCACTTCAAAGTCTGTAGCGCAGTATCTGCGATTTCATCAGGATCAATTTGTGACGTTCGAGGATTTAGTCGCAATAATCAACACAGACTGAGTTAGGTATTTACTCAAAAAGGAGGGCAAAATACTTTCTATCCCCTCCACCAGTTTTTGAAGGGTTGAAGGAATAAATGGATAATACAAATCACGAAATATCATCTGAAGGTTTTTCCATCCTGCGCTAAGAAGCTCACCTTTAATATCCTGAATGCTTTTGAGCTTCTCTTGAGGATCCAACTTAAAAACACATCTGCCGAATTTGGTGTTAAAAATCCAACGAGCGATGGGATTATGAGGATTAGGTTCCAAAAAGACTATGATGCCATCTGCGGATGAGGCCTGATACAGTTTTTTAGCCCATGAGGGATCATGCCAAATATGGTGGAGAATGCCTATTCCCACAATGGCGCGGTACGGAGTTTCAAAGTTTGCCTGCAAAAAACTCAAGGCTTCATCCTGGTAACACTTAAGATGGATTGAAGGCTGGGTGGCTAAATAGCAGCTATAGAGCACAGGGGATTTTTCCACAGCATGGATCGAAAATCCTTCTCGGGCGAGCGCACGACCTAGAAGTCCCTGGCCTGCGCCAAGTTCCAGGATCTGATATTTCAAAGGGGGCGAAAGAAAAGATTTTAAAATGCTCACTACAAGTTTCACTCTGCGATCTTGTCTTATGGCGTGATTCCAAATATGAGAGTAATTATTCTCATCTCTAATAATCATGAGGCCTCATTCGTAGGGGCTACAGGTGTTATTTCGCTTCCACCCTGCGTGGACACGTAATCATATTTTTCATAATCTTGTTGTTTTCTTTTTTGGCGATGGAAAAACTCAAAATACATGAAGCTTAGGCCGACAATCAGTATCAAAGACGAAGTGATTATCAATAAGTAAAATTTCTGTGGAGTTACAGTTATCCCCAAAGCTACTAAGCTCACAAACCACAAATAATGTGGAATAAAACTTTTCGTGCTGGACCAAAAGCGAAGAGTCCATAGTAACAATTTAAATAGCGAGTTTGAGCTCGGCGTATGAGTTGAGGGAGGTCGGTTATAGTCTATGATTTTTTGAGGTATCCCCAATTCAGATAAGCGCCAGCTTCGCCAACTAAAGTAGCAGGGCGGGTGATGAATCAAATCCTGAAGAAGTTTTTTATCCACAAGACAAAAGTCAGCACCCATAACTGTAACCGGTAGCCATGAGCTTATCCGCCAAAGAGAATAAAAAACATGGCGCAAGCTCAGAATGATAAGAGATTCTTGGCGAAACAAGGAGCGAGCCTGGACATATTGGTGGCCATCTAGCCAAGCTTGGACCATTTGGCCTACGCTTGAAACTGGGTCTTGTCCATCTCCATCCATAGTGAGGCAGGCCTGTCCGGTGGAGAGTCTGATGCCTCGTAGTAAGCTTTCCTGTGAGCCCAAGTTTTGCTGATTGCGTATAATGACAAGTTCAGGGATGGAAGGGAGTAGCGGTATTAAGCTTTGGTAGCTTAACGAGGGATCACAGTCGTCAATGACTAAAATTTCAAAAATAAGGGGATATGGCAATAATATCCGTCTGAGCTCAGGTAACCATTCTTTTAAGCTTGGTCCATGATTATAACAGGTAATAATCACACTGAGTTTTGGCCATGCTGCAAATTGAGACTCTTCGAGCAGAGCTTGCTGCCCCGCCTTTTGATAAAAGGCTAAGGTCTCTTGAAGACCTTGCCAGAAAGATCGTGGTCTCCATCTCTCCCCAAGAAGCTTGAGTAGCTTCGTTGGATTCCCGTACCACACGGGACGATCCCAGAGGCGTAGCGGAGAATCTATTTTTTCTATAGCTAGCCTTGGATTTAAGTTTTGTAACCATTCGGCTATGGATGAGATTTTTGTGGCTTGTCCGGTGCAGATATTGATGGGTTCTCCGTCAAAGCCTTTGGGATATTCTGAAATAAAAAATGATAGGGCCTCTAGGAAGTCATCAATATGTACAAAATCTCTTTCTGCTATTTGCCTACTGATCTTGAAGGCTTGGCTGGTGAGCAGACTTTTTATGGCCTGAGGCACGAGTCGAAGGGGATGTTCTAAAGGGCCGTAAAGACTAAATAACCGAAGGTTACAAGCTTCGAGCTTGTGTTTTTGCGTATAAAATCGTAACCACTCTGTTTGTTGGAATTTGTAAAGATCATAGGGCGATAGGAACTCATCGCTAGGATGTGTCTCGCTAGCATACTCAATTTTTCGTCCATACTCCGAAGAGCTCCCCAGATGAATCAGGGGTACTTGATGCCTAGTGCACCAGGACAAAATGGCGAGAGTATCGCTTATGGCCTCAGAAAAATGATTTGGTTCTGTTTGCCAAGAGTAGGCTCCATAGCTTGCTGTATGAATGAGGAGTATTTTTGCTCCCTTTGGTGGTTTATACCGGGAACAAAACTGTTGTATAGTCGTATCTAGCACGAGGTGCCGCAATTCTGTTGGGATACGGATGGGTGAGGTGTGCAAGTTTCGCCCTAAGCCCAAAACCTTGAACCCTTTTTTTGTCAGCTCACGCAAGATTGAAGCTCCGACAAAGCCGTAAGCACCGGTAAGAATAATCAGGGACCAGTTTGTCATTTGGGAGTCTTTCACTGACACGGAATTATTGTAGCCTAAGGTGGAGAAATGAGAATAGGAATCTCTCTGGCTCGTGGAGATTGGGACTAGTTACTCGAAGTGACTCGATCCTCTAAAGTGTGGCTACATTCTGTTTTGTCGTTTCGACTCAGGGACCCGGCATCCTCGCATTATGTGAGCTGAAAACCTAAGTGATGCAGCAGGGTTGAACGAGCTCCACTCGGTGTAGGATGAGGAGGAAGATATGTAGCTTTTAAGAGCTTGTGGTGATCAAACCCTAAGCCCTTAAGTTGCTCTCCAATACTGCCGGTGGGGATGTGTTCTTCAAAAATCTGAACTTCAGTAGCTTGTTGCCATCGGTCTCGCAGTGTTTCGAGTTTGTCGCTGGGGAGTGGCCACTGCCCTAAAGAGGCCCATTGGTAAGGATTCGAAGACCTGTAAACATTATGAATAAGAGGGCCCGGCACAAAAATCAGGGGAGAGTGAGTGGGGCCCCATAAGCTTAAAGCTTCATTCAATTGTGGCTCCAAACAGGTTTGATAGGGTTCAGGATTGATCAAACGAAAATAGGCGATACGTTCGGGGGCGTGCTGGTCGAGTTGCCTAGTCAGCTCTTCAGCACTGCGGGGGAGGTAACAGATGAAAGAGCGAGAGCTGATCAAGTGGAGTAATCCATAGTCGCTGGTGTTGTGATGAGAGGGGCCCATCACTCCATAGCCTAACCCCCCTCCATTGCCAACGAGACGGAGTCGTTTAGCGTAGGGATGATACAGACTCAAAACCTCGGCAGCTCGCCATAGTAAAAAGCGCCCGACTCCATACACGTAGACGTCGAACCCCTGCTCGCAGAGGGCTATGGCGGTAAGCACGCTATGGTCCTCGGTAACCCCGGCGAAAAGGACTTGCCGCGGGAATGCGGCACGCAGGTGCTCCACTTCAGGGTAACCAAGATCCAAAGAAAAAAGTAGAGTGTTGGGCTCTTGTGCCATTCGTTTCTCTAGCCAGCGGAAAAAATAAGCTTTTAGTGAAATCATAGGGATGATGTTGAACTGGCGTAGTGAGCCGCTAGCGGATTCATGTGATCTAAACGGTGAGCCTTATTCGTCTTACACCAAATCCATTGCGTTCGGTTGGTCACCTTTTTAGCGAGAGCCTCAAGAAGTAATTTCGTGTTGTGTCCATCGACGTGTTGCCATTCGATGTCCAGTTGCTTAAGCCAAGTTTCTAAAGCCGGAAGATTTAATACTTCCTCGCTCGGGCTTGTGGCTTGAAAGCCATTGTTGTCGAAGATGAATGTCAGAGCGTCCAATTTCATACGTGAGGCGAAGGATAAAGCCTGATATGCCAGCCCGGTATTTAAGTCACCTTCACTTATCAAGCAGTAAACTCTTCGACCTTGTGGTTTGAGTTTTTCGGCTAGGGCTAAACCACAAGCAATAGACATTCCGCAGCCTAAAGCGCCACTCCCCCAACGCAGCCAAGGATGCTTATAGTCTGTAGGCGCGTAGGGCGTGTGAGCCGAGAGGGTGTGGATCTGTTCTGGTCGACAAGCAGCCTGAAATTCCTGGGAGCTCAGTTCGCCTTTAGACTTTAGCATGACGTATAAAGTGGAAATAGCATGTCCTTTGGACAAGATGAGTTCGTCTTGGGGGGAAAGAACGTGAAAAACGAGAGTGTAGAGGATATCAAAACAGGAGGCCACTGAGCCAAGGTGGGACAGGTTTCGTTCTTGATGAAAACTCACCACTTGCCGCCACAGGGCTTCTATTTCTTGGTTGCTCATCACGTGTTACTCAAAAGGGATTTATTTATATCCTTTGAGTTTATGGCTCATTTATCCTCCAAGTCTATTTCTAAAATACTAACCCTTCCGTGTTGCGGGTCCTATCCCCCTGGATCTATGGAGTTTGGGGTTTTGGGCATGGGCCGAGTTTGCTGACGACTTATTTTTTGAAACGAGGCGATTACTGAATTCAGTATCAGGAGGTCCATATGCCTGTTGACGATTTGTCTTCCTGCCCAGCGGAATTGGCGTTCTCAGGTTCGGGGGAGAGCGCTTCAGGGCCCATCATGGGAGAGCCACGTTATGATTACCTGTTATTGTCCTTTCTGTCTCGTTCGCGCTTTCATGTGACAGCGGTCGAATGGGACCTGCTCACAGGATGGCTAACCTTTTGCCCACCACGGATGCCGGCAGAGCAGTTTTGGCGAGAGGTCCGCTTACTGTTACCCAAAAGCTCTTGGGTGGAAAGGCTAGGAACACTCGGAGCTAAGGAATGGCAAAAAAAGCGGGACGAATTGAAGTTCATGGAGGAGCAGGGAGTTCAGTATTTGTTACCTAATC
>CAZZMS010000145.1:0-8503 GCA_964655485.1 uncultured Pseudobdellovibrionaceae bacterium | reverse complement strand
ACTTTTTCCAAACCGCCTCGGGCGAGAAAGAAAGAAGGCCCCACCCTGCTCCGCTAGGCGTGCCACCATAGGGGTTTTATCCACATAGTAACATCCCTGCTCACGAAGCTTGGAGAAGGTTTGAATCCCGATGGGTAACTTCCGCCGTTTTAACCCAGAATCTTGAGTGGATGACATACTGAGATTATACCGTTCTCACCGGCCTTATGGCAAAGCGAATAAAACCCGTTTAGGAATTCGACTCACCCTCTGAAACTTTCCCTTTGGTCATCAAATTGGCCATATATTGCAACAGATCGGAAGGAAAAGGGAAAATAATCGTATGGTTACCGGGGTTTTGCGAGACTTCCTTCAAAGTTTGTAAGTAACGTAAGGCCAAGGACATTTGATTTTTGGTAAGTTCCTGCGCCGCTAGACCGAGCTGAGTAGCCGCTTGAAATTCTCCCTCAGCCGCAATGACCTTTGCTCGTCGCTCCCGCTCCGCTTCCGCTTGACGAGCCATAGCCCTTTGCATATCGGGAGGTAAGTCAATCTGTTTCACCTCCACGTTGCTCACTTTAATCCCCCAAGCCAAAGTCTGCGCATCTAGAATCTGTTGCAGCTTGTGGTTTAAACTCTCGCGCTGAGATAAGAGCTCATCGAGTTCCACTTGTCCCAAAACACTCCGTAGAGTGGTCTGCGCTAACTGTGAGGTAGCAAACATATAGTTTTCTACTTCGATGACCGCTTTTAGCGGATCAATAACACGAAAATACACGACTGCGTTCACTTTCAAGGTCACATTATCCCGAGTGATGATATCTTGGGCCGGCACATCAAAAGTAAGCGTACGGATATCAATGCGTATCATTTTGTCGATGACGGGAATCACCAACACTAACCCCGGCCCCTTGGGCTCGCCCAATACTCGCCCCAGACGAAACACCACTCCTCGCTCGTATTGATTCACAATTTTGATGGCATTGAAAAGCACGATCGCCAAAACAACGAGAAAAAACGATCCACCCGGTAACAAAGCAAAGAGTAAATCCATACCTTCACCTCCAGCTAAAGCCTAATCCTTCGCCCTCTCACTCTTGTCATGAACCAGCTGGTCACGCAAGCTTCTAACGCTTAAATCGTTGCGAGCAACGCTGTGCGCTTAACCGAGTGTGTTACAGTGAATTTAAGGATACATGTCTTTGAAAAGTGGGAGCTTGAGTCTTTCCCTTTCAAACATGGCCCACTGCCACGCTGAGCATAAGGCTATATTCCAATGAGATCATCTTTTCGCTGGTGATGAATGACTCCACTCACGAACGTAAAAAGGATTGCTCACAATCCAAGTAACCCACTGTTGCTGATCAGGAAAAGGAAACTTGGGTCCCACCCGCACCGTCAAATAAGAAGCTCCTGGAGAGGAAAGCCGAACCTCTCCTTGATAGCTCGAAACACGCTCCACCAACTGTTCATCACGCCAAAGCTCAACCTCATAGAGGCGCCAAGGCTCGCGTCCCAAGCTGTATTGCAGCTTCAAGTCATCCTGAAAAAGCAACTCAGATCCCATCAGCCATTTTTTCTCGCCTCTGCGTATATGGGCCCAAAAGCCGCGAGGATCACCCAACATATCTAAGGCCCAATAGACCTGACCCTCCTTGAGTGCACTCATGAGGGTGGAGTAATCTTTTTCAAAAAATCCGGCCCAATCAGTTTTTGATAAAACATGAATACTCATAAGCTGCATTATGGTTTCGTAACTGGGGAAGGCTATCGACACTCCAGGAGCTAATACTGCCCGCGCGGAGAGATCCAAGCCACAAACACCAACCAATCTTTGGTAACGCCAACGATTCTGCCAGTATCGCAACTCTGGTTTCGGATCTTGATAGATGCGCAAGAAGGCATACGAAGGATTGAACGGATATATGAATAAACTCGTCAATACAGAAAAGGGCTGCAAGTGAAATACACGCTCAGACAAAACCTTTGGGTTAAGCACTTCAACAGCATCCAAGCCTACCGGCCATTCCCCTTTCCAATAAGCCTCGCCCATCGGCGATAGAGGGGAAAGCATTACAATCCATTCATCGCGCCCTTCCCGATTAGGTTCAGACAACCAGTCAGCTAAACGCAAATGATAATCAAGGCCCAATTGCGTATTGAGGCCAACCACCAAAAAACGCGCTCCCAGATAAGAGTACTCGACACCCGACAAAAGCAAAACACGGTCATGGTAACCTGATGGCCATGGCGCAAGATCTCTGCGAAAAGGGTCAGAGGTAATAACAAAATCAATATCTAGACTTTGCGCGAGCTCCAGTATTTCGCGCTCAGTCATCAAGCCATCACTCTGCTTGGTTCTTACATTCAACACTCCTCGAAAATCCGCATACGGAGCGCGATTCTGCAAACGATCCTCTTTGGGTAACACAGAAAAATCCTGAGAGGATAGATAAATCCCGTAAAATAGAGCTAGAATCAGTGAAAACAAACTAATAACCAAAAGACGCAAATAGCCTCCTTATTTCACTAAGGTACATGTTTCCATTTTAAGAGCTCCCAAGAGTTACCAGTGAGATCCAACATAGTACTCCTTGTAACTACAATATGCTTAGGCCAGCGACTGCGCCACTTCTCTATTTGGTCGACTGGAAATAAACTACAAAACTCATCGTGCTGGTGCTTGTCAAAAGCCCACAAATCAAACTGATCCTTGCGTCCAACACCACTGAGTTTGTAAGTAGGAACCTGAGTATAAAAGTACAACAGACTGGCTTTTTGGTAACTTGTGGTGAAAATCAGGGGACAGTCCGTTTTTTTTATCTGTTCAATAAATACGCGCTCCTGATGCACTTCAGAAAACTTATCAGGCAAAAAATGAGCCCATGGTGTCACCCAATGACTGGCAACAAGGACGACAATTCCCAGCCAAAAAAGCGCTACTCCGCGGGCCACACGAGGAGGCATCACTTGCGACGATAGGTAGAGCCAAGCAGGAAATGCCAAGCCGGTCCAATTGGCTTCGACGTGCTTGCGGAAGCTAGTTACAAGAAAGAACGGAAAAGACATAAGCTGAGCTGCAAGCCAAACAAATTTTGCTCGATAAATGTCAGGCAAAGTGCGGAATAACTTGCCAAACAAAAGCGTCCTGTATCCTTTCAACACATACCACCATGTTACCGGATGCGTCAGTAAGAATTGACCAGCCAGATATAGCCCAACCGTTTCCCACCAAGGCGTGCTCCCAGCGCCCAGACCATGACTCAACTGAAAGCGAAAGGATACCCAATCATTCTGAAAGTTCCACCACCACACAGGAGCACTTCCCAAGAAAAACCCGAGAAGCCCCCACAACATTCCGGCTTGCCAAAACAATTGCCGGAAAAACAGCACCCGCCACTTAGCGAGCGACCAAACGACCAAACCGAGCCCCCAAATCACCATGTGATACTTAGATAAAAAACCAAGACCAAGAAGGAGGCCTAGAACGAAGTAAAATAAAGCTAATGACTTGCCTAACTCTTGGCTAGACCGCTTATCAACGACGTACGAATCCGCTCCTTTTTTTAGCCACCACGCCGAGGCCGCAGCAAAAAACATAAGCGGGGCATCGGGAGTCATAATAATGCTTCCCAAGCCAGTCAACGGATGAGCCAGTAACAGCAACCAAAAACTTACATGCTCCGGAGTGGTTCGTTCCGCCTGAAAGAGCCTGACCCAAAACCAAAGGCCGATATGACCTAAGAATACACCAATCAACCTTACCCCGTAACCATTAAGACCCAGCCACTCAGCAAGAGCAAACCAATAAGCCACCATGGGAGGATGATCAAAATAGGAGGCCTGAAGATGCTTAGACCACACCCAATAGTAACACTCATCCGCACCGAGTGGTAAGCAAGCTGCGATAAGAATCTTTGCAAAAAGACTAAGGAGCCAAAACTTATGCCATAGCGAAAGCCATTTGAACATACCCTAATTCCCAGGCACCCAACATATCAAGTTAGGAACAACAAGCAAGTTTCGATAATCAACTATTGGATTTGAACCGAAGTGGGAGATGCTGCTTTAACACGCCTGGCCTCATCCACGATCTCAACAGATTGAGGCTGCTCCCAAACAAGCTGAGCTGGAAGCAAAAGCTTGATCAGGTAATGTTCCTTTGGCGACACAGCTAACTTCCTCTCCCCCTCGGATGTTTGCAGACTCAATGTTTGCGCCTTTTGAGCGCTCACCAGTAACCACCTAAAGCCCCTGTCATCGGGAGCATGGGATATTGAATGAGAATCAGATTCGGCTTTATGTTCAACGGGCGTTGAGACCTTTCTCATCCCCAGCGAGCTCGATTGACTGCCCATCTGATTCAATTCAGAGGATTGGAGTACCACTATATCTGTGAAAGGCTCTTTTTCTGAAGGGCTAAAAGAAAGAGACGTGTTACTTTCTTGCGCAGAGTTATCCAACATCGCAGAGTTACCAACTACGCTTGTAGCTTGCTCTTGTACATTCGCTTCCTTTATTGAAACTTTGCTTGGCTGACTTGATGAAAGCGTATTCTCTTTAAGCCAAAAGAACACTCGAACACCGACGATTCCTAGTACAACCAAAGCCACCCACCTCCAAGCAAATGTTTCATCTCCCTCATCAGTATCCACAGTGGCCCTGGAATTTTTAGCAGAGTTGAGCTCTTCGTGCTTGAGCTTACCTGCATGATCAATAGGATCCACCTTTACGGTATCGTTTGCGCCATCCGGCCTTTTTATTGGCTGATTGGCACCCATATCGATCTTAAGGTAACGAGCATAGCTGCGCAAAAATCCTTTTCGAATCGCCTCGGGGACAGCGACATCGGTCCTTTCCTCCTCAAGTGCTTGCAAAATGCGTATATGAATTTTCAAATCAGATGATACCTGTTCAAGGCTCAAACCTCTTTGTTCACGCACTTCTTTAAGTAACTTACCTGATAAAGACATCGGGAGTACTCCTGGCTTCCATGGATTGTAAAATGCGTTGGGCTTCAGTTTTATAGCGGCTTTGGGGATACAGGCGAATAAGCTCAGATAAACGCTGTTTGGCTTGATCGGTTTGCCCCGCTTTCTGATAGCTTAAACCCGCTAGATACAAGGCCTCGTGGACATTTTCATAAGCCATATAGGCTGCCGCCATATCGGCTGCGGCGGCTGCGTCTTTGAAAGATTTTTGAGTGATGTAAGCCCGACTCAGCAGTAACCAGGCCTGCGGCATATCTCGCTTATAATGCAAAGCCTGCTTCAAATGCCGAATAGCCTTGGTAAAATCTTTTTGCTCATAATAAAGCAAACCCAAATTGTACTGCGGCTTTTCCGGGTAGGAATACATGAGGTCTTCGCTGGCCTTTTGCAACAAACTTTGCGCTCGCTCGAATTGTTTGAGCTCGATAAGCACTCGACCTAAATTATTCATGGCCTCTGTGTCTTGTGGATTCAAGGTGAGAGCCTTTTCCCAGTAACTTACAGCTATGCGTGGCTTACCTCGGTAGTAGTAAGCTAAGGCCAAATTATTCAGAATTGCCGGGCTGTCCGGATCAAGATGATAAGCCTCACTGAGAGCACGTAAAGCTTCAGGGTACTGTCCTGATTCCAAAAGGCTGGTGCCTAGTTGCAAATGCAACTGGGCTTGTTCTTTTTTTTCCGCACGATGGGCGCATGAACTCACACCGAAACACAAGGTTACCACAAGAAAGACAATCCAAGGATACACAAAACGATTCTTATCCTGATCCTTCAAGTCACATCGAAGAAGGTTTTTTGCGATAACACTTAAGCCCACGCCTTTAGGCTAAAAACAATAGTCCAAAAAAACAAGCCCTCGCCTGAAGAACTGGTCTTATCCTGTGGTGCTGAGGCGGCTCGGTCTGCAAAGCATTGGGTTACCCAGCTAGCCTTCGACCTCTTGCAAACGCTGCAAGTCCCGATCGGAACCCATCAACAAAGCCAAAGTGTGCTCGTTAAGCATCATCTGACTTTTAGGAAAAATAATCTCTTTCGGATTACTTTTTTCGCGCAAGGCTACGATTTGTACTCGATACTTTTGGGGTAACGCAAGTTCCTCAAGCGTCTTACCCCAAGCCCATGGGGCCGGTGACCACTCCACAAGTTTTAAGTCAAAACCTAAATCCATCGTGTGCAAGATGGCGGGACGCGAATGCTGCAAAGCTAGCATTTTCCCCATTTCTTCTTCTACGAAAAAAACTTGATGAGCACCCACACGTTTTAAAATCTGCTCCTTCTGGCGAGATGATGCCCGAGCGGCCACATAGGGCACACCCAATTCAAGCAGATTGGTTACCGCGAGGACCGCTGCTTCAAAATTAGTTCCCATACACACAATCGCTTTGTCCACTTTGGGGGCCCCCACCTCTATCAAGACGTCGACATCGGTGCAGTCCCCAAGAAAAGAAAACTCACAATATTCCTTGATCGCCTCGATGTTTTTTTCATCCGTATCTAAAACAATAACCTCTTGGCCTTCCTCCACTAGGTTTTTGGCTAAGGAAAAACCCAATCGCCCAATACCAATCACTAAAAACCGCTGTTTGTTTTGCCCCATACTTGCCCCCTTTTTTTACCCCACCACAAAATCATCCTCAGGGTAACGAATGGCCAACTGTTCAGGCTCTCCAATACCTGCCAAAACAATGGTTAACAAACCCACCCGACCAAAAATCATCAGAAAAATAATTACCATTTTCCCAAAAGCCGTGAGTTTCGCAGTGGCACTCAAAGACAATCCCACTGTGGATAACGCAGAGATCACTTCGAACAACAAAGAAAAGGTCGGAACCTTTTCGGTAATACTGAGAACGGTGATCGCCAAGCCCACCATGAATAAATACATAATCACAATCACCAAAGCCCGTTTCAATGTGCGAATAGGAATGGCGCGATGAAAGACCACATTTTGTGATTTATTAAACACCGTCGAATATACAGTGGCCAAAATCACCCCGACAGTGGTGGTTTTCATCCCTCCACCTGTGGAGGTGGGGTTGGCGCCAATCATCATAAGTAACAATAGGAAAAAATGCACAGAAACGTGGAATTGCTCCAAAGGAGCCAGGTTAAATCCTGCAGTTCGCGCGGAAATGGAATAAAAGATGGCGTTACCCAAAATTTCCCACCAAGGAAGCTTGGAAGTCAAATTGGCCTCCTCAAAGATAAAAAATAATACGACTCCCACAAGCCACAGAACTACGGAGCTTACGAGAGCTAACTTCGTATAAGCAGAAAGTCTCGTCCATAGATGCGCCCAAGAATGGGAACGCCACTTTTCGCCAATTTCAAAGAGTACGGGAAAACCCAAACCACCCAACATAATTAATAGACAAATAATCGTTACCCCGAAAAACCCAAACGGGGATTGATAGAGACTATTGGGTAATAAAGAAAAACCCGCATTACAAAATGCCGATACCGCATGAAAAACCGCTTGAAACAAACGCTGCTCGGTCTGTTGGGGCAAAGTTATGTAGAGTATAGCGGCTCCCAACAGCTCCACAAAAATCGTAAACGAGGCCACCTGAGCAAGAAAACGCGGCACTCCTCCCACATCCGAACGCCCAAAAGCCGTTTGCCCCAGAGCAATCGAGGACAATGATAAACGTCGGTTGGCGGCTAAAGACAAGGCCGCAGTCACCATGATGATACCCAAACCTCCGAGTTGAATGAGAATAAGTAGAATGACTTGCCCCCAAAAGGATAACACGGTTCCCACATCTACCGGACTTAAACCCGTTACCGAAATGGCGGAGCCCGCAATAAACAAGGCATCTAACAATTTAAGACTTTGCTTTTCGGCAACAGAAAAGGGCATCACGAGTAACAGTGTCCCCACTAAGATACCGACCACGTAATGCACCAAAATCTGTCTTCCCCAATTCAGAGGAATCTTGGCCACCCACAAGCCCCATCGATGGGCTGTGGCCACTTGCGCAAGAAAGTAACACAATAAAAAGGCATCCAAATAAGTCAGGTAACGCGGATGAAAAGTCGTATCCCCCAAATACCAATCCAATACGGCCCAACGCCATAACCATGAACCCAAAAAAAACACGGCCATGAGACGCAATCCATCAAGCACAAGACCGAAAACAAACTCGACTTTTTTTCGAAAATTTTTCCTATGCTTAAGAAAGCGGTAAGCTAAGTACACTTTTTTAAGTTCAAACTTGTTGGCCATCGGCCAAATAAGAAGAATGGCCAAAAGATCAAAAAACATTTCTAGAAAATAGTGAGTTTGGTAACGCACCATCAACCAACGGGCCGCTACCAACACGGCGAACATCCACATAAACTGTTTGTAGAATACGCCTGAGCAAGGACCAGTGCCCAGTTATGACGCAGCGATCAAAATAAAGCCTAACCGGCCTTGATTACAGGTTACCCACCGCTTTTCGTGTCTAAAAATCCTAGCCAAGCCTAAGCGAAGGCGCTAAGTTTTGCTTCATGAGCTTTTGGCGCTTAGGCCTAATGAAAAGGAGAAAGAC
>CAZZMS010000144.1:0-15216 GCA_964655485.1 uncultured Pseudobdellovibrionaceae bacterium | reverse complement strand
AGAAAACCCGTCCTAGTCCATAACCGAGAAGTCCACCTACCAGGCCTCCTCCGGCAGCATATTTCCAACTTTGGCTTTGTTCTTTTTTGGCGACCTCCATGCGCTCAGCGGTATGTCGCGCTTGGACGTGTCCCACTTCATGGCCAAGAACCCCGAGTAACTCCGCTTCACTATCGCACATGGCTAGCAAGGGAGCCGTTACAAAAATCTCCCCTGCAGGTAAGGCAAAGGCATTCACTTGATCCGATTGTACCAGGGTAAAGTTGTATTGATAGGGGTTACCTTTGAGTCCCGTGGAGGTAACTAGGTTTTGTCCCAGAGTTTGCAGGTATTTTTGTAAAGCCTCGTCGGCAAGCGGGGGATAATCTTTTTGCATCTGGGGTAACACTTCCAAGGTGAGCTTGCGCTCATCTTGCGGAGTTAAAGAGGTATGTTGGCCAGAATTATCTCCTTCGCGGTAACGTTTCGTTGTATCCCTTGAGGCACAGTGAGCCAAAAAGAAACTGGCTCCCAAGAGAAAGGAGCGTCTCGTCATAGTCCCCCAGCCAACAGGTTCTAGGGAGTGGTCTGAAACTGGACCGGGAAGAGCTGGGGCCGATTGGGGGAATTTGTGGTTTGAGTTGATTGGCATGACGAACCTCCACGGGATCCGTAATTGCTACTAGCTACTTATTCTTCTTTGTGATCAAAGGCATTCATGAGACGTAATTCTAAAGATGGACTAAGACCAGAGGTCACCCATTCCATCACCCCTTTTTGGCTTAATAAAACCAAAGAGGGTGTGGCTTTTACTTTGTATATCTTAGCCGCATCTCCCTGGGGATCAGCAAAAACAGGAAATAGATATTTTCTTTCCTGCGCGGTTTTTAAAACGAGCTGGGGATCCTCGTAGGAACTGATGGCTAACACTCGCTCGGCAGGAATTTTATGAGATTCGATTAAGCGATTGATGCGCTGGAGTTCTACTTTACAAGGTCCGCACCACGTGGCCCAAAAAATGAGAAGTTGTGCGGAGTTTTGACTGTCCAGAGGAAGAGTTTGTGGTGTAAAAGGTTCTTCCTCTAAGTTGAGGACTTGGATTTGGTGTGCTATCTGACCTTCTTTCCGCCAATCCTCAAGCCAGCCCGGTAACCGGTAAGCTAGTAACAATAAAATAAGAATACCGAAGGTGATGTCCCAAATGCGTTTTTTAAAATCCATGTTTTAAGGCTACCCAGCATGAGTCTACTTGTCCACATGCGTCGAATAAGAAGTGCTGTCATAATCTTAACTAGTCTGAAAAAAAAGTTTTTCTTTCTAGACAAAGGTCTAAAAAGACGCATAGGCTTTTTTTGTTAACGAACAAAAAGGGGGATTTTCATGGAATGGGTAACTAAGGCAATTTTATTTTTCAACCGCGGTGGTGCTTGGATGTGGGTGATTTTGGCCGTGCAACTGGCGACGATCGCTTTGATTATTGAACGGGCCTACTTCCTCTACGTAAAAAGGAAGCGTCATGCGATGGCTTTTGTAAGCCCCATGGAAGATTTGATTAAACGTGGGCAGTTGGATGTTGTGGTAGCTCAATCTCAGAACCAAGACGTGCCCATGGCTAAAGTCAGCTTGGCTGGGGTGATGGCGGCTATGAATTTAGGGGGCAAAGATGAGATCCAAGGAAAAATGGATGAAATTTTAATGGCAGAAATGGCCACTCTAGAAAAGAGAACAAGCTTTTTACCCATGTTAGGTAACGTAGCGACATTGACCGGTCTATTGGGAACCATCACTGGTATGATCAATGCGTTTGTGGCTGTGAGTTTTGCTTCCCCGGCGGAAAAAGCAGCTCTGCTATCAGCGGGGATTTCTGAGGCTATGAACACGACGGCTTATGGTCTGATTGTGGCCATTCCCGCTTTGATTATGTATGCGGTGTTGCAAAACAGAACGGAACAATTAGCGCAAGATCTTAAGCAGGCCTCTTTAAAAATGTACAACTGGCTATCATTCGCTTACGAACCCATCGCCTTACGCACGAGTCGACAGAAAAAGGATCAAAAGGATAGAGAAGCTCATGCCTAGTGGGTTAAGGGCAGAGGTGGCTCATGAGTAGCAAAAAAAGCTTAGATTTTAATGTCGATTTGATTCCTGTGATTAGCTTGCTTTCAGTGTGTATTTGTTTTTTGTTACTCACGGCGGTATGGGTTCAAGTAGGTTCTATGAAGGTGAAACAAGGGATCGGTGGTCAGTCCTTGGCGGAAACGGCTAAGCAGCCCATGTTAGTTTTAAAAATGTTACCGGGGGGAGGGTTGCAGGCCAGTCTGCGGGATTTTCAAAAACCAGGGGTAGCCGCTCTGAGTGGAGTAAAACTTCTTCCTCAGTCGCAAGAGCAAATGGAGGATTTTGCGCGGTGGTTGGGGCCCTACGTGGAGAAACTGAAAAATCTTGAGCCAAACTTGCAATCAGCACTTATCGAGCCTGATTTGCAAGTGGAGTATCATCGTTTAGTGAGTTTGATGGATTTTTTGAAATCTCAGGGCTTAAGTGAGCTTGGGGTCATCCCCCTTTAAGCGAGGTGCAATTATGGACTCAGTCTTGGGTTCGGCGAGTGTCATAAATCCACAAAATAGCGGAGGGCGTAAGGTGCTTTCCGAGAGCCTTATGCTCACGTCTTTAGTGGATGCCTTTTCGATTCTGGTGATTTTCTTGCTTCTTAACTTCTCCAACTCTGAGAATTTTTTGGTGTTATCCAAAGACATGGTGTTACCTGCAGCTAAACAATGGGCAGAGCTGGAAAAATCCACCGTTATTAAAATTGAAAACCATCGTCTGTTCGTGGGTGAAGAGGAAGTCGCCGAGTCACAATTGTTACCGCACCTGGTGCAACTGAAGCGTTCTTTAACCAAAGTCTCCGAGGAATTGGGTTTACCTGAGCCGCAGATGATTATTCAAGCAGACCGATCCACTGTGCTCAAAGAAATTAATGCGGTCATATCGCATTTAGCACAGGCTGGTTTTTCTGATATCAATTTCGCCGTTTTACAAGAGTAAATGTGACCCAGGAGTAGGGCCAAAGCTTGAAGCCAGTATTCAACAAGGGGTGATCCATGGCAGAACATCGGGACCTAGGAATGAATCACGGATCGGTTCAAGGGAAGGGGCTAAGCTTTGTTGCTATCGTTTTTCTCATCCTTTCTTGTTGGCGTTCGAGTTTTGCCCAATCATCGATTGACCAAGAATTAATAAAAAAATTGGAACTTGTACTGGCACGAATTCCCGAGTCTGACAGTCAGCGCATTCCGGTGACTTTGCGCTTGGCTGATTTGTTGTCAGAGCAAGCACGGCAGGCCAGTCAGCGTGAGATTGAACAATTCGGCGGGATGGGTGAAGAAAGTGCTCGTTTACGCCGTAAGGCCTTAAGCCACTATCAAGCTGTCGTGAATAAAATCTCAGATCCTACGGGGCAAGCCAAAGTTCTGATTCAAATGGGCTACTTGTGGGAGCTAGAAAAAGAAAGCGAGCCCGCTTTGAAAGCCTTTTTCCGGGTGACAGAGTTACCGGTGGAAGCGGTTACCAAGGCAGAGGCTTGGTTGTCTATGGGGGAAAATTATTATCGAAGAGGGCGCTGGTTAGAGGCAACCAAAGCTTATGATATGTCCCTATCTTTAGGTTCTGAGCGTGTGGGCTACGTGCAGTTTCGCAAAGCCTGGAGTCTATTTCAGCAGGGGCAGGTGGAGGGGGCACTCCAGGCCTTGGATCTTATCTGGCAAGAACCGCAAAAGTTTTTATCTCCGCAGGGCGTGAAGTCTAAAGTGGCGGGAGCTTTGGATCGTGATTTTGCAAAAGAGATCGCCAGAGATCAAGTCATCATGCTGGCCAAGGGGCCTGGATTGACTGCGGATCGGATCACTCAGTTGAGGCAGTTTTGGGCGGTAACAGGCCAAAGTTTTGAGATACTCAAAACACTAGCCTACGAACTGGAGCGCACCGGTCGAGCTCAAGAAGAGTTTTTTGTCTGGAAGGAAGTGGAGTCTCACACCCCTCAATTGTCTGATCGCCTATTAGCTAAAGGGCAGTTGGCTGCCTTGTCCTTAAGAGAATTTAAAACAGCTGACTTCAAATTTTATGCGGAAGCCTTTGGTTCATTGAAAACTGAGGCTGATCCTCAATGTGTGAGTGCCGAGTGTCAGGACGTTTACAAGCGTTGGAAAGCTTTAGTGAGTGCGGAGTATCAAAAAAATAAGACTCATCCTACCTCCTCGTTAGCCGAAGTTTTAAGGATGGTCGTGGATATTTTTCCCTCAGACCTAAGCTTAAGAGAGACTTATGCGGTGGTGTTATCAGCGTTAGGTCAGTATGATTTGGCCGCTACCACTTACAGAAGCTTGGCTGAGTTGAAAACTGGGAATGCTGATGAAAGGGAAAGACTGTGGCTTTTGGCCCTAGAAGCCAGTGATCAAGCCCTCGAAAACTCCAAAGAAGATCAGGCCCTAAAAGAGCGTGCCCGGGAGCTCCGCTCGGCTTACTTGAAAGCATCTCCATTGCGCAAGGCCGTTTTCTCAGTAACATTTAAAAACTTAAAAGAGGATTATGACCGAGCAGATTGGAATCGGTTTTTGCCGCAGGTCAGAGAGTTCCTAGGGCAAAAAGAGGCTCCCGTTCAGCTGCGTGTGATGGCTGCTCACTTATTGTTAGATGCTTGGGCTCAGGCTCAGGTCAAGCCCCTGCAGATTGCGGAGGAAGCTCAGCATTTGGCTCAGATCCTACCGGAGTATAAAAATGAGTTTTTACCTATTGCCTATCGGGCATGGCTCAATGAGATGAGTGCAGGCTCTCTCGGTCCCAAGGAGGCGATGGGTTACCTGGACATGATCTTGGCAGATCCTCAGCTTTCAAACGAACTACGTAAAACCAGTTTAAAAAATAAGATTTTGGTCACCTATAAGGCGCAACAATTTTCTGAGTGTCAGTCCAGCTTGGAGCAGTATTTGGCCTTGCCCGCCCTGGCGCAAGATGAAAAAAAATGGGCGAATACATGGCTCACTGATGTGAGTGAATGGTTACTCGATTTTAAGACGGCGTACCGGGCGTGGAGTGAAGTCGGTCAAGCTGATATCTCCTCTGAGCTGAGAGCCTCTGTTCTAGCTTGGGCCTTAGGTAACAAGGATGTCTCTTTATCCCATCTGAAGCGGGCCTACACTATGGCTGAGGGTGAGATGAAAGAGAACCTGTTTTTTGAAATTCTCGCTGAAGAGAAAAATCCACAGCAGTGGGTTCAGAAGGAAATGGCTTGGCTGAAAAGCAAACCATCCCTTTATCATCAAGCGATATTTTACCTCAGTCATAGCGACGCGAAAGCCTTCAAGACTTTGCGGCCCAAACAGATAACAGTAGCCGCTCCGACAGATCTTTACGGTCTCATTCTTTGGAAGATGGACTTTTACGAAAATCTCATAAGCCTCAAAAAACAAATGAAGAGCTTGAAGCCATTAACTGAGGCGAAAAACCAAACGCAATTGAAACAATTTATTGCGGCACGTGTTCAAGGGATTACCCAAGGGGAAAAGCTGGCTAAGGAGGCTTTATCCGGAGGGGATCCCGCAGCTCGCTGGTTGATTTTGCAAACTCTCGCAGTTGAGAATAAGAAGCTCTATGAAGAATTGATGAGTTTGCCATTGCCCGCAGGTTTGGACGAACAGGCCCAGCAAGAATACATGCTGACCTTATCTCACTTAGCGAAACCCTACTTAGCTAAGGCTACCGAGTACGATAGCGCAGCTTCGAAGCTACTTCCCACTTTAGATTCTTTTTCTGCATATCAAGCGGCTTTAAAACGAGAACCCAAATTCTTGTCGGCATTTCATATGGAGTGGGCTTTGCTGATGGAGAGTCTCCCTACAGATCATCCGCTCAGTCTAGCCTTAAATGAGTCTCTGAAGGATTCTCTGCCTGCCGTTCAAGATACTTCCAAACCTGCAAGGGTACAAACAGATACTCATCTCTCGGGAGTCATTAGGGTTGTGGCGCAGGGAAATCAGGGTTTTTCGAAAGAGGAATTCAAGCGCTTTGTCGATGAGCAAAGAGAGCAGGGGCATAAGAAGCTGGCTGATTTTTTACAGGCGAAATGGGAGAGCTTAGAGGATAATCAGGAGGTGAAGAATGAATAAGTGGGGTATTTATACCTTGATCATGGGCTCTATGTTGGCCTGTTGGAGCTTTCATGTTTTGGCTGCAGAAGGTAGTTCTTCTGAGGGGGCGGCTCAAAAAAAGCAGGGACTTTTAAGCTCTCAATCCTCTTTGAAAACATCTCATTCTTTTGAAGACTATTTAGTACAAGGCCAATTCCACTTTGCGGATCAAACTGTGATTACGGTGGAAGAAGATAAGGCTTTAGAAGGTTTAGTGCAAATTCCAAAAAGTTTTAATGAGCGTATGAAGGACTACGAGTAGTAAGGAGAATCCTATGTTGGCTATAAAAACGCCAGATAAGCAACTGGCCCGCGTGTATCCCATAGCTTCGCCTGATGACGCCGTGTATGTGGCGCAAGCTCTGGATTCCGGTCGCTTGTGCGTTTTTAACACGAAAGAATCTTGGGAGGTCGCAAGCCAAGAAGCAGAATACCATTTGCTTTGGCACGGGCCCGCTCGAGATTTGAAAGAAAAAGGTCCTGTTTTGGGTGGGGCTTTGTCACAGTTGACCTTCATTGACGAGCCTTTATTTAACCCTGTTTTAAAAGACGTGCCAAGTTCCCAAGGCGATGAGGACAGTTCTTGGCGTATTTTAGTAGGAACTTATGTTTTAAGCTTTTTATCCTTTCTCCTGTTTTATTGGCTGGGTCCCAAAGAAATGAATCCTCGCTTGGCGCAAGAGATGGAAAGAAAGGTGGAGGATATTCGCCAGAAAGTGGTGAAACCTAAAACGGTGACCCAAGTAAAAATCCAGCCGATGATAGCCTCCACCACTTTGCAACCAGTCACCAAATCTCAAACCACATGGAAACGCATGGGAGCCTTGAGTGCCCTGGGTGAGTTGCAAAGAGGGGCCAAGACCCCTGGCTTGAATCTCGGATCTGCCGTCACATCGGCGGGTCCTGGTTTGGGCGGTTTGCAGGGTTCTGGTGGAACACAGACCTCTGTGTATGCGAAAGGCATGGTAGCTGCACCCCTCGGAGTGGGGGGTAACCTGCAGGGAGCTGGGGGATTGGGCACGAAAGGTAAAGGTGGCGGACAAGCGGGCTATGGTGAATTGAAGCTTGCGGGAAGTCTCGGCGCTCAGGCTCTACCTGTGGGACTTGAATCACAAAGTAGCGCAGGACTTGATCGCGATCAAATTGCCGCAGTGGTAGCGCAAAACTCATCCCAAGTTCGTTTCTGCTATGAACAGGGTCTTCAGGAAAATCCAGGACTCGCCGGGCGAGTGACTGTGGATTTTGTCATTGGCGGTAATGGTTTGGTCAAATCGGCTCGCGTGTCCTCGAGTACGCTCAACGACTCATCGGTAGAAAACTGCATTGTGCAACGTCTGAGGTCTTGGAAGTTTCCTGTGCCTGATGGGGGGGTAGATGTTCAAGTGAGTTACCCATTTACCTTACGCCGTGCAGGTCAAGGGTAACGCAAGACCGAGTAACAGAAGATACCGAAAGATATGTCAGCGATAGTGAGGCGAAGGGATTTTCAAAATTTGAGTGAGGGGGTGTGATGTGAGAACTTATCCAAGTCAGCTGGTTCGAAAAAGAATCTCAGATGGTTCAAAATCTATGGTTTTAATCTTACTAGGGGGATTGGCTTTGGGGGCTTGTTCTTTACAACAAAATCCCTTGGCTGAGTTTCCTGAAGTCATCCAAGACGCAAAACCGCCTATGACCAAACCGGATATTCCTCTGGCTCTCCCTAGTGATGCCCTACGTATTGAAGGGGTGGATTTTTTTACTTTTCAAGAGGGTGTGGAAAACAGCTTTGAATTAAAGACTCGAGTTTTAATTAAAGACTACGAAGTGCGCGAGTTTGAAGTTTTAAATCTTAGTGAGTTTCCTGGTGCTAGCTGGGATCCCACAAGTGGTAAGTTTACTTGGAAACCTGAATCGGGGAGTGTGGCAGGCGGTTGGGTGACCCAAAAAATTTTGCGTGTAAGAATGGTGGCTAGCTCCCCACTCGAAAAAAATCCTCCATTACTGAGTGAAAAACAGATTCAGATTTTCGTGCAAAAAGTCAGTCGCGCTCCGGTGATTCAATCTTTAGAGTTAAAAGCTAAAGATTTAAGAGAGGGATCAACCTACGATTTTGAAATTCGTCTTATCGACGAGGATGCTGGTTTGGACAGTACACAAGTATCTGATGTGGCCTTTCTAGCTCCGGCCAATACTTTTCCCAAAGTGAAAAACTTAGCTCCTTTTGTTACCTTTAGGACCATAGATCCGGTTCGAGGCAGTCCTGGTCATTGGTTGGTACGTTACCGACTTAACCTCAACGGAGAGGAAATCACTGACTCTAGTACGGATGCGGGTTTTGATGTGGTAGCCCTAGGACGATGGGGGCAACGCAGTCAAGTGTTACCTTTTCGGACCAAAGTTTTTACCCAGCTTCCAGATCCAGTGAGTAACATGAGCACAAATGCCTTAACTTTTCCGGTAGGCATAGAGTCTCTTTATGAGTTCATTGTATGGGATCCCAAAGGAGAGGGGCGTTTAAGCTTGCTCAGAGTGGAGCAAAATCCCACTGGCTCACAAGTGCAATGTGTGACTGGGGCTTTACGTAGTATATTACATTGTTTTTTTAAATGGACTCCCGAGGAGGCTCAAAAAGGGAAACTGTTTACGGTTAGAGTCGTGATTGAAAGTCGCAACAGTGATGGCTCTGATCCGTCCAAACTGGAGAGGAATCTCAATTTGAGAGTGAAAGCCGATGAGAAGGTTTCACGTATTGTGGAAGTTCCCGATACGGAAAGATCGTCTCCTGATTCATCAGAGGATCAGGAACCCAATCCTGCGGAAGAGTTACCCTTTTAAGAGTCTTCGATCATAAAGGAGGAGCCCATGTTCAAGTTAGCCCACCCCGTCCGATTAGTGTTACTAAGTATGAGTTTTATTTTTGCCTCATCTCTGGCATGGTCGGAGGATTCCTCCTCTGAGTTTGATGCCCTAGGAGGTAATCGTGAAATCTACGAAACTCTTCAAGCCCTA
The DNA here is from genome assembly GCA_964655485.1 of uncultured Pseudobdellovibrionaceae bacterium. Classification (GTDB taxonomy): domain Bacteria; phylum Bdellovibrionota; class Bdellovibrionia; order Bdellovibrionales; family Bdellovibrionaceae; genus JANWYU01. Next base: position 6,061 of record CAZZMS010000144.1, on the reverse strand, counting down.
CAACCCGATGTTGAAATGCAGGTAGTACAAAACCACTGGGTGCCGCGTGCAGGAAGGATTGAGGCCCTTGGACAATTAGGTCTAGGTCTTGGGGGGGATACTTATGTGCGTAATCGTTTTATGGGTTTAGGGGCATTGTATCATATGAATGACACTTGGGCCTTGGGGGTCAGTGGGCAATATTATTGGAACAGTCTTACCCCTGAAGGAGAGGCGATGGTAAGACAAGCTTTGGCGGATTATTCTCAAAATCCCGCAGATCCACAAAGTCAGATTCCACAGGTGAACTACCTGCGTTATCAAACTCAGGCTTTTTTGCAGTGGTCCCCTTTGTACGGCAAATTATCTTGGCTGGGGCGAGGTGTGAGTCAGTTTCATGTGTATACGCAGCTGGGACTAGGCCAGGTGGCTTTAGCCAACGGCTCGAGTGTGGCTCCTATAGCTGGTTTAGGGATGGCCGTGTGGATGAACCCTCGCTGGTCGGCGCGTGTAGAGGGTTACTGGCAGAACTATCAAGCGAATTATCGCGATGGTAACCGTGATATGAATCTCACGCAATTGCAGTTGCAGCTAGGGCGCTTATTCTAGGTGAGGAGGCCAGCATGAAACTTTTGTGTTTTTGGCTTAGCCTGTGTGTCAGTTGGACCTCACTTGCTGAGGAAGCGGATCTTGAAAGTTTATTGGGTGCCTCAGGGGCTTCGTCTACAGGCACAACAGGAGTGATTCCTGGAATGGCCAAAAATATTGTCGCCCAGTTTTGGTTACAACAAATGTCCGGGAAAGGCTTGAGCTCTATTCACGGCGAATTTTTACAGCATCTCAATGAAGAGCGCTGGGTACAGGCTTTTATTCAACTGCCAGAGGCCCGCTCTCAGCTATCAAAAAAATTGTCAAAAAATGATGAACAAGCTTTAGAAGCATGGCTTCTCTTTAGGACGGGTTTGCGAGCCTACGCTTTGCAAAGGTTTTTACAGATTGAAGACCCCTCTGAGATTCATCCGACACTCTTGCAAGCCTGGATGCAAGAGTTACCTGGGCTTGATGATGCGGCTTGGATTTTGTCCCCTAAAATGATGAGTAAAAAATGGTTAGAGGTGCTTGGGCCACAGTTGTATGCGCGCATACAGCTAGCTAGCGTGGTTGATAAGGCCCATCGCAGAGACTGGCAGGAATGGGAGTCTCGCTTAATCGCAGGTTCTCCTGAAAGTCTTTTGGCGGCATGGTTTGTGGCTCTCGATCAATTGGGTCAAGGGCAAACTCAAGAGGCGGCTAAGCGGATTAATATGTTACTGAAGTTGTCAGAGAAAAACCCCAAGCTCTTGGAGCCTTTGGGGCTTTCTCGAGATCTTATGTACCTCACGGCAGGGCGAATGCTCTATCAAGCAGGATTATTAGAGCCAGCGATTCAATACTATGATAAGGTTTCAACCCGCTCGGATGAGTGGTTATGGTCCCGCGAGGAAATAGCTTGGGCCTACTTACGCTTAGGTCGGCCGGAGAAGGCTTTGGCTAAAGCTTGGGAGCAAACCCAACTCAATATGTCAGGTTGGGTGAAACCTGAAAGTTTTTTGGTGAATGCGGTCTCAGCTTTGCGAGTTTGTGATTATCCCAAGGTAGCGGAAAGCTTAGATGCCTTCAAAAAAGTTTTTCAGCCGCGTTACCAATCTATGCGTGAGCTTGCGGATAAAGGCATTGAGGAAAGTTTATTAACTGATGTGAAAAAAATGTATAAGAGCCAGTTCGTTTTGCGTTTAAAGGAGGTGGGTTTATTAGCGCATCGCTTACCTCTGGCTTTTTATAAAAGCTCCTCTCTGCGACGACTGCTTTTGGGTGAAGAGCAGGTGAATCGGGAGATCAGCTTAGCCGGGCAACTCTACACTCAGTCTTTATCACAAGGACTAGTGGCCCGTTTTGAAAATATCCGGCAGGCATTAACTCAAGAGAAGGATCGGATCAATACTCAAGTGAAACAGCATTTCAAAACGATGGCCGAGCGTGAAGTTCAGTTCATCAAGGAAACCTTGGGTCGTTTGCACGTAGTGGAAGCTGAGTTACTAACGCATGTGAAATTAAAGAATCGGTTATTAAGTAATCAGGGGCCTGATTCACGCGGATTAAGTCCTCAAACTTCAGCGGATGCGAAAGGAGCTTTTATTTTTAAAGCTACTCAAGAGTTGTGGTTTGATGAGTTAGGTCATTATGAGTTCCAAGTGAAGGATGCTTGTCGGCCGAAGGGGGAGATGCAGGCAAAGGAGCAGAAAAAACAAGTTCCGGAAGCCTCGGTTCGATAAGACGTGTTAGTTCGTTGTAAAAACCAAGAGGGATGAAAGAGAATCATTTGTAGCCTTGTCATAAGTAGGCAATTAAAGGACGAGTCTTATGAGAAAAAATAAGAGTTTTTTAAGGCAAAAAAGCTTAAGGGTGCTTAGTGATCTTTTTGTTTTTATCTTCATAATATCCTGGGTGTGGGCTTGTTCGCCGGAAGTCCCCAAAATGATCCCTCGCCCCACCGTGATTAATGAAAAAGTCGATACCGATGGAAGCGAGGAAGTATTCGATCCCAAAATCGATATTCTATTTGTGGTAGATGACTCGGGTAGTATGCAGAGTCACCAAAACAACTTGGCCAGTAACATTGACTTATTTGTTACCAATTTTTTAAAAAGGCAAGATATTGATTACCACATCGGAGTGGTCAGCACCAGCATGGAACAGTCGCCGGGATATAGTGGAGGTTGGGTAGCACCGTGTTGTGGCCAGCTTGTCGGATGGGGTGGATTTCCTTATGTGACTCGCTCCACGCCTAATGCGCAGTCGGTTTTAAAAAGAAATTTAGTCCTAGGCACGAACGGAAGTTGGCAAGAAATGATGTTTGCTCCGGTCATGGCTGCCCTAAGTCCACCGCTTGTGGGAGGGGTCAATGGGGGGTTTTATCGACAAGACGCCTTTTTGGGGATGATTTTCATTACCGATGCAGAAGATCAAAGTCCTAAAGTCTCTGCCCAAGATTTTTGGGATTTTCTGTTAACTTTAAAAGGGCGTAAAGATCGCCTTGCAGCTTTTGGAGTGATTGTACCTGTTTTAGATAATCGCTCTTGCTCACGGGATGATGACAGTATGCGCCCGATGCGTTTAGAACAGTTTTTGAGTTTGGCAAATTGGGATCCCAATCAAAGTAATGTATTTAACTTGTGTGACCCCGCTTTTGGTAACAATCTGACATCGATCGGTGATATTCTTGTCAAAGCTGTTGGTAACATAATATTTTTAAGTCGGCCCCCCATCTTATCGACCATCAAGGTTCAATATGGTTCGCAAATGATACCGGCAGATCCTAAGCTTGGATGGAGCTATGATCCGGCTCGTAATGCCCTGATTCTCGGCAACGATATCGTTTGGACCACGCAACCACCAGGCACAAAAGTACAAGTCTTTTACGAAGCGGCTCGCTATCCTGAGTTGCAGCCTTAAGCTAAGTTGCGCGCAAGGATCCATTCTGCTCACCCACAGTGCCTGCTAGCAAATGGTGTGAAATTTACTCGTCCCTGAAAAATCCATTTTTTACAATTTTTCCCTCCCCCGGGCTTTTTCGTTTCGACCCGAGGCACGCCCTCCTTGGCTCTGCTGCAAAGGGCTTTCGCCCTTGGCCATCCATGGTGCGAGGCCTCCGGGCGAAAGAAAAAGCCCGGGGAGACTACCACTAAAGAAATCTTTATCTTCTTCTTTTTAATACCTCAGGATCGATCCACGCAATCAGCAGACTTCCACCTTCGATGCGATCAATGACCTCTCGATAGTCTTTTTGTGTAAGCGCAAAACATCCTTCACTCCAACCCATGTCCTCAGGATTCACATAATCTGCCCAGTGTACCACAATGGCTCTTTCTCTTAGACGCGAGTTGCTTGGCTCTAGGCCATCGAGGCGTAGTGAGTAACCCCATTTTCCCACGTAAGTTTCTCCCGTACGAGCAATGCCAAGAGAACTCATTAAAGAGTCAGGAATATTAGAAAACCGTGAGGCATAACCTGTTTTATTCGGATCGGACCCAATCCCATGGGCCACAAGGTAGGTTTTCACTTCACCAGTGCGCATATCGATTAAGTGAAAGCGGGGTTGGCTATGATGAGGGGTAAAGTCCACAACACTCAGGTAATTGGGGTTTTTTAGTCGAGATTTGACTTGGTCATAGTAACGGAGCAATCGCCACAGAGGAGCCTTGGGAACCACTTGCTGAGGATCGATATATTCATATCGACGAGGATCGAATGGATTCTGAGCTTCTTGTCCATAAGCTTTTGCTAAAGTGAAGTTCAAACTTAGAACAATAAGGAAAAAAAAATAAGTGAATCGCTGATGCAACATACCCCGAAACTATGTTGTTTGGGGTATGTGCTCAAGACACCAAAAAAGAGAGGTGAATTTTTACAAAGCTGTCAAAAATTAGGCTAAATTTTTTTCCAAACCTGTTCGGCGGAGAAACGAATTTTTTTCAACTGTGCAAAACTGTCTTCGGGGTGACGATAACCAAAAGCTATGGCCGCAAGGGTTTTGTAAGGGCCTGAGTCCAGACCTAAAAGGCGATCATACTCTGCCGGATTAATTCCTTCCATGGGGCAGGTGTCGATTCCTAAAAAGGAGGCTGCTAACAAGGCAAAACCCATGGCGATATAAACTTGTCTTTGAGCCCAAGGCTCAATGACCTGACTGCGAGGGCCCAGAACTAAGTCCTGAACCATACTTTTTTGAAAGCCCATCAAGGACTCAAGCGGAATTTGCCGTTGTTTTGCGATCTCTTCGACATATTTGCTGATGTAGGCTTCATCCACTTTTTGATGATAAGCCAAGACCACGTAGTGAGAGGCATCTGTTACTTGAGATTGATTCCAGGAGTGTTCGCGTAGTTTTTGGCGTAATTCGCGATTATCGATCTCCAAAAATAACCAAGGTTGCAGACCGTAAGAGGATGGAGACAGTCTTAAGCTCTCTTTAATGACCTCCCATTCTCTAGTGGGTATTTTTTTTGTGGGATCGAATTTTTTTACGGCATATCGCCAAGACAGGGCTTTATTTAAGGTATCTATCATAGGATTTCTCCTTTATTCTTTTCCTTATGCTTAATTCACTCCTCAATACACACTATAGAGCAAGATAAGAAAAACCCCAAGAGTGAACGAAACTCTTGGGGCTTTATTTATACAGCAAGTTAAAGGGGTTACTCAGCAGTTACTTTGAAACTTAACTCAAAATCGTTGTTGATGATTTTGTCAGCAGCCAGTTTAAAGAAGTTAGCTGAGCCGTATTTGACGCCAAACTGAGTTCGATCGATCTTTGTGCTCCCTTCGGCAGTAACAGTTTTTTCTCCCCAGTTGATTTTCACTTTCATACTGTGCGGTTTGGTAACATCTTTAATCGTAAGATCACCGTTCACTTCGTACTCATTTTCGCTTAATTTTTTGGCTGATTTGATCACAAACTTAGCCGTAGGGAACTTTTCTGTCTCAAAAAAATCAGGGCTTTTCAGATGGCCAACCAGTTTAGCATTGTACTCACTCGTTTTGGGAATGTCTGTAACCTCAATGGAGTTGAGATCGATGACAATCTCACCACCTACAATCTCTTGGTTTCTCACCTCTACTTTACCGCTTTGCAATTTCAGAGTTCCGGTGTGTTTTTCACCGACTTTTTTGGAACCGACCCACGAAAGTTCGGTGTTGCTTAGAGTGAGGGTTCGGCTTAGGTCTTTGGTATCGGCAGTTTTTTTAGCAGCTACGGCTGTGGTTGTGGAAAACCATAGGGCGAATGGCAACAATAAAGTTGCAGATAGGGGCAAGTGTCTCATAAATCCTCCTTTAGGTAGTTAAATGGCTGTTTGATTTTGCTCCGTAGATTACGGCAAATAGGGGGGTAATCAAGTAGGATTCCTAACACACCCAGCTATTTTGATAGGTAGCAAATTTTATAGTCTTCATGTTACACCTGTGACATACCGGGTTTTCGTTTCCTCGTAAAAAATTGTAATGTATAAACTTTGGACACTTGAACCTAAAACACAGAATGTGC
>CAZZMS010000143.1:0-5072 GCA_964655485.1 uncultured Pseudobdellovibrionaceae bacterium | reverse complement strand
GTGCTACACCACCGACGAAAGCTTTCAACTGTAAACTCAGCAGTTGTGCTCAGAGGATATGTGGATAAACAAGGAGAATTGAAATGGCGCAGCATCCTAGAGAAATGATTGAAGAAGAATTAGATGAAGAGAGCTTAGACGAGGAAGGCGGCGGGACCTCAGCGGAGGAAGCGGCTGAGCTGGCAGAAATTGAACGCTTGCAGGCCAGTGGTTTATTCCAAGAAATCGACGAGGATTTGAACCTCGACCACATCGAGAATTTGCTCGAGGTAGACGAAGCGTCTTTACCTCGATTTACTCTGGCTAAAAATAAAGCGCGTTTTTTACGTATGATGGCTTGGTATCGCCAAAAAGAAGAGTGGATTGACGTGGCCCCTCTTAGTGGAGTGACCAAGTTATTCAAGCAGCAAGTCAAGGAGCTAGAGGGGATCCGTTCTGCCAAGATGGATTATGAAATGGAGCTGGAAATGGGCACTTTGACCCCTTCCCAGCGATCTTATCGCAAGGATGAGCTACGTATGTGTAAGGTTCATGAAAAACTGGCGGTACACTTAATTTCTCGTTTACAGATCAAAATCAAATCAGGCCGCAGATAATTAAGCGGCCTGTTTCTTGGGTACTGCAGGATTTAAAATACCGCGGGCTTGGAAGGTTTGAAAACAATCCTTCCAGAAGTTTTCGCGGATTTTCATCTCGGCCGGCGAAAATTTGATCTTAGGCCAGCTATTGGATTCGAGATGGCGACAAAACTCTTCTTCGGAAGTACTTTTAACAAACTTCATCAGTAACTGAAAATGCACATCCGTCATGGGCTTGCCATCGACGAACATTTTGCGCAAACCCCCTTCAGGGGTATGTGCTAAAAATTGATAAAGACCAGGTAAATCGTACTGCGTCATAGAACCTCCTTTGGGTCCTTGCCCAAAAGAGTTATCGGAATTTTTTGAGAAACTTGAGGATTCGCAGAATAGACCGCAAATTCCCGAGCTAAGTTGTTGGAATATCAAGAATTTATCAAGGTTGAACAAACCTGTGTTGACCAAGTTTTTGCTTTCACGGGCTTTTGGTTTCACTCTAGGCCAAGCGTCGCCGACGCTTAATGTTAAAAAAGACTCTTGGGGATCGACGGCCTTACTCCTCCTCGTCTTCCTCCAGGAAGTCTTCATCATCGTCTAGATCTTCATCCTCTTCAAAATCATCCTCATCCTCATAACTTTCAGAGCTATCTTCCTCCTCATCCTCTGACGGTTCCTCCTCGGATTCCACTTGAAATAACCAACCCTCACTAGGGTCTTCAATAATAAGGCTGGGGTCGTCCAGGACTACGGTATTCACTTCTACAATGGTGCCATCCACGGGCGAGTAAATATCAATCTCCCCCTGATCGGTTTCCATGCGGCCAATGATACTGTCTTTTTCCACCCATTCACCCTCTTTGGGGAGTTCTAGGTCGGAGATGTGCGCCAGCTCCGCCGCGACCTCATCGCGCAGACCTATGGTGTAAATCGTATCTGTTTTTTCGTACCACAATTCATCGGTGAAGGCTTTTTGACGGCTCATGATTTTTACCTTTTAAGGAGTTAGTAGTTTTTTTTACGACATTGTGGCACAAGTAAAAAAATGCTGTCTAGTGAAAATGAAGTCTTCCATCCGCTCTTCCATGTTGTCTTGGTGGAACCTGAAATTCCTCAAAACACGGGTAACATAGGTAGAACCTGTGTTGGGATGAACTCTTTTTTACATCTTGTGGGGCCCTTGGGATTTGAAATCACCCACTCGCGCTTAAAGCGAGCGGGCTTAGATTATTGGCCGCATCTGCATTGGCGTTACTATGACAATCTTGATCAGTGGCAGAAACAGTTTAGACAGACGGGTAGACGCTATTACTTTTCAGCCTTTGCCACAAAGCCCCTTTACGCAGCCAAATTCGAAAAAGGGGATGTCCTCATATTCGGTAAAGAAACCGCGGGTTTACCGAGAGAGCTTTTAGAACAAGACCCAGAATCCAATCTTTTGATTCCCATTCTGGGCCCTGTACGCGGTTATAACTTGGCCACCTCTGTAGCCGTGGCTTTGAGTGAGGCTTATCGACAAATCAGTTATGGTTTATCTACCACCTCGTAACCAGCTTTACTGATCGCTGCACGAATCTCATCCAAAGAAGCCCCAGATGCGTTGACAAAGTTGATCTCGCCCAGCTCATTTTTTTTATTGGTGAGCTTGACCTCACAAGAGTTTAAGGAAAAGTCTTTGCAAACTTTTTTGGTCAGGGTTTTTACACAAGAGGAACAATGCATACCTTTGACGTGCAATGTGACCATTTGCTCTTTTTCTGCAAAAGCTTTTGCGGTGACTAACAAGAAAGTCGTAAGAACTATTGAATAGATGCTTGTCATGTTTTACCTCCTTTTTTTGTAGGGTATTTCAAAGATGAATCACAGAAACGCTGCGGAGCGTTTTTAGAGATAAAAGGTTTATTTCGATAAAAGTGGGATCCCCCTCTGCCACCTGATCATCTAACGGTAACTCTAATTTGTGCAACATAATCCTTGTAATCAGACGAAAGGCTCAATAAAAACCAAAATATGCTTCCATTTTCAAAATTGGTTAGCTTCGCAAGCCAACAGGGACAAGCTCATATGTTATTACCAGCCGAGGAGATCTGCTCCCTGGTCCGCTGGGCTTTGTGGCTACGAAGTCAAGGAGCTTGCCCTCACGTCTTGGAGCTTGGAACCTTTGTCGGGCTGACGACGGCCAGTTGGCTTAGCTTTGGGTTAGAGGTCACAACGATCGAAAAGGAACCTAAATATTTGCAAGTTTTGCACGATGAGGTGAGAGCACGACCTCAATTAGATAGCAAACTAAACAGTGTGATTCATACGATTGATGATTACTTTTCCCAAACTCCAGAGCCATGGAAAAAGTTTGGACTCGTTTTTATCGACGCCGATAAAGGGGCTTACTACAGGTACTGGCAAAGTTTTCGCCAATGGCAGGAAAAACACCCCGAATGGAAGGGCTGGCTGGTTTTTGATAATATGTTTTTAGGAGGTGAAATGCTTTCCCTGTGGGAGGAGGCCGGGGTCGCATGGCGCGAATTAAGCGTTTTTAATCAAGGATATCCCCTTGATAAAGAACTAGAGACTCAACTTGATTTTTTCTTAAGCACTTTAGCTCAAGACACGGGCGAAAAAGCCTTACGCTTACCATCTCGTCCAAGGCTGGGATACAAGGATACGGCGACTGAGGAACACTCCACCTCACTGACATCTGCTCACATCGGTAAAACAAGTAAACGTTGGTCTCAAAGAATTAAACACGACTTTCTTAGGATTTACCAAGAAGCTCGTACAACACCAGCGCAAGTGGATTTGCTGGATACTTCAGATGGAATGTTGGTTGTTCGTTATCTTTAGTGGTGGGTGATATCGAAGCCTATCGCTTATGGTTTTTTCCTACGGCATAGATAAAAAGCCGGAGTTTTTAGTCCCCAATAGCCATCAAGGGTTCCATTCATCAATCGGTCCCGGCTCTTTGTTTTTTCTTTTGAAACATTTCATATTGCTGTAACAGTTGTTGCAGCTGTTGTTTTTCTCTCCCACCACCAAGAAGTTGGTTGATCGAGTTGTAAAGCTCGGGATCTTGCACTAGTAAGCCCAAGGTTCCAGAGCCGTTTTTAATACTAGATGTGATGTTTTTTATATCTTGTAATACTGATTGAATCTCTCTACGCTCCTGATCATTAAATTGGTTGAGTGTTTTTTGCATGGAATTCGTTAAAGCTCGCAGATCTTTTAGCAAAAGATGGGTTTCTTTTAAGATCTCTGGAATGCGCTGATCGCGATGGGTTTGTTTAATCAGTTGTGCCGCTTCTTGAGCTAAAGAGAAAATATCATCGGCTTTATTCACCTTGTCTTTTACGAGATCAAATAGATCTTGATCCGGTTCCGCTGTGATTAACCCACTTTCGGGAACCACATCTTTCGCATGGCCTGGGACAATTTCGACGTAGCGATCTCCCAAAGCTCCTTGGGTACGCAAACTGACCCGCGAATCAGAAGGAATTTTTGACTTCAACGAATCTTGTAAGCGCATACTTACGCGAACTTTTTGAATGGACTCGGGGGATAGCGCAAGGGCCTCTACGTAACCTACGGAAATACCGTTAATAGTCACAGTAGATCCTTGTTTCAAACCGGAGGCCTGAGGTAACTCGGTATGTACCACCCAACCTGTTTCCCAAAAAGAAAATTGGGTTTTCGCCCATTGAAAGGACAAAACGATGAGTAAAATACCGGTGCTCAGGAATACACCGACCCACACACCTTTTTTTATTTTTGGATCTTGGCTCATAGTGAAGCCTCCTGCAGGATTTGTTCATAACTTAAGCCTTGCGAAAACAGTTGAATAGGATGCTTATCATGAGACGCAATTTCCTTGGGAGAGGAGATAAAACGTAATTCACCTTCGATAAGTAACCCGATGCGATCGCAAACATGAAAAGCCACAGGCATATCGTGGGTCACTAAAATGCCAGAAATACCTTTGTGCTTTAGTTGTATCATCATGTGCTCGATTTTTTTTGTATTGTAAGGATCAAGCCCCGCGGTAGGCTCATCATAAAGAATGACTTGCGGATCTAACATCAAAGCTCGAGCTAAACCCAAACGCTTCTGCATTCCTCCGGAAAGTTGAGCAGGGAATTTATCGATAGCGTTTTCTAAGTGAAACTCGGACAAGACCTGCAAAATTTTTTGACGAATTTCCGTTTCACTCCAATCCCTGTGCTCGCGCACCGGAAAAGCCAGATTTTCATAGACAGAGTAAGAATCAAACAAAGCCCCGTTTTGAAAGGCATATGCGATTTTTTTTCGCATTTGGATCCAATCTTGAGTGGAAAGCTCACGCGTGTCTTGACCAAAAAGTTTTATGATTCCGCTGGTTGGGGTTTCTAGTCCAATCAACGAGCGAAGAAAAACAGATTTTCCCGTTCCAGATCCACCTAAAAGTCCGAAAAGCTCTCCCGGTAACAACTCAAAATCGATATGTCTATGGATGGTCTGCGGACCAAA
>CAZZMS010000142.1:0-10496 GCA_964655485.1 uncultured Pseudobdellovibrionaceae bacterium | reverse complement strand
CTCGGCCACTGGTAACGATATAATAAAAAATATGTAGACCTACAGCAAACCAGAAAAATAAATAAACATGCTTAAAAAGTGTTATAAGCACCTCCGCATTGTCATTCTTAATCACTAAGGTTTGGCGCCCATCTTTTTGGCTGATTGATCCACCAAAATTTCCCGATGGAGAAATTTGATTTTTCGATGGCCATCCTACAACTTCAACTATCTCCAAGCTTGGATCACGTATCCACTCATGGTCTCTCCAGATAGAAAGAGGCAAATCACAGGCATTTTTTTGATCCACGATCCTGTAAAAAGGTCCACCATTGAGTGAATGATCCAATATGAACTCTGCTCTTCCAAAAGATTCTCTTCTACAACGTCTTTTGATTTTTTGAACAAATTGAGTCGGGGAACATCGAGTGCGAGGTTCATATAACGAGATCTTTTCCTCATCAATTAGCTTACCTTGTTTGTCAAAATAACGTATTTGAATCCGACACTGATGGTTACCATCAATCATAAAAAAGCTGTAGCCTAGGCGTTCAAAAGTGTAAAAACGGTCCTTCTTTGAAATTAAGGGGGCTATGTGGAGAGCATAAAAAAAGAACAAGACGGATAACCACATAGGACGTCGGATAAATCCGAGGGGGAGAAAGTCCTCCAATCGATCGTCTTTTGTGGGTAAAAATAATACGACCAGATAAGTAAGACATCGAACAGGATAATAGTAACCCACTAAGAAAACGCTATAGAAATGAAAAGCAATCCATAAGTAAAATGAAGTCATGCGATACCAAGGATGTCGCGATACCAAACCGTAGGAAAAAAAAATCTCAAAAATGATTACCAAATTGGTGGCCAACGGAATGAGCTCACGCGGCACACCGGGTAAACCAAGCTTCATCGAGCTAAAATAAGTGCCTAAAATCCATCCATCGGAGAATTTCACTGATGCTGCAAAAAAATATAAAGTGGCCCACATCCAGCGAAGACTACGCAGCTTGTCCCGACTGAGAAAAAAGGTCCAAGCCGGAATCTGCATAAAAAACTCAAAGTTTTGCTGACCAGTATCGCGAAAGATAAAATGGTAAAAGCTCTTGAAAGCGAGCACGGGCAACAAAAGTAACATTGCAGACCACCATCTTTGACGAAGCAGTGCCATCAAGGCTCCCGTCATAAGAGCTAATAAGACAGCCATTACTCCGCCCATGAAGTAACTTTCTGGCAGGGCAGGTAGTTGCCAATCATAGCAACTTAGCCAAAACGGCCAACACACCTGCTCATTAACTGCACGATCCGTGACAAAAGCCAACTTGTTCAAATCAAAAATCAGAAGAAAAAGAATCGCCCATAAAAACCATTGAAGTCGCTGCTCGCGTTCGACCTCTTCATAATGAAGGATATTTTTAAACCTATTATTGAATCCAGACAGAATGTTCATCACTCATCTCAGGGTTAATTAAACTGCAGCCTAAACCCGGTCCTCGGGCATAGCGTAAAGGCCAACCGTTACTTAAGTCCTCAGTAATATCGACTAAATAATCAATATCCTCTGAATAAAGGGTGCCAGAAAATAAGACTTCTCCACTTGGTTTCAAAATCACCCATTCAGAGGCGGTTCGAATTTTAAAATGCTCAACCAACTGCCATTCACGATCGTCAAGAACAGGAATACCAAGCTCCAGGCGCTGAAACAGTTTTTTTACCCCTTCTCTTGGAGTAGTCCGATCGGTATTGATTATTCTGATGGTGTAGCCAAGACCAGCCAAGACGGGAATCTGTTCCTGCAACATCTTGCGGGCATTACGCGCACAAGGGCAGGTCAAATTTAGAAAAAACAAGACTTGTCCTGGATAAGAGTGACCTGAAAGTCTCACCTCCACCGGAGGGGCTTGCTCACCTAGCAGCGGCAATCGGAAGACAGGTTCACTAAGAGCTGGCTTACGATGCTTAGAAAGCGTTACACCAAATCCCCAAAATAAAGAAAGCAAGTATGTGATGAGGGTTAGAGCACGCACACGACCTCCTTCATGGAAGATTGACTTACCGCCCACATCACCAGAATACGGTACGAAAAAACATCGGTCATGATTAGGCTGTTGCAGCTAGACCCATTTTTTACCTAGAAAGGGAAACTGGTTGAAGCCTCGCTTTCTAATGGATCACTCCTGAACCCGAAATCCATTAAGACCATGCGCCTGTAGGTCATCGCGTAAGGTTGGCTCATGCGACCGAAGAGGGAAAAAATAACCTTGAAATTTAGGATGACTTTGTCTAGTTGCCGCTAAGGCACAGGAACGCATCATCGATCCTAAAGGATGACAGATATTTTGCACAAAGTAACTAAAACCTTCATTAAGAAGCGGAGACCAAGTGGGAGCAAGCCCCTTGCTTTTCGCATAACAAAAAACTGAGCCCCAAAAAAGGTAGCTCTCAGCTAATTCTTTTTTTTCAAACTGCGTATCCCTTCCTAACTTCTCACGCCAAAAAATGATTTCATTCAACCACCGAAGATAAAAAGGATCTCTCGAAAGCATCCAAGAAAAAAGATACCAAGCGTAGGCTTTCTCCAACTTCTCGATCAGAGGAAGTTTAGTCAAACTGACTGAGCAAGGATCGGCCAGGCGAATTTTTTCCGGCACTAACCTCTTGGCGCCCTTAGCCTTTACGCAATCCTCAAACAGTTTTCTATAAAGAAAAGTCAGGGCTTCTCCCGGATAAAAAATGGCTGAACGATCACCATAACGAACCTCTCGCCAAAGACCTGAGGGTAACAAAAAATTGATCACGGACTCCCATTGCTTTTCAACTAATGAAGTGTCAGCAACCTCCATCGCTAGCAACCCCAAAAACGCCTGATTTCCTAATCCTTTTTCCCACTGGCTGCGATAATTCTGATAGTTTTTTAATAGTGACTGGCAGGTGTTTTTATTAAAGAAACCATTTTGACAAAAAATCCATGCCGACATTAACGAACGAGTCCATGAAAAGAGAGAACCACCGATGTCGTATTCCCCTTCGAACGAACCAGCAGCCGACAACGATTGCACTATTCCATGCTGAGGATGGACCAAAACATGAGGGTCAACCCACCGGAATTTATGAGGATAAGACAAGCTTGAAACAAGCCAGTCATTTAACCGCACATCCTCCACTATCTCAAACAAAGCCGACTCTGAACTTTCCCAAACTAGACGAAGAGGTAATAAAAGTTTTTTTAGCAACAAAACCGAACTACGTTTATTTGCACTAGCTTTGTCTATCAGTAACCAACGGCTACCAAAGAATGTTTTGATCTCTTGCATACAGTTCACTCCGTGACTAAAAGTTCGCCACTTTCCACTTTTCAAAAAGTTCAAGCACTGGATAGCTGGCGGATGCACTAACTCATAAATCAAAGTGGAATAACCCGGCTCGAAAGAGTTTTGCGGAATATGCCAACTCAGAATAGACCAATGTTCCCAACTGGTGATCACCACTTTCTCTCCTACAGGGACGTAGCGAGAAAGAGCCTGAGTAGTTTCATGATAGTTATACAACTCATCATTCCATCTTTGAAACGGACGGGGAGTTTTGACATACCAAATCGCTACACCGGACAAAGCTAAGACAGCCATCAAGCCCTGAATGATCTCCGGCCTAAGCCCCCGCCCCAGTAACTCAGGATATGTTAGCTCTCCTAAAAATCTCAGAATCAGATATGCCGACACAGGTATATTCATCAAGTAAGCCAAAGTGGTAAATCTTTGATAAAAAAAAGAACCAACGACAAAACTCATTGCGATAACAAAATAGGCTAACCAAAAACGATTCCTCATCTTGGGCCATAGCCAAAAAGCCCCCAGCCAACAAAGAATACTCAGAACCGATGGCCACAAGGTTTCCCAGCTTAAGCGTAGAGGCTCCCATTCGCGGATACCCGAAGTTCCAGACATGGTAAATGCTATAAGCTTAAGAGCATATCTTAGCTGAAGAAGCACATCTCCGCGCCACCAAAAGCTCAAACCCCAAACCAGCAGAAAAACAAGGAAATAAATCAAGCGATCTAATTTACGTCGAGGTATGATCAATAAAGCCAACAAGAGAATCCAAAGAATATAGGAAAAAAGACTGCCAAACCACAACCAGCCGGCAAGCCAAAAAAGAGTTAATAAAAACCTCCTAACCCTGCGTTCCTCGAACCAGTAAAGAAGCAGAAGGGAAGACAATATAAAAAACCACACCATGGTTTCAATCCGTAGGAGGTAAACACGAAACCACACCCCCGCGGGAGCAAGCCCCACAGCCACTCCCAGGGCAGCTAAGATGAACCACTCGCTAGGTACTTCAGATGTTTCTCCAAGGGATTTACTGAGTCTATGCAGCACAAAAAACAGACTGATCAAAGCACCCAACAAAAACAAAATCTGAATCATCCGCTCTGCGTGCCAAGGGGATGGTAACCCCTCTTGGAAAATAGACAAGAGCCAAGAGTAACCCCACTGTTGATCAATAAACTTTCCCCCAAAAAAGCTATGCGCAAGCCATTCTTGTTGATACGCAGAATCCCTCATGGCCCTGGCCATCAACGCATGAGTGGCTGCATTCTGTGAGGGAAAATAGACATACTGAGGGAACCCCCAAAAAAGTATGACAAGACCGATAAAGCCTACGATCCAGACCACCGACTCAGTATAAATTGCACCCTCTTCCAGGCAACGGACTTCAGTCGAGGTTTCGCTTCGTAGCTCATAGGACTGGGTAACGCCTCAACAACAAGCTCAGGATGATCACCTAGGGTTTGCTTGTAAAGATCGACCAAACCTCCGTCGGTGAAGACGACGCATCCAACGGACAATTCTTGCGGCAAGTGCGACTTCCACCACTCCTCATCTATCCACGCTATTTTTAGCTGCAAACCTCGTTTACTAGCCTCTTGTAAGATCGCAGCGTTCATGCGCTCAAAAACCGCTAATTCCAAAACCTGTCGACTTGTTACCCACAACCAAACCTCTGATCCCAGCTGCAGATCTTCCCTCTCTGCTGAGGAGTCCTCCTGTGTAACCGCGGAAGCCAGTCCATCGAAGAGGATATCACGTAAGCCAAACACCTCTTGCCAAAGATACAAATAAGCCTGGGACTCAGATGAGGAATTACGAGACATCATCTAAAACTCTTTCGCTAGGGCTTGATAAGCGCGATACACTCCGAACATGGCCGCTTGTAATTTACTTTGCACACGCGAGAACTCCGCAGGTTTTTTTTCTTTTGTCACTTCATCCATATAAAGCGCGCGATTAAGTTCGATTTGCACGGTGTGACGCCCCTGATGAGGACGACCATATCGAGCCGTCATTTTGCCCCCGACATAAGGCCAATTGTAGGACACCTTGAAACCCGCACGCAAAAACGCAGTCAAAATGGCATCGACCATTTTGGGGTGCGCCGAAGCTCCCAAGTTATCACTAATCACCACATCCGCACGCCGCTCTCCTGGATCACGATGATCCGGGCCTCCCACGGAGGGCATAGAATGCAAGTCCAACATCCAAACAGAATATCCATCCACAGGATGGCTTTGCAGAGCTTGTGCGATCTGCGCATGAAAGGGATCGTAGATGAGCGCTTTCAAAGCTTGGTGAGTTGCTTGGCTCATGGGCTTGGGTAAAATCACCTCTCCACTCATCGTCGTGACCCAATGAAAACCATGGCTGTGAGGGCCTGCCGGAATTGTCGCCCCCTCCACCGAACCTTGATCCACGTCCTGAGGATCCCTATTCAGATCCACTGCATAACGATGATAGGGCGCAATCACTCGCGGTAATGACAGTTGGTCTAACACAGGCGCGGAGAGTTCATCGACAAAGCGATCCACATCAGCCAATAAAACTTGGGGCGCAAGAAGCTTGAGCCACTCCGCTTGTTCAGGGATCTTCTCACCGGAGTGGGGAATGGTCACCAGTAACATATAGCCCTTTCTGTTCAAGGGTGACCGCCGTCACCCATAGTTTGCCTCTTTCTGGAAATCCCAGTAATCTAACAACATGAAAATCTACACGAAAACCGGCGATCAAGGAACCACTTCTCTCCTCGGATGTCGTGGAGTTTCCAAGGCTCATCCGCGCGTAGAAGCCTATGGTCTATGCGATGAACTCAATAGTGTTTTAGGCTGGACTTTGACAGCTTGCCAGCAGAAAGAAGGACAAGAACTTCTTCGACGCACTCAGCATAATTTATTCGTGATGGGTAGCCATTTAGCTTGTGTGGATGAAACCCTAAGAGCTCGCTTGCCTACATGGAAAACTGAACAGGAAACTCTGTGGCTAGAGCAGTGGATTGACGAGCGAGATCACTCCCTGCCTCCTTTGAAAAACTTTATTCTTCCCGGAGGGACAGAAGAGTCAGCTCGTTTTCATGTGGCCCGAACCACTTGCCGGCGAGCAGAACGAGAGCTCACAGCACTATCTTCTCAAGAGCCGAGCTTAAGCGCGTACATTCCCTACTTCAATAGGTTGAGTGATGCCCTGTTTGTGGCCGCGCGCTGGAGCCTGTTTGTGGCAGGGCAACCCGATCCCATCTGGAATAGTCATGCAACTTCATAGACTCACTCACGAGCACGATAAAGAGTTGCAATTATTTTTCGAAAGCTTTGAACTAGATGGGCTCGTGCAACTTCGGCTTTTGCGCCCGCACGGCTTTTTTCAGCCTTATCGCCTCACCGGCGAGCCATTCATCACATACGCTCTTAGGCGAGGCATGGACTGGCAAGCCACGGCCACATTTTTATTCAGCGGACAATATCCTCAAAAATTTGCCCTAGCTACTGACCTAAGAGTGTTACCCTCGCGACAAGCGACGATTGCTTGGCACCAAAACTTTATTCCCGTGCTTGAAGAAATTCGTCGCCATCACGAGGTCACTTACATCACCAGTCTTTTATCTTTTGAAGATAAAAAAGTCTTGAACACCTTTCTGCGCTCCCACCCCTTCAAACGCCAAACTCCTCGTTACCATTGGAACCAGAACTACGAGCTTACGGCCATTTTTGGTTTTTGGCCCGGTCACGTGAGACACCTAAAAGGTTACCAAGTCATGCCGGTAACCCATGAAGATTGGCCAAAGGTAGAGAGGTTTATCCTGAGCAAAGGGGCACTCCCCCCTACCTCGGGGTGGATGCAGCAACTCAAGGATACCCAATCTCGGATGGGTTCCACCCTACCAATTTATTGGATGTGCCAACACGAAAAAACGGGTCGAATAGAAGGCTTTCTGACTACTCATCCGGGCACTTGGTCTCAGTGGTATGTTCCTTTGCGCTATTCCCTGAGTGCTCATAATTTTAGACAGTTCTTGAAATTCATAAATCTTTTTGGTCTCGTGCATCGCCTGACCAAACCCAAAAGTCGCACGGGTGAGGACTGGCCTCTTAAATTTTTTCATGTTTCTCACATTTACGTGGCCCACGCCGATATTTTCGAGCTCATGCTGAGCCAAATTTGGCGCCATCTGCGCACCGACGAGTTCATGCTGTATTTGCGACCGGAAAAGCAGTGGTCTCTCATTCCCTCTAGGCGAGTGATATCCGCTCGCTTGCCTTATGCCGCCTATGTCGTCACCTTGCCCGGCGAGAAAGATCCTGAACAGATTGAGTCTTTATCTTTGCCTTGGCAAAGTTACCATCTATTTTAAAAGGAGAGAAAATGTCATCGCCCCATTTTTATGTGCTTTACTTGCCGAAATTAGATCCAGAGCTAGAACCAGAAATCACATCTATCCTCATGCGTTCTGGCTGCCTTGGCACGGAGGAAAAACTTCTTTTCACTCAACCAAACTTACAACTTGATCCCAAGATTATCAAACAAAAAACCAAACACCTTTTAGCCTATTTTGAACAAGCACCCGATCCCGAGCTAATAGATGTTCTTAGTAACACTTATGAGCTTCGCGATTTAAGAGTCGAGCAGCAAGCTCATCAGGATTGGCTCGCCGAGTGGAAAAAAGGTTACCATAGCTTCGTGCTTACAGAGCCCTTTTGGGTTGTACCTTCTTGGGAAGAGTTACCAGCCGCCCCTGAGCATTGTATCCGTATTGACCCCGGTATGGCTTTTGGCACCGGCACTCATGCTACAACACAAATGGCCGCCCACCTTCTGCAAGCGGTTGTGCAACGGCAAAATCCTCTACCTAAAACTATGCTAGACGTGGGTTGCGGCACCGGCATTCTTGGCATTCTGGGCGAAAAACTGGGAATCAGCTGGATTCATGGCATTGATATCGATCCTGAGTGCATTCGGGTCGCTACGGAAAATGCCGCGCTTAACCACTGTCAAAACCTCTTGATCGACGATACCCCCATCAAGCAAATCAAAGAGCGTTTTGATGTTGTGGTGGCCAATATTATCGACGGAGTATTGAGGAAGTATTCCTCCATACTCAAAGAAAGATCCAATCGCTACCTCATTCTATCTGGCATTCTTGTAGAAAATGAGGAGATGACTCTCGATCACTTTATCAACGAAGAATGGCGGCTTATTAAGCGTTTAGAATCTCCGGATTCCTGGGTGGCTGTTCTGTTAGAAAAAAGCGGGGCTTGAGTATGCGTCGTTTTTGGTTACACAATCCTCTTTCCAGTGATGCACAAGAGCTCACGATTCGCGGTGAAGATTTTCATCACATATTCGAAGTCTGTCGATTCCACGTAGGTGAGAGTTTTGAACTATTAGGTCTAATCGCTGGTCAAGCGATCCAGGTAGAGGTCCTGGAGATTAAAAAGAAAGAAGCGCGGGTCAAACCTTTGAGCTCTCGCCTCCTCCCTCAGCCGGCCAAACCTCACATCGTTTTACATCTTTCCGTCCCCAAATACCCAACGCTTGATGCCATCACAGAAAAAATGGTTGAAATGGGAGTGTCCCGGCTTGAGCTCCTATGCAGCGAACACTCCTTCGTACGCTCCCCCAAAGAGTTTTCTCAGCACAAACTAGAACGCCTTAAAAAAATTATCGTGGCCGCTACGGCTCAAACGGGACGAGGCACCCTCATGGAGTGTTCTGGTCCAAAGTCTTGGGCTGAACATATAGAGTTTTGGGTTAACCGACCTGCTCGGCGCGTGGGTCTCATAGGATACGAGGGCTTGATGCACCAGCCCCCGCTGAAAACTCAGTGGTCGTCCTTATGGTCCTCTTCCCCCTTGGACCTTGAAGAAGTCCATCTTTGGGTCGGCAGTGAGGGGGGCTGGTCACCCCATGAAGTCGAGGAACTACGCCGCTATCAAGTCCTCCCCATCAGCTTGGGTAACCAAGTTTTGCGTGTAGAAACCGCTTGTATGACCCTAGTGGCCGCGTGTAAGTATGAGTTGGGTTTGATGTGAGCCCCCATCAAGGACGAAGTATGAGCGAAAAAGATCTTTTTGAAGAGTTTGAGTTTAAGCCGATCACTGAAGGCTTGGGGTTTCATGGAAAGAAAAAGAAAGATAAGGCGCACACTTCGTCTCGCCTAGAGCCCGAGCTCACAAATCAAGCCTTGAGTAGAACGCCCCCGGAAGCTGGGCCTACGAATGCCACCAACACCGTAGGTCGCTCCGCATCTC
Source organism: uncultured Pseudobdellovibrionaceae bacterium (assembly GCA_964655485.1). GTDB lineage: Bacteria > Bdellovibrionota > Bdellovibrionia > Bdellovibrionales > Bdellovibrionaceae > JANWYU01. The sequence continues at coordinate 943 of CAZZMS010000142.1, read as the reverse complement.
GTGCGGCATCGGCTGCACAGCCCCTTGCTCAAAGCTCTGAGGTCAAAATTAAACCCTCTGTGTTTAACACACCGCCAGCGCCTACCGAATCTGAGCTTCAAGTCAGCGCTCAAAGCGTTCTGCAAGATTTGCAAAATAAACGTCATCATCTCACCTTCAAAGAAACAACTCCTTCTCGTCGCGTGGTAGAAACCCAATGGATGGAAAGTTACCCGGAGCTTTCAGCCATGATCCTTGACACTCTGTTAGTGATGGCTGGAGTTCTTACGGTGTTGATTTCTACACTGTTGGTTACCAAAATCGATCTGATCGGTCTAGTGAAACAAAGTGATCCGATGGAGATAATGAGTCTTGGTTATGGATTAGTCACCGTGGTGAGCTTATCCTATCTATTTATCTTTCGTTATCTCCTAGGTCGCACCCCAGGAGAATGGACCACCGATCAAAAAGTAGACTTGATTCAACAAAAGATGAGCCATGGCTTAACGTATTTTCTTCGTGCTCTTTTAGCTGTGGCTACGGGATTCGTGATCCTACCCCTCGTCGGTTACTTAAGCCACTCGGACCTCTTGGGTCGTTTGAGCGGAACACGTCTTAAAAAAGAACATCTGGGTTAATCTGCAAAACACGACCACTAGTTCCTTCGAGGTCCAATATGTGGATTCAAGATCGTAAGCACATTGAAGCCACCCTAGGCCCTTTGCGCTCACAAAAAAAGATTGTCTTTACTAATGGTTGTTTTGATCTGTTACATCTAGGCCATGTGAAATATCTCGAAGAAGCAAAGTCCCTAGGAGATCTCTTGGTCGTGGGGATCAACTCCGATGCTAGTGTGCGCCGACTGAAAGGCCCAGAGCGACCCTTACAAACTGAAGAGGATCGCGCGCAAATCCTAGATGCGCTTAAGGCTGTAGATTACGTCATTATTTTTGAAGAGGACACT
>CAZZMS010000141.1:0-9058 GCA_964655485.1 uncultured Pseudobdellovibrionaceae bacterium | reverse complement strand
TCTCCTTGTTTTTGTTTTTTATCATGTGTTTTAGTCTTCCGCAGTTAGTCTCTCGTTCTTTGCCGCATCGCGCTTGGAGTTGGTGGCATCTAGGTTTATCTCTCGGTGGGATTGCTATTTATTTTATCTTTTTGACGATTGGTGGTTTGTTACAAGGGGCTTATATGCTGGATGCGAGCAAAAGTTTTGAAGAATCCGTGAAGGTGACCCTTCCTTACTTGTGGGCGCGATCAATTGGGGGGACCTTGATGACCTTAGCGCACTTTCTTTTTGCTTGGCACGTTGTCAAGCTCGTTAGGCAGCCCTTAGAGGTTGTTCCCGTAGCGGAGAAAAGGGGGTAAACCATGCTTCGACCTTGGGGATTTGTGATTGCAGCCGCTTCCATTCTTGGTTTTGCTACCGTGTTACTTATTGCTATTCCCTCCATGCAACTTACAAAAATTCCGGCAGAGCCAGGCTTAAAACCCTATTCACCTTTGGAGTGGGAGGGGCGTAAGCAGTATGTGGCTCAAGGCTGCGTTTACTGTCACTCGCAGCAACCTCGGGATGCTAAATTAGCTCCTGATGCCAGTCGTGGTTGGGGGCGAGCGTCTACTCCCGGAGATTATGCCTATGACTATCCTCATCTATTGGGAACTATGCGGACAGGGCCAGATTTGTTCAATATTGGTGTTAGACAACCTAGCGATGATTGGCATCACACTCACCTTTATCAACCGCGCGCGGTGGTGCCTTGGTCGATTATGCCAAGTTACCCTTACTTGTATGAGTGGAAAAAAGAGGCTTCACCGACTGACTATGTTGTAAAGTTACCGCCAGAGTTTGCTCCGAAAGAAGGAGTGATCGTGGCCAAGCCAGAGGCTTTGGCTTTGGTTGCTTACCTAAAAAGTCTTAAACGGAACTATACCCCCACGCAAAGACCTTGGAAAGAAAAAGTCAAAGGGGATGGGGAAGGAAAGTAACTTTCCGATGGGGAGGTTGGTCGATGAGCCAGGATAAAAAACACTTAGATTCAAAACTTTTGCTCGCATCCAGCATATAAGCCCCTTGTAACAAACCACCAATCGTCAAAAAGATAAAATAAATAGCAATCCCACCGAGAGATAAACCGAGATGCCACCAAATCCAAGAGCGATGCGGCCAAGGACGAGCGAGTAAACGCGGCAGAATAAAATACATGCTACCAAACAAAATAAAGGAGACAAACCCATACACTCCCAAATGCGCGTGTGCCACTGTCGAGTGAGTAAAGTGCGAAATCGTGTTTAACCAACGCATAGACTGCATAGATCCTTGAAAGCTGGTAAGAGTGTACATCATCGCTCCGAAGGCCACAAAAGCTAAACTCGGATACGACCAAAGCTTCGAGAAGTACCCTTTTAAGGTCATATGATGGTTTACAGCCACCGCCACCACGGGAACAACCATCATCACACTGGTAACAATAGACAAAGTTACTAACCAAGATGGTACCGGTCCACCTATCAAGTGATGTAAACCCACTTGAGAATAAAACAAAGCCAAGGACCAAAAACCTAGCAAAGAAAGCTGGTAAGAGTGTACCGGACGACCAATCATTTTCGGAATAAAATAGTAGGCTGCAGCAAGCCCCAGAGGAGTCAACCAAAGCCTAAGCACATTATGCGCAAACCACCAATTGACGATAGCGTGCTGCACACCAAAATGCACACCCGGCCAGTTAGCAATCACAAACAGCATAGGCATCCAAATGAAAGCCGCCCCAATATACCAGATCGAAACATATAGATGATCCACTTGTCGGTTTTTAATCGTGAACAACAGAGGTAGCCCAATCATCGCCCCACCCACGGCAAATAATCCATCAATCTGCCAAGGGTACTCCAACCACTCAATGCCATCAGACCAACCGGAGAATAAAGCCCAGGTTCCTAGTAACATTCCAAGATTCCACAAATGGGTACCCCACACGGCCCATTTGGCCCCTACCAAAGGGGTTTTTAGAATCCGCGAAGCCACCCACAGTCCTACCCCCATTCCTGCCATGGATAGCCATCCGTAAGCGACTGTGTTCAAATGCAAAGGACGTAAACGACCAAAAGTTAGGGGAGCCCACTCCACTAACCAATCGGGCCAATGAAATTTTAACGAAGTGACCAATCCAAAAACGCTACCTAGTAACAACCAAAGTATAGCTGAAGCAAACAAATAAAACACTGGTCCCTTAGCCACCTTGTCGATCTGAGAACGATAAGCTGGCTCATCGGCTGACCCATGATGTGTTACCGAAGGATCCTCTGGCTGTCCCTTCTCTCCGGGAGCAAAAATCACTTCGGCTTGTTCTGGCCCCATGGAAAATTGCCGGGTAGAAATGGACCATATCAATAAAAACAAACCCGCAATGGAACTTAGGAAGGTAAACCAGCAGCAAATTCGCAACCGGTAACTCCAACATATATCCCCCTTTTTAAGAATTAGTAACGAGCGTCTTTCGGTTTGTTACCCTTGGGCCAATCAAGGTGTTTCCTGGCGAAGTCTGGCCTAGGTTGCTGACTGAAGTAATAAGCCACATCCCAAGCCTCCTCGTCGCTTAATGAATTATCTTGCCCCAAGGGCATATTTTTCTTCACAAAACCTGCAGCCGTATGCAACCTAGCCATCCCAGCCCCTACATTGAAGGAGTAATCACCCCACAGGGGCGGAAAACTAATTTTACCTTCTTCCAAGATAATTCCCTGCCCTCCTGGCTGATGGCACATTTGGCACTTTTGCTCGTAAACGGCTTTGCCTTTTTCCAAGTCTGGTTGCCGATTCACTACCAACTTAGGCATCCCCATACCTTCGATTTTTTTTGCTGTAGGGGGATAAGGTTTCGAAAGCCAAGTCATGTAGGCGACAATGGCTCGCATACCCGGATGCTCATTGGGTAAACGCTTCCCGTTCAAAGAACGTTCAAAACAGTCATTAATTCGATCCTCTAAAGTATCTTCCTTACCCGATCGGTCTCGATATTGAGGAAAACGATGAATGATTCCCACATAATGTCCAGCATTAGGTTTAGTCCCAGAATTTAAGTGACAATTGGTACAGTTGATTTTTGCCCCCACAAACTCCGGTAAACGAGCGGGAGTATTCTCTAAGATATCTTTGCCCTCTTTGATCTCTTGTGCATTGGGCTCTAAATCAACTAAAGCAAAGTCGGGAACCTGCAAACCCCACACCCGAGAGGCTTCGTGATACTCATGACCTTCTTTTAAGCCCCAATACGTCCACACTAAAGAGGCAAGAAGTAACACTGAAAAAATCCCAATGGCCCACTTACTTGAAGAGCTATGTGTTTTTTCCATGGCCCTATCCTAATCCTTTCTGATTTTTCCGGACTATGTTTTAGCCCAGCATTTGTCCCTCATATTCTTTAAGATTTGTTTGCAACGCTCGAGATCGAAACACAAATGTTATGTTACTTTCTTTATCGCTAGATTTATTTGATCTTTAATAAAGTGAGACAGAGGAATTCCTGCTGCTGCCAGTTGTTGCGGGATAAACGACGCAGCACTTAACCCGGGTAAAGTATTGGTTTCCAAAAACACGCATTCGCCGCTTGTTGTCAAAATCATGTCCGTACGGCTGTAACCGTAACACCCTAAAGCACGATGGGCTAATATCGCCAAGGCCTGAGCTTTTTTTTGTTCATCCTCAGTGAGATCCGCAGGAGTGACCTCTTTCACCCCTTGACCGAAGTATTTGCCTTGGTAATCAAAAGTCCTTCCCCTTTCTAGTTGAACCTCACTAGGTGGCAAAGCCACCAGGTCGTTGACTGCGGGCTGCTGTACCACTCCTACCGTAAGCTCACGCCCCCTCACCCATTCCTCCACCAAGAATCGATGCGAGCCAAAGTTGGCAAGTTCCTTTAAGGTGCGATCCACATCTTCGCCTGATGCGATAAAAAACAACCCAAAACTCGAGCCACTATCGACCGGCTTAACGACCAACCCCCCCCAATTTTGTAGCTTCTCCTGAAGCCAAACTTGAACATTCTTTTTGGGTAACAAATCCCCACCCGCCACCCGTACTCCAGCTTCTTGTACTCGAATTTTCTCTTCATCTTTATGAAATTCCAGATGACTTGCTTGCGATCTACTTCCCGTATAAGCCACTCCAAGCCCTTCGAAAAACGCCTGTAACTTTCCGTTTTCGGCTTCTCCCCCATGCATGGCGATAAAGACGACTGCTGGCTTTTTGTGGCTCCACCAAGTTTGCTCCCGCAAAGAATCCGCAAGCCTGGGGCCCCGAGGCTCATAGGGGCGTTCAAAAGCGCGTTCATGCGCGAGGAGAGTTTCGGGTAACTCTTGAAACAACCGAAGTTCAGGGCTAACAAAACAAAGCTCGTCAAAACTCGTATGTCGTAACACATTTTGAGCACTCGCCACCGCTACCAAGCGCTCTTCACTGCTGCCCCCAAAAAGTAGAATACGTTTCACCCGATACCTCCTCTGATTCTCACGCGGTTTATTTTCCTCTCAAGCTCTCGATATTTAGTTCATTTCGTTTTTCTACAAGCTCATGGAAGATGGTCTCTAAGGAACCAATAGCTGCAACATCTCCCGACTATGTAAAAGTAAGGTCATGCCATACCAAAGTCCCAAGCCGAGACTCAATTTTCTGTTACTCATGAAAAACCATTGCAACACACAAATTCCATAAACCAAAACCCCTAGTAACAACAAACTCACTCCCAAAGCCCAACCACTGATTAAGGCCAAGCCAATTCCCATCTCTCCGGCCTTCACCATGAAGGCAAATCCAGGAACCCCGAAAAACACTTCTAAAAATTGTCTCATTTTTTCCGTCGGTGGAGGCAGAGGAAAAAATGAGAAAAAACCGTTAAGCCCTTGTACAAAAAAATAAAAACCGAGGCTCCACCTCAAAAGCACACGAATCACACCAAGAAGGAGTGTCACCTCTTCCCCTGACACTGTCTCAGTATGAGAAAACTACGAAAACCCTACAAGGGTTTTTTCTGGTCTCTGGTCTAGTTTTGCCCCCTAGTACCTCGACTTTTGTAAGTCCTGCCGATGCCAACTCCAGACAGGAGTCTAGCGAGGGGAAAGATGCGTCCAGGACTCATTCGGCTTCTTACAAAAATTATGTTACCCATTTTTTTACCTCTGCAAAAAGTGGAGGGAACCTCCTCTCTTTCTTATTCCGAGGCGAAGGGGGCGGAAGACGCTTTAGTCCTGCGCTACCTAGAGGATGCACGTTACCGCACGGAGCGTGCACCAAGTTCTTGGTCCCAATTAAAAACCCATCAGCCCTCATCGGGAATCACTTCTAAAGATTTTCCGTCAACTAGAAGCGACGAATCCCAAAGTTCTTCCCAAACTCCTTTAAGAACAGTGGCCTCGTCCAAAATCAGCCTTCCAAACACCGATATCCTCAGGGAATTGAAAGGGGGACATCTCTCCCTCGCTCTCATTCCTTTTAAGAAAGGAGAGCTTAAACTTTGGTGCGAACGGGTACAAGCCCGTTACCCCTTTTCCCTACCGAGCATAACCGTGTTTTGGCCTATCCATTATCATTCAAAAAATCGTAGTTACTATACTGAAAATCAACCCCAATCGAACGAATGGGAGAAGTGCCGAGAATTATTCAAATCTGTACGCACCCTCATCTGGATCCCGCATATTGAAGAATTGCAAACCCTGATGAGCGAGCAAGCTTTGTGGCGGATGTATTCCAACACGGCTTTAGGTGAAAAGTATTTTGAGCTTGCTTACTCGCCTTTATTTTTCCTCCTTCAAAATCAATATCTCCCCCAGCTTAGCCAGTTACACGTGGCTGTGGCCGCAGGGATGGATCGTGCTTTACTTATGCATTTAAACGAAGATTTCCTCACCCGTTTAAGCGCTTGGCAGAAAAAGCTTACAGGATTTGTTAAGGAGCACCGTTCACAAACGAAATTGTGGTGGCGTTGGGCCGGTAACGGTGATTTTTCTCACGTTCAAGATGTGAAATTTTCTTGTGCTAAATTTCAAGAATATTTAGACACGATCGATCACATTGCCCCTTCTTTACACCTCAGTCATGGTCATTTCCCCACGAATTCGCCCCCACCCACTTGGCCAGAGTTCAAAGCACATTATCTCAAAAATGCCCAAGGGTGGTGGCAAAAAAACTGCCCCACTTCAAGTTTTAACTTTAGCCGCTGGCAGAAAAAAACGGTCACACTAAGCGAACTGAGCCTAACACCAGACCCTCAAAGCTATCGTGTGTTTTTCAAAAGCTATCGCCACTTCATCCCCGAACCCTGGCCTTTGACTCTATGGAACATGGGCCCCTGGGATCACTTGAAACTCATAGAGGACTAAGCTTAAAACCATAACCGTTAAAAACGCAGTGACCAGGCGAGGGCTTCCCCAGCGCCAAGGATCCACCCGTGCCAGCAACCAAAAAACACCAAGTATAAAAATCGTCAGCCAAGAATAGTGGGCAAAAAAAGAACGATAAAGCTCTTCAACCATTTGCTTTGCTATCAGCCAGTTTCCCCACAAACTATTACTCGATTGAATCGAACAACTAACCACATGAAAATTCATCAAAATCACCGCAGGAAAAAGAATCACGAAGGATTCGAAAAAGCCCCGAAATAGGGCCTGATAGATCTTTTTCTCCTCCAGTAACAAACGAAAAAGGATCGCTAGTAAAAAAGCTCCGTAAAGGGAAATGGCCAGAGGCGACAAAAGATACATCACCCCTAAACTCATGGATAAGTTCAATGCGGCTCGCAAGGACCAACGGGTGGATAGAAGATAAAAGGCCCGCAAAGTCCACAAAGCGATGAGCCAAAACATCAGAGCAAAAGGCCAGTAGGCCATGGAATAACCAAAAAGCTCAAGGACGCGATTAAAGCCCTCATAAGCCAACAAACCAGCACGGTAACTACAGATATTCATAAGCCTAACTTCCTACACTGACCTTCGATAAACCATGGGGAGTTTTTTCCCACTTATGGGGGTAGGCGATGAGGTGCCACAAAGCCCGCCAAGCCGCCACACTCATCATAAACCAATAAAAAGGAATCAGCAGAGCCACCAAAGATAGCGAGTAAAAACCCCGCTTGAAAGAGGATAGTGCTGACATATAAATCAAAAAGCCATTCCCCAACAATAAACTCATTACCGAAGGCCACCAGAAATAATCCCAATAAAAGCCTTTACCGGTTATCACCCAATAAACAAAATGCCCATGTAAAAGAGGATTCACCAACAGAAACATCCACGATAATCCGTAAAAAAGCTGAAAAAACCAAAAAGATCGGTTACCGATTTCTTTCCACAATCGGATCGGGTTTCGCATATGGACAAAATAGGTCACCATATAACCTTTTAACCAACGGGTGCGCTGCTTGACCCAGGCCATCCAATGGACCGTAGCTTCTTCCCAAGTCGTAGAAGGTAAAAAATCCACCGTATACCCCAAACGTGCCGCCCGCACACTCAAATCAGCGTCTTCGGTCACATTATAAGCATCCCATCCCCCTAAGGCTTCGCGTAACAAATCTACCCGAAAATGATTAGAGGTCCCTCCGAGAGGAATAATGACTTTGTAAAAGGCCAATCCAGGAATAAAAAAATCAAACCACGCAGAATAGTCGAGAGTAAAAAATCGAGTGAGTAGGTTCTCATTACGGTTGAAAAAATTCAACTGACCTTGCAGGCAGAACGTGAGGGGCGACGCGTATTTTCTAAAGTAAGCTACCGCTTTTTTTAGCTGGTCCACCTCGGGTTGATCTTCTCCATCGTAAATGGTCAGGAACTCTCCGCGCACATAAGGCAAGGCTGCATTCATGGCTTTAGGCTTGGTTTGTAAACTGCTTTTGGGAGTTACTATGACTTGCACATAGGGAGGCAAAGCCATTTTGAGCGCTTTTTCCACACTTTCCGGATCGGATTCCTCTAGTAACATTTTTACATCAAGCTTCTCTTTAGGGTAATCCAATTTTTCTATTCCCGCGATTATGGCTTTTAGCATATTCGCCTCTTTAAATAGCGGAAGTAAGATCGTGTAAACCGGTAGGTCCTGATAACTCAGTTGAGAAATCTCCTTGGCCCAGTCGATAGCCTCATTGGAGTGAAAGGCCCCACTCATTTGCAACACCACTTTGAATACAAAATGGGCCACGTAAATGAGATGAATGACCGTAAAAATAGCTAAAGCCGTAAGACCAGCATGAAAACCAAAAAAGAAAAAACCCACAATGACCGCCAAGCTGATCAGATTGGCCATGCGCTTAGAAAAAATGTATTTCGCACTCATGTGCGGAAAACGAAGCTCCACTAACTCTCTAGCGACAGCTTCTTGTTCCGGGGACAAGAAAATAAACTGATCTTTATCCGCAGGTCGCTTCACTGCCGTCGACGCAGCTGACTCCAAAGATTTTAGCGAAAAGTGCTCGAGCGTGGCAGATAAATCGCGCACATCCTGCCCATTTTTTGCCTCCTGGGCATCGAGCCCTAAAAACTCTTGCGATTTGTCTGGAGTGTGCGGATGAGAGGTATCCATGCTATTCTCCCCAATCCCATAGACTCACGATTTGCCAACCAGAATAAGCAGAATGGTTAAGCCCTGATAAAAATTGATGGTAACCTAAACCAAGACGTAAGTGAGCCTGCACTTGGTAAAAATAATTTATATCCACGTACTCCCGTTGATAATCCTTGGCCGTCAAAGAGCGATCGTATTGTTGCCACAAATAGTAGAAGGACAGCAAATGACGCTCAAAAAACTTTATTCCCGTTCCCAGCTCGCCGATCAAACTAGGAGAGCGAGAGTTCATCCACAACCAATATCCCGGGCGAAAATCCACAAACCAAGCCACTTCAGGGGAAAAAGAACCGGAAATTCCCCACTGAGCTTGCGACCATATAAATCCATCACCCGATTCTTGGCCTAGATTCACGCGAACCGATAACACCGAAGACGAGCCTGCGTAAAGCTGCTGTTGTCCAAAAAACCCTACTCGTGGAATCGAAGCTGTGACCGCAGCAGTATTGAAAAACAAACCCAAACCTCGCTGATC
>CAZZMS010000140.1:0-5535 GCA_964655485.1 uncultured Pseudobdellovibrionaceae bacterium | reverse complement strand
AAAGTTACTGGCGTGGAACAAGTTATCTCGTCCTCATCATGTGGAGGCGGGACGGCGACTGAAATTATTTGTCATGGAGCCCTAATTTGATAGCCAAGAATCTTGGCCGCGCGGCCGAGAAACGATGAGGTCATTGCGCTTAGGGTTTTGTAATCGTTAAAATGAGAGACTATGAATCAAAATACCATTACCCCTCGAGCTCAGCTCGTTGTAGGTTTTCAGGGGACTAGGATTCCTGATTGGCTACCGAAGCTTTGTGAGCAGGGGTGGGTGAAGGCAGTTATCTTGTTTGATTACAGTGTAGCGACAAAAAGTTACCAGAATAATATCCTATCTCCGCAGCAACTTACCGACTTGACTCGTCAAATTCACTTTCTTTCTGGCCATCCTATGATCTGTGTGGATCAAGAGGGCGGTAAGGTCAGACGCCTCAAGGAGTCTTTAGGATTCGCTCCTTTGCCCTCAGCAAAAGACTACGCTCAGTTACCCAAACAACAAAGGCTTGAAATCCTGAAGCGATCTTTTGCCGAAATGAAACAACTGGGTATTGATTGGATTTTAGGTCCGGTGGTGGATATTCTCTATAACCCGGCAAGCCCTGATATCGGGGTCTATGACCGCAGCTTTTCTGAACGCGCTGAAATTGTGATGGAGTGTGCTTTGGAATGGTGTGAAGTCGCGCGAGATCTGGAGCTTGAGCTTTGTTTGAAGCACTATCCAGGATTAGGTTCAGCCACGGTAAACTCTCATTGGGAGTTGACAGAGTTAGAGGGGGCACGCGAGGAGCAGTTGAAAGTTTTTTTTGAGCTGTTACCCCATGTGCCTGGGGGATGGCTTTTACTCAGCCATGCTTTTGTGCGCCAGTGGGATGAGGACTTTCCTGTGTCATTGAGTGAGCCGGTTGTATCTTCTCTGCGTCAAAAGTTACCCCAAGCTCGCTTGATATGTGACGATCTCCAGATGCAGGGAATATTAAAAAAATACTCACTAAAGCAAGCTTGGCAGCGGGCTCACTACATTGGCTTGGATGCTATTTGTGTGGGTAACAATCTGGCGGATGAGCAGACTTTTCTGAACGATTGTTTCGTCCGTTGACGGCTGTATTTTTTTTGAACACATCTTTTAATCTTTCTGTGTCGCCTAATTTAAGGGTTTGTGGAGGTAACGAGCTTCGAAAAGCGCAACCCATTCCTCATCCAGGCCATGCCATTTCTGTAATCGCTTAAGGATTTTTTTACGAAAAGGTCTCAGCTCGGTCACTGAAATACCTCTTTTAAAAAGTGAGCGTAAGTCCCACAATATTCGCCAAAATAAGGAGTCATTTAAAGCCCGCGCGAATTCATGAAGGTAAAGAAGAGCAATCGTTCGGTAAAAACTTGGGGTTTGCTCCCACCATTGTTGGCTGATTGTCACGTGATGTTTCTTGAGGGCAAACGGCCAAATTCTCGTGTGAGTGAATTCATTAGATGCTTGCGATGGATCCAAGTGAAAATCCAAAAGGGAGCTTTGGAAGGAGAAGCGGTGCTTGAGCTCAACTGCGGGCATCGGCTGAATATGCCGAGGCAAGGGTTGTCTTAGCTCCTTTCTAAACCATAGATAGACTAAGATCGTTAGCCCCAGCCAAAGCCCCAGTGTTGCTAAAACAGAGCCGATGAGCAGACTAGTTGCGAAAATGACCGCAGTGAGACTCAAGCCAAGTAAGGCCGGGTAATATCCGAACGAACTCATATTATTAAGTTAGTATGGAAGCTCAGAGTTGTTCAAGTTTCTATCGAAAGGGTTCCAGTAGACATTTTGTTATTTTGTGCTGCAATGATACCATGGCGATGAAAAAAATTGCGGTGTTTACTAGTGGTGGGGATTCTCCCGGGATGAATGCAGCGATCCGTGCAGTGGTACGCACGGCGATTCAATATCCTCTCGAGGTTTACGGAATCATTGGCGGTTATGAGGGGCTAGTGAAAGGACAATGGGAGTCCCTACAGGCTCGTTCTGTAGCCAACATCATACAGCGCGGGGGGACGATTTTAAAAACAGGACGTTACCCAGAGTTTTTGTTACCCGAAGTGAGGGCAAAGGCCGCAAGTCTGCTCAAGCAAGCCGGCATTGATGGACTCATTTGCATTGGCGGTGATGGATCTTTTACCGGAGCTCATGCTTTGTTTCAGGAGCAAGGGGTAGCCGTGGTGGGAATGCCAGGAACCATCGATAACGATATTTCAGGCACCGACCTCACCATTGGTTTTGACACGGCCGTAAATACCGCCTTGGATGCTTTAGATAAAATTCGAGACACGGCCGATAGCCATGATCGTTTGTTTTTGGTGGAAGTGATGGGGCGAAGCAGTGGTTACATCGCAGCCTATGCGGGCTTGGCAGGAGGGGCGGAGGATGTTTTAGTGCCAGACTGGCCCGTGGCCCTCGATGTGGTGATTGGACGCATTGATGAAGCTCGTAGACGTGGGAAAAAAAGCTCCATCGTCGTGGTGGCGGAAGGCGAAAAACCCGGACGGGTTTATGATCTGGCCGAGCAAATTCGTAGAAAGTCTGGTCTAGAGGCCAAGGTGGCTATTTTGGGCCATCAACAGCGGGGTGGCTCTCCCACGGCTACCGATCGTATTCTGGCCTCGCGGATGGGGGCTTTTGCCGTAGATGCTTTGGTGAAAGGTCACTCAGACGTCATGGTGGGTGTGCAAGGCGGTAAGTTGGTTTTAGTCCCCTTTGCGGAGGCCATTAAAAAAGATAAAAAAACTCCTGAGGAGTTTTTACGCCTTGTGCGTTACCTAGCGATATAGTGTTCCGACCTTCGTGCTTGCTTTTTACATGTTGGCGTTAAGTTCACTTAGCTGAACTTGGTTAATTCTTTGGCGACTTGAAATGCAGGACAGTATTGTATTTTATTTTCTTTGGTAACACAATAATCCTCGGGATTTTGATAAAAATCGTTCAAAACAGGGAGGAATTGGTGCGTCTTTTTTTGTATATCTCCCTGGGCTTTTTCTTTCGACCGGAGGCCTCTGCACCATGGATGGCCAAGGGCGAAAGCCCTTTGCAGCTGAGCCATGGAGGGCGTGCCCCGGGTTGAAAGGAAAAAGCCCAGGGAGAGAAAAACCGGGTAGATTAAACCTTTTATTTTCTCCATTTCTCATCTTTAAGTAAACTTTTTGGTTTGTAATGTTTTGATATTGGAGCCGCAGGTAAGCGTCCTTTTGTTTGAAGTTCAAGGTATTGCGGCGAAAAAATTAAAATGAAGATTATAGCCCATGCCCATACCCAATAGCCCTGAGTTCTTTTGGGTAACAGCTTGGGCTTAGTCTCAGGCCAAAACACTTCATTCCAGCGCTTCCTAAACACGAAATAGCTGATCCCTAGCCAACCAAAGGCATAAGCAGGGGCGAGTTTTTTTAGAAAAAAAAGGGGTTTATTTAATAGGGGAGGATAGAGTTTTTCAAGCTCTGACAAATAGGCACTTAACATCTCTAAAGTCCATGAGCTCGTATCCAAAGCTGCCACTAACCAAGGGTGATCCACTAGCCCACTGATAAGCCACAATATCCCCTGACTAAACAATCCGAAGAGCCAGAAAGGAATACTCAATTGTGCAAAAAACTGCCCCAAGGGATGAGCGAATAAGACGAGGGGAGCAAGCAGGGTAGGAATAAGCAAGGCCTGGCTCAAAACGCTTTGTCTGGAACACAAAAACACGGCCACCCGAGCGGTAACCGATAGATACAAGGAGAGATTGTTCCACCAAGCTGGAGCGAGTAGTAAGCACAAAACAGGTGACAGGGCCATGGCCGTCCATTCGGCATAACGCCAGCGCAGTTGTCGCTCTACTAAGGCTCTCACCACCGGTGGTTGAAATCCACTCATCAGACTGTAGGCAAGCAGGAGAAAAAACTCTGTCCAGGTCGCCCAGTAACGCCACTCAGGTCGAAGATGTACTAAAGCTCGGCGTGTGACCCCCAGATGGTAACCACTAATCACAAAGAGGTGAATGAGCCCAGTAGCACTAATGGTCCAACGCCAGGAACCCCAAGGGAGTTTTTCCCCACAAAAAAAGGCCCACAGAGTCTCTTGGTGAGGTGACTCCTCGAAAGCGGACAAGCAGAGGGGATGGAGCTCTTGGGTGAAGAAAGCCGTTCCCTTGGTCCACGACAAAAGCAGCAGAATGAAGAACCACATAGAGCTCTTGTTACAAGCTGACTTTGTGAAAAAAATTACGCGCTTTTTTGCTCTAAAAATTATTCAGATCGCACAACGGACGGATTGGGAGGATTGTTATTACGATCATGACCTGGAGTGCTCCTATGGAGAACGGATATGACAGTGTGCGCCCAAAAAGAGGGGTGGCCTGCGCATACCACAAGTCCCCACTTGTCCCTGTCTGTTTGGTTTTGCCATGGGGCGGATAGTAGAGGTATAAACAAAATCATGTCTTTGAAGAAAGATCCTAGCCTAAAACCTCGCAAGTTACCGATTGGGATTCAAAGTTTCTCCAAACTGCGGGAGCAAGACTGTTACTATGTGGATAAAACCCCTCTGGTCGCTCGTTTGGCCGAGCAGGGGGGAGCTTTTTTTCTTTCTCGCCCGAGACGTTTTGGTAAAAGCTTGTTTCTAGATACCTTGGCTGAGGCCTTTTCGGGTAACAAGGCTTTGTTTGTAGGACTCTATTTAGAGAACCATTGGGATTGGTCGAAAAAACACCCGGTGATTCGTGTGAGTTTTGCGGCGGGTGTATTGAGAAATCGTGAGGAGTTATCTCGTCATATCCGAAGGGTTTTAAAAGAAAATGCCCTTCAGTTAGGAGTTGAGCTAAGTGATCCCGAGGATGAAGCGGGGAGCTTGGCGGAGCTCATTACCGAGTCCGCTCGGCGTTTTGGCCAAAGGGCGGTGGTCTTGGTGGATGAGTATGATAAACCCATTTTGGATCATCTCACTGAACCAGACGTAGCCAAAGAGATGCGAGAAGGGCTCAGAAATCTCTATTCGGTGCTCAAAGACCGGGATGCTGATTTGCGTTTGGTGTTTCTTACGGGTGTTTCGAAGTTTAGCCGGGTGAGTATCTTTTCGGGCTTAAACAATTTATACGATCTGACCTTAGATCCCACCTATGGCACGATTTGTGGTTACACGGACGATGATATCGATCAAGTTTTCGCGCCGGAATTAGAAGGTTTGAACCGGGATGAAATTCGGCATTGGTACAATGGTTACCGTTGGGGCCAGACGTCGGTGTATAATCCCTTTGATGTGTTACTCTTGTTTCAGTCCCGTGAGTTTCGCGTATGGTGGTTTGAAACGGGAACACTGACGTTTTAGGTAAACTGGCTTAAGGAGCGCCGATTTTATACTCCACGTCTAGAGAAAATGTGGAGTACAGAGTCGTTATTATCCGCTTTTGCTGTTGCCTAAGTTGAACCTGAGGCTTTGTCATGGCAAACGGGGTATTTAACGATCAGATAACCGGGTCGCTAAGGGGCTATCAAAGAATAACAGGTACACGTCACAGATTATTGGATGGCAACAACCGCA
>CAZZMS010000139.1:0-7572 GCA_964655485.1 uncultured Pseudobdellovibrionaceae bacterium | reverse complement strand
TTTGTGTTCGGAACAAGTCGAGTTTTTCCACTTTTCCACAAAACTTGTGGAAACTGGACCTTTTCTCGGCCTAAGTCTGAGTCTATTTAGCCCATTGCTCGAATTGCTTAAATTTTAAGCTTTGATAAATCATTGAATTAAAACATATTTTCAGTATTCTGGTTGCAATTTAACAGATTATTTTCAGACCTATGACAGAGCCTAGTTGTATCCAAAAAAACACACTGAGTGAGCTCAAACTATCTCTAGGCATACTCACCAGGGTAAAGCACTAAACCTATGAACCCCCTAAAGGTCTGCCACTTGAAAAATGGTGGACAGATTTCATACAGAATCTGTAACAGACGATCCCTATCGTCAAAACCTGACTACCCGATCAACCGTTTGACTTCGATGGTCCCCTTGAGCTTTTGCAAATCCGAAAGAGCCTTGGAGAGTTGATTGGCGTTTTGCGCACTCACTGAAAATGTACAAATCGCCCGATGATCTCGGGTCGTATGAATCTGAGCGCCCTCAATATTCATCTGATTGGCTGAAAAACATTCGGCTATGTCCTTAAGAAGCCCCTTGGAATCAAGGGAAACGACTTGAACCTTGACGGTTCTTTCTACCGACTTGTTGGAGTCGGAGGAATGATTCCACTCGACTTCAACTTTGCGATCCGCATCAAAGTCAAAAGTTTTTGGGCAGTCTGAGCGATGGACAGAGATACCTCTGCCCCGCGTAATAAAACCGACGATGGGATCTCCAGGTAAAGGATTACAACATCTGGCAAAATGAATGAGCATATCATCGTAGCCATCGACTTTGATGAGAGAGCCTGCTTTTTTCTTTTTGCGCGCGGAATCAAAAACACGGCTGATGAAACTGCTGACCCCGCCTTCCTCTTTGGGGGTAGCCTTCAAAAGCTCTGGGGCTAATCTCTCCACGACCGTTTTGGGTTCAATGCGCCCATAACCGATGCGGATGAGTAGCTCCTCTACTTTGTGGATGCCAAAATCCTTCAGCATCTGCTGGAGTGCCTCAGTGGGCTTGCTCGCATCAAGCCAACGGCTCGAAGTCGAGCCATACTTACGAAACTCTTTTTCGAGTAACTCACGACCGATGGTGGTTGCCTGATGTCTTTGCTCATCCTTCACAAAACTTCGTATTTTTGACTTGGCCCGGTTGGTCACACAGATTTTTAGCCAATCTTTGGAGGGTTTTTGTGTCGGACTGGTTAAAATTTCTACGGTATCACCGTTTTTCAGTTGGTAACGAATAGGCACCATACGACCATTAACCTTGGCTCCCACACAATGGTGACCCACATCGGTGTGCACGGAGTAAGCAAAATCAATTACACTGGCCCCATCAGGAAACTCTTTAATGTCACCCTTGGGCGTAAAGACATAAATCTCTGCATCAAATAAGTCGGTTTTGACCGTATCTAAAAACTCTTCAGAGTTCTTTACCGTTTGTTGCCACTCTAGCAGGGAGCGCAACCAATGAAAGCGTTTTTCTTCGGCCTGCAAAGATTGTCGACCTTCCTTGTACTTCCAGTGGGCCGCAATCCCCTTTTCCGCAATTTGATGCATTTCGTGAGTGCGAATTTGAATTTCAATCCGCTGAGCGTTGGGTCCCACCACAGTCGTGTGGAGGGACTGGTAACCATTGGCTTTAGGCATAGCGATGAAATCTTTAAAGCGGCCAGGAATAGGCTTCCATAGTGCGTGAATCAACCCCAAGACCGCATAACATTGCGGGACAGTATCGACTATTACGCGAAAAGCGAGAATATCATAGATCTGCGACAGATCCATGGAGCGGCTTTGAATTTTTTTATAAATAGACCACAAATGCTTCATCCGCCCTTGAATCTGAAAAGAATGAATCTGATTTTTTTTAAGCTCCTCGGCAATTTGGCTTTTCACTTTTTCAATGAACTTCCCTTGATCTTTCTCAATCGCTTGTAGTTTCTGAGAAAGCTCGTAGTACATATCAGGGAGATAGTACTTGAAACTCAAATCTTCTAATTCCACCTTCACATTCGACAAGCCTAAGCGACTTGCTAGAGGAGCGTAGATTTCTAAGGTCTCTTGGGCGATACGAGCCTGCTTAGCATAAGGCATATGATTTAAGGTCCGCATATTATGCAGACGGTCGGCAAGCTTGACGAGAATCACCCGCACATCTTTGCCCATGGCCACGATCATTTTACGAATGTTCTCCCCCTGTTGCTGGGTGGAGGTTTTAAAGTTTAATTTAGAGATCTTAGTCACACCATCGACCAAAAAGGCCACCGTTTCACCAAACTCTTTTTTGATGTCCTCAATAGTAGCCAAGGTGTCTTCAACTGTGTCGTGTAACAATCCAGTCACAATGGTGTCCACATCGAGCTTAAGATGAGCCAATATCCCGGCTACCGCGAGGGGATGGAAAATATAGGGCTCACCACTGCGTCGAATTTGCCCTTCATGCGCTTTTTTAGAAAACTCAAAAGCCCTCATGATGATGGCATCGGGGGCGTCGGGGAAATAAGAATGCACGATATCCAGTAACTCTTCAGGACTTTTGGGATCCTGATCTGGCAAGCGATCAGCTAGAGCAAATTCCGACATAAGGATGATTGCAGTATCGGATAAAATCCACAAAACTGCACGCACTTTCGTCCAGAAATTCCCGGTTGACATGTGGGGCAGGGGGCCGTTCAGTAGGCTACATGAGCTTGTGGGAAAATCAGGATTTTTTGATTATCAACAAACCTGCGGGCATCCCCTCCCATCAAGTGGATCCAGGGAAAGATGGCATTCTGGAATGGTGGGAAAACAAGCGCCAAATTAAGCTTTGGCCCTGTCACCGCTTGGATAAAACCACCAGTGGCATCCTCGTTTTAGGCAAATCAGCTGAAGCTGCTCGGCGCATGGCTCAATATTTCGAATCGGGAAAAGTGGAGAAGCGTTACCTGATGGTAACCGACAAAGCCTTTTCCTCACAAGGGCCAACTGCTGGCATGATAGCAGCCTCTTGGAAAACCAAATCTGAGGGGGAGGGAATGCCGATCATCTCTCATTCAAGCCTGATAGAGCGTGATCCCAAACCCTATCCTAAACGTTGGCAAAGCCAGCCCACTCATCCTTCCCCGAATAGCCACACGGAGTTTCGTTTAATCAAAAGATCCGCCTACGGAAAAAGTCTATGGGAAGTTCGCCCTCTGAGCGGAAAACCCCATCAAATCCGTCTGCACGCTAGAGACTTAGGTTTATCCATTTTAGGGGACGAGACATACGGCGGCACAAGTTACCCTACTTTGTGTTTGCATGCCGCAGGGCTAAAATGCCCCGAGTTCCATGTGGAATGCCCCGCTCCCGTGTATTTTGAGCGCATGGGATTGCTGGAAGACCCTGTCCTCATTCATCTTCTTGCTGAACTTGATGCCAGAGATCGCCTCTATGGGCCCACACCTAGCACCAACCAGGCTTTTCGTGGCAGTGTATGGACTTCACCCGATCGTCAGGAGCATTTGGTGCTTGATGTACTCGGCGAAACCTTGGCCTGGACTTTTTACTCCGCAACACCCATCCCGCAAAACGAAAGTCTAGAGTCTTTATTATCTCCCCGCTGGGCTTATCGGATGAATCTCGTAAGTCAACTTTTGAAAAAAAACACCTTACTTTTTAACCACTTTTCTAAACAGGACAAGCCGAGGAAACATCATGCTCCCCAAGACAAGGAAAAAGCCTCGGTGTTTTTTACCTCTCGCTACTCTTTTCAAAAAACTTATCCCCACTCCCCAGACTGGTCCCTAGGGGTTACCACAAAATCGAAGCCTAACTCTCCTGCCCAGCAAATCAGAGTTACCAACCCAGCAGAGCTCGTCTATTCACTATCCCAACCACAAGCTTGGTTGATTAGGGAACTCGGTTACTCATTAGAGCTCCGCCCGGGAGGGCCACACTATGGCGTGTTTCTTGATCAGCGGCTCAATCGACAACGTGTTTTGAACGAGGTGAAAGGAGTAAGCCTACTCAATCTTTTTTGTTACACCGGAAGCTTCAGTGTGGCAGCCTATCAAGGGGGAGCTCGTTGGATTACCAGTATGGATGCCAATCGCTCGGTACTAAACTGGGCCAAAAAAAACATCGAGCGCAATTCCTCGGGTAACCCTTCTTCCGCAGGGGAACAAGCCTCATCTCCCCCTTCAAAGTTACCGCGTTTACAGTGGATTCATGCGGACGTGATGAAGTGGCTTAAAAAAATGGCGGCTCGTAAAAATGTGCTAAGTGAGGACCCGCCCTCTCGCTACGATTGGATCATTTGCGATCCTCCGACCTTTGGGCGCGGACCCCAAGGAGAGATTTTCCGTCTCGAAGACCGCTTGGATGAACTCCTCCATTTATGCCGTGAGCTACTAAACCCCGGAGGGAAAATTTTGTTTTCCTGCAATTTAGCCCGTTGGAGCGACTCTTACGTGTTGCAGCGAATAAAAAACCAACTAGGGTCTGATTTTACCATCAGCACAACCGCTCCAGATTGGGATTACCGCCTATCCCCGCCCTTGGGACAATCCAAAATGTTTTGGATCGAGCATTGCTCCGCGGCTAAGCCAGTGCTAAGGTGATGTCAAAAAACGGTTAAGGTGTTACCAAGTCCGACCGGGTACTCGTAGCAAGCCCCCCGGCTGCCGGAAGCTACCGAGGTAACAAGGAATTAAAATGCATCCTAAACGAGGTATTTTATGACTTACGATATTTCCGTGCTAAATCGCATCGCCTCACGCGCCAAGTATCTGGCGACCCGCATGATTTACGAAGCGAATCATCGCTCTGACAAACAAAAAGGGGATCCTAAAATTGGGGGTCACGCCGCTGCCAGTAGTTCCACCTTACATATCGCGGGAGCCTTACATCTTGTGGTAAAAACGGGTTTTGATTTTATTGCCAACAAGCCTCACGCCTCCCCCACCGATCATGCCTATAATTATTTACTGGGCTTGTTACTGGATGCGCAGGGTCAGCCTCTGCCTTTGGAATTAGCCAATCAAGCTATGATGGGACTGCGCAAATATTCTCACCACGGCGAGCCCGTATTTCAAAGTTACCATTCAATGTATGACCCCGACCACCATGGCTTTCTTCCCTCGGGTACGGTAGGGATTCCTCCAGTCAACGTCGGTTACTTAGCTCTCGCTTACCGCTATGCCAAAGATCATGGCTGGAAAGTCCCAGAGTCTGCGCATTTTTGGGCGATTTGTGGGGATAGTGAGTTTCGTGAGGGCTCGATATTTGAAGCGGTACCAGAGTTTGCAGAACGAGAATTGGGCAACCTCACTTGGATTTTGGATTACAATCGTCAATCCTTGGATGGCCATAGAATCACCAATCACCGCATCATGGGTAGTAGCGACGACCAACGCCTAGAGAAAACCTTCAAAGCCAATGGCTGGAATGTGATCAATCTCAAACACGGCTCCTTCCGAAAGAAGATTTTTAGCAAAAAAGGGGGAGAAGCCTTGCAACGCTTTTTTGAGGAGGAGCTCCTCGATTACGAGTTACAAGCTTTACTATTGGTGCAAGACATGAAACGCCTTCGCCAGGGCCTGCTTGAACAACACCCTTCTTTGAAAACCGCTTTATCTGGATTGAGTGACGAGGAACTTAAACAGCTCATTTGGGACTTAGGAGGCCACGATTTTGAGGAATTGATCAAGGCCATGGAGGAAAGTAAGAAAGATCCTAAGCGCCCCACCCTGATTATCGCTCACACGGTGAAAGGCTGGGGCTTAAGCTCGGCGGCTGCTCCCGGTAACCACAATAGCTTACCAGAGCTCGAAGAGGTTGAGACCTTACGCGAGCAAGAAGGTCTTGCCAAAGATGTGTTATTCGCCCCTTTTGACTCATCAACACCGGAGGCCAAGTTTTTGAAGGCGCGTGGGCAAAAACTACTTGCTGATATGCAAACCATGCGTGAGCTCAAAGAGCGCAACTGGTCAGAGTTTCAAAAACGCTTCAGTGAAACGGGTCCCATGCCAGAAGAAATTGGGGTCAATCTTAAAATCGCAAGTTACCCACACACCCAATGGATGCTAGGCCAGATCAACGCGAAACTCAATCGCTGTGCCAACACACCTCTTGATGAAAGTCAGTTACCCACCGGATTTAAACCCCTAACTCCTCAGGAGAAAGCTTGGCATCACCCCGCCTCTTTGATGGTGGCCATGGCTCCTGATGTGGGAACGTCTACCAACTTGAATCCCTTGATGGATGGAAAAATCTTCGGTGCTCCTGTGGTGACTGACCTCGAGAAAGTGTTTGGAGTCAAAGATACCAAGACTCCTGATCTCGTCCCCGGCGAAGATCCTTCGGATCGTTTCATTCGTTTTGAAATCGCTGAGGCCAATACGATGAGCTGTATGGGCTCTTTTGGTAAATTGCGAGACTTTCTCGGCATTCCCGTGTTACCGCTGATGACGGTTTACGACTTTTTTATCAAGCGAGCTTTGGATCAGTTATTTTATGATCTTTATTGGCGCTCGAGCTTTATTCTCGTGGGTACTCCCTCAGGTGTGACTCTGTCGCCGGAGGGAGCTCAGCACGGCTGGAAATCAGATTTTCAAATCCCCAACCAAATCACTTGGGAGCCCTTTTTTTGCCAAGAACTTGATTGGATTTTATCCGATGCCATCCGCCGCCACATGACCGGAAATAACGAGGGGCGCACCGGAGTGATCATTCGCTGTGTCACTCGCGGTGTAGAGCAGAAAGACTTTCTTAAGTATTTGCGCCGACAAAAACGCTTCAAGCAAGACCCTGCGGCGGCTTTGCATCCCGATGGTTTCCCTGTGACAGGCGCAGTACCTGAATCGGAGCTCCCCAATATCGAGGAGGCACAGATTTGGGCCACAATTCGTCAGGAAGTTTTGCAAGGAGCCTACTATCTTATCGATTATCGAGGGTACCAGGGTTACAATCCTGGAGATAATGTTGTGCATATTTTCTCCATGGGTTCGCCCACCACGGAAGCTATCCGTGCAAGCGAAGAGCTGCTGAAAAAGGGCATTTACGCCAATGTCATCGTGGTCACCTCTCCTGATTTGTTACTCGGTAACTTGGGAGCAAAAAATCATTATGCTCACCTAACCCAAGGCCTAGGGATTAGCGGTGATCTCTATTTGAAAAAAGCTCCCCCTGCCGCCCTTGGGGCTTTGGCGGGAATGCGAGTACCCATTGTGAGTGTGCATGATGGAGAGCCTGGCCTCTTGGATAATATCGGCTCCATCGTAGGGGTGAAGCAAATAACTCTCGCCGTACGAAAGCATTCCAAATGCGGCAGACCCGCTGATATTTATCATTTTCATGAAATCGATAGTGAAGCGGTAGTTGCCGCCTGCGAGCGAGCTCTGGAGCAAAGTGCGACAGAGCTGGTGATTACGGCTCCGTAGACTGCCACGAGTTCAGCTATCGGTATGCATTATTCTGTTTTCGATGAGCCCTTGCAAACGGTTGTCAGGGGAGGGCCGTTGATCGAGCTCCTAACAAAAAAGTTAACCCTGATCAATTATTTAACACCTTGAAATAGGAACTGGTGTTGCAT
>CAZZMS010000138.1:0-5635 GCA_964655485.1 uncultured Pseudobdellovibrionaceae bacterium | reverse complement strand
GCCTTCCCCTCGGTAGCCTGGATTTTTCACGACTTCGGCGAGTTTTCCGTCTCTAATCATTTGTGCCCATTCACAACTAAATTGAAACTTTCTACGATAATCATCAATGGACCAACTGGAATTGCTTTTCATATAAATGCCAAGTTCGATGTTACCAATCATCTGCTCCAAAGTGTGAGGCCCAGGTTCGATATCGATATTTGCCATACGATCAATGGGGGCTCGATTCCAGCTTGAAGCCCGGAAGTTAGCTACCGCTGGCAAGCCTGAGCGGATGGAGCTTTCAAGTCCCCCTAGGGGACGAAGTAAGATTCCGTCTTTGATCAGATATGTTTTTTGGGCTGGTAACCCACTTTGATCAAAGGCGTAGCTGGCAAAGCCGTCAAGAGGGTTGGGATTGAAGGTAACGTTTAATAGGGGGGAGCCAAACTGTAAGGAGCCAAAATCTTTCAGTGTGACAAAGCTCCAACCGGCATAGTTGCGTTCATCACCCAAGATACGATCCAGCTCGAGGGGATGACCGATAGACTCATGGATTTGGAGGAGCATTTGGTCGGGATCGAGGAGAAGATCGAAAATCCCACTAGGACAAGGTGGGGCTCGGAGTAACTCGCCAGCCTCTAGGCTTATCCGCTTCGCATTCTCTCGCCACCAGTCGGCACTAATGACATCCATCAGTCCTTGGCGGCATAAGGCTGAGCCACCATGGAAGCTGCGTTTTTGGGTTTGTCCGCCCTCTTGAGCGATAGCTTTGGCATCGTAGGTCCACAAAGAGAACTGTTGCTCAATCTGTGCCCCGGAGGAATTGACATAGTATTCTTCACGCAAGACGTGTTCAATATGTGCCGAGGCAGACGCAATCTGAGGAAAGCTGCGAATCATTTGCGTGATTTCTTTGAGCAAAGGTTTGTATTCTCGCAAGAGCTCGCTTGCCGCGAAAGGTGTTTTGCGGTGGGGGGCATAGTGTCCCTTTTGTGATGGTCGAGTTTGCTCCACCGCCAAGGGAGAGACCGTCAGATTTTCCCACGCGCTAGCTAGTTCAAAGGCCCGCTTAGCCTGAGCTAGGAGGTGTTGGTCGTTACCAGGATTTAGGCAAAGGTAAGTGATAAAAGTCTTACGCGGGCTAGCGACTTCGATTTGCAGGCCTCCATCATGCGATGAGCGGGGAGAGTAAAAGTCGCCCTCTTGGGACTCCAAAACAGTGCTTGTTTCAACAATGCTTCTTACTCCTACCCAAGGGAGTTCGTTGCGTAAAAGACGAAAGATGCGCTCGGTGGTTTTTTGCCATTCCATCATGAGCGCATCCTATAAAACAACTCAGACTTGGTCACTGAGTATTTCCTCCAGAATGCTACAGTTCAAAACCCTACTGCGATTGGCCGGAGGACTTGTCAGTAGCTTCAGCCTGAGAGGTTTTAGTCTCTAAGGCCTCTCGCACACGCGGAGGCAATTGCTCGGGTGTTGGCGAAGGAGGCATTTGTGGAGGGGCGAGTAACCAGAATAGGGGTGAGTTCCTAGCCTCGTCCGTTTGCAGGTAACTCATGAGCCGAAAAGTTCCCCACAGGGCCAGTAGCAATAAACCAATGCGTAACCACATCCATCGCATAGTCGAAAGAATAGGAGAAACGGAGCACTCTGGCAAGTCGGTCAAAAATCATCATGTTACCCGTGTGCGGAGGGGATCATACTCGTCACTCGGCTTCACCAGCCTAGGCCCGGCTCATGGGTGGGATTTTCGCGTTGTCGAGAGGGTAGGATCTTGCTGGACAATAAGCGTTGTAAGGCTCGGGTGGACAAAGGGAAAAATGTGGAGTTAGCGTTATGGTCATGAGTTGGTGGCTCTTTGTAGCGTTGGGATTGGTGGCATCCTTTTTCGCTCCTTATTTTGTTCGTGGAGCTAAGTCCACCTGGTGGTGGAGTTTGATTGTCGGATTTTATCTTCTTCTAGGAGCTATAGGGCTTGTCGGCGATGTTTTTTCTCAGTCACCCATCACACTGTCCCACTTTTTTGGCATTGAACTGAGTTATCTGAAAACTCCCGTAGCTCATTTGATGCGTATGCTTGTGCTCACTGTAGGCGCGAGTGTTTACATATACTCGGGGGCTTACATGAAGTCTTACCCGCAAGGAGTGGGACGGTTTTATGTGTTTTATACCTTATTTTTGTTTTCCATGTTGGGCCTCGTGAGCACGGCCCATCCTTGGAGCTTGTTCATCTTTTGGGAGCTCACGAGCTTTAGCTCGTTCATGCTTATTAGTCATAACGTGGAGGATGTTAAGGCCAGAAAAAGTGCCTTGCAGGCTCTTTTTGTGACCGGAGCGGGGGGATTGTGTCTGCTGGCAGGCTTCATGTTGTTACCGCAAGATTTGATGGATATGAACCGATGGGTCGAATCCCAATCTCTTTCTCCTAGCTCTTCGACCCTGGGGGCGATGTTACTTATCTTCTTAGGGGCCGCCACAAAGTCAGCCCAGTGGCCTTTTCACTTTTGGTTACCCAATGCCATGAAGGCTCCAGCTCCTGTCAGTAGCCTTTTGCACTCGGCCACCATGGTGAAAGCTGGAGTGTTTTTGTTGGCGGTTATTGATCCCCTATTCGACGCTTGGCCTGAATGGCAATTTTTACTCACTGGTTTCGGAGGCCTCACTCTGTTACTGGGATCCTGGTGGTCAAGCCGTGAAGAACCAGGGAAAAAAATGCTGGCCTATACGACCTTGGCCTCTTTGGGGGGGATGATAGCCTTGATTGGATTGCCGGGCGAGTCGGGGCGGAAAGTGGCTATGGCCTTCATTTTTGCCCACGCCCTCTACAAAGCGATGTTGTTTATGTGGGTGGGCTTAGTCGAAAAAGTTTTCCACGGTCTAGAACTAGCAAAAGCCCGAGGACTTGCTCAAGCAGTGCCCTTGGGGATCGCTGTGGTGGTGAGCTTTGCGGCTTTATCGATGTTGGGTGTGCCGGCAACTATGGGATTTTGGGTGAAAGAGGAGATCATTCATGAGCTACTTTCGGTACAAAGATTTCCTTTACTTTTTATCTTCCTTATGAGCTTTGCGCTCATGGGGGTAGCGGCGTGGCAGGTGGGTATTCGCCCCCTGTGGTTACGTTCATCAGGCGGGAGCACCACTTCGGTAAGCCCTGGAAGTGGTGGGGCTTACTTTCTTCTGAGTTTTCTCGTGCTGGGTATGGTTTCCTTACCTTGGGGGATTTCCTCACTTTCCAGTCAGACTGGAATTTGGGGGGTACCCTCTATCGTTCATTGGGGACTGCATAGTCGTTTGATTTTTTCACTTCTAGTCTGGTTACTCGTTGGGTTTTTCAACCGCCAGTACCAACAGCGGAGGGAGAGGGCGCAGGATGTCGCCACGGGAACTAGCTTTGCCGATGGGATGTTTGAGCAGTTTATTCAAGAGGCTATTTATCAAGCCAAAAC
This sequence comes from uncultured Pseudobdellovibrionaceae bacterium, assembly GCA_964655485.1. Classification (GTDB taxonomy): domain Bacteria; phylum Bdellovibrionota; class Bdellovibrionia; order Bdellovibrionales; family Bdellovibrionaceae; genus JANWYU01. The sequence goes on along the minus strand of CAZZMS010000138.1, from coordinate 2,204 downwards.
TCTAAGCCTTTTCATACAAAGCGGAAAGCTTCAAAACTATCTTACGATGACTTTCATCACTCTTGTAGCACTTGGTGGGGCCGTAACTAAGCTGGATCTTTTGGGGGATCTAGAGGACGTCAGCGGATGGTGGAGCTTGGGCTCCGTCGAGCATTTGAAGTTAGTTATACTCTCTGTGGCAATCACGGTGGGTGCTCTGGTAGCCGCAGTGACTAAGCGTCGGTTGAGCGGAATTGCTGCCATGGGGGCTGTGGGTTACTCCTTGGCGGGAATATTTGCTCTCTTGGGGTCTCCAGACCTCGCTTTAACTCAAGTTGTGGTGGAAACTTTGTCGGTGATTCTTTTTGTGTTTCTTTTGCATGAAGTGCCCTTATTTCGCCCGCAAAACTGGGGAATAAAACAGTCCTCACTATCTTTTGTTGTCAGTGGTTTGCTTGCGGCTAGTATCAGTTATTGGTTGCTAGTGGCTTATGGTCATAAGTTGTTTCCGTCTATCGCGGGATTTTTTGAAAAATCGAGTTTCTTAGAGGCCAAAGGGCGAAATGTCGTGAATGTCATTTTAGTGGATTTTCGGGGTTTTGATACCATGGGTGAGATCAGTGTGTTGTCGATTGGGGCGATTGTGATCTCTTTGTGGTTTTCACAATTTCGAAAGAAGGCAGTCGGGGCGAAAAAATGAATCATCACTTGTTGCAGACGGCGAGTCGCTGGGTAACACCTATATTGATTGTGCTAGCTCTCTACATGGCCCTGCGTGGTCATAATGATCCTGGAGGCGGTTTTGTGGGGGGATTACTCATGGGCGTGTCCAATATTTTTTATCAATGGGCCTATCCCCAAAAAGGTGGCTTAACTATGAAGGTTTTCGGCCGTTTATCCGTTTTGCATGTATTGGTCATGGGCTTAAGTTTATCTTTGGGCTCTGTGATCTTTCCCTACTTTATCGGGAGGGACTTTATGACTGGGGTGTGGAAGGGGCAAATTTGGTTACCTTTGCTGGGTAACAACAAGTTAGGAACACCCGTGTATTTTGATTTAGGTGTTTTTCTCGTGGTGACGGCCGTAGTGAGTTGGATTTTTTATGCTCTAGAAAGTGAGCCAGAGGAATGATTCTTTTGTTTTTTTCTTTGTTCATTTTATTTTGGGCGAGTTTTTATCTTTTGCTCCAAAGAACTTTGCTCCGCCTAGTCATGGGGTTGAACTTACTAGGAGGAGCCGTGAATCTCTTGATTTTTTTAGCAGGATATAATGGGGAGTCTTTGCCGCCTTTCATTTCTCCCGATCAGACTCAGGTCACTCAGCCGGTAGCAGACCCCGTGTCGCAGGCTTTAATTTTAACCGCTATCGTGATTGGCTTTGCCATGATTGCGTTTTTTGTGGTGGCTGTGCAAAAAACTTACTCCAAATTAGGAGTGGATGATACCCATAAAATGAGCCAGGGGGACTATCTGTGATCGGTTGGTCCATTCTTACTCCTTTGATAGGTGCTATGACCTGTATTTTGTTACCCTCGAGGTATCAGAGATTTGTCAGCTTGCTTGTGGCCTTGGTGCATGGGCAACTGTCCTTGTTTATATTAAATCGCATACCCGAGGACAAAGTTTTAGTGCATTTCATGGGGGGATGGCCAGCTCCCTTTGGTATCACTCTGACCGTGGATGGTTTTTCTGCACTTATGCTCATGGTAACCAGTATCATTTATGTGTCTTCCTTGCTCTACTCTTATCGTGAGTCTTTTGAGGCGGGGGCCAAAAAGTTTTTTTATCCTTTAGTCCACTTCTTACTATTTGGAGTTTCAGGTGCCTTTGTGACCGGTGATTACTTCAATATGTATGTTTGGTATGAGGTGATGATCTTATCTTCATTTGGCCTTTTGTTAATGACCCGCAAAATAGAGCAGATTGATGGTATCCTGAAGTACGCCGTTTTAAATTTTTTAGCCTCCAGTTTTTTTCTTATGGGCTTAGGCTTGCTTTACGGTCAGCTGGGCACTTTGAACATAGCCGATATCACAGAAAAAGCCCGCTCCATAACAAATATAAAGCCCCTACTTGGGCCTGTGATTTTGGTGAGTCTTGGTTTTTTAATGAAAGCGGGAGCCTTCCCCCTTTATTCATGGTTACCCAGCAGCTATCATTTGCCTAGTTTTTCTGCCTCGGCTTTATTTGCCGGTTTGCTCACTAAGGTGGGACTGTATTCGGCGA
>CAZZMS010000137.1:0-13585 GCA_964655485.1 uncultured Pseudobdellovibrionaceae bacterium | reverse complement strand
TCCTTAAAGAGAACAATGCTGTCGGTTTTAACTGTTTTTTCCATGAAGCACCCTTATCGTCTAGGCTTGAGCGAGTTTAATTTCCACATCTACACCAGCGGACAAATCCAGCTTCATAAGCTGATCGATTGTTTGCTGAGTCGGATCTACTATATCAAGAAGTCTCTTGTGTGTACGAATTTCAAATTGTTCACGAGATTTTTTGTCCACGTGTGGAGATCTTAGAACAGTGTAGCGACTAATTTTTGTCGGCAGCGGAATCGGTCCAACTACTTTAGCTCCAGTTTGTTTTGCTGTTTCCACAATTTCTCGAGTAGATTGATCAAGCAACTTGTGATCAAAAGCTTTCAAACGAATGCGGATACGCTGATTCAGCATACAAGGACCCCTTTTTGCTAACTTTGAGAGTTCACGAAGTGAGCACTATGCCCGAAAAAACAAAACCTTGTCAAAGGGTTTTTAGAGCCTACCAATCTGTCTTAACACATCGTCTCTTTGCTTGGGGGGCATTACTTCATAGCCAAAAAACTCCATAGAAAAACTGGCGCGCCCCTGCGATAAGCTCCGCACATCGGTGCTGTATCCAAACAAAGACGAAAGGGGGGCAGTAGCCTCTAGGGTAGAACCCACTTTATCACTCACTTCTATATTTTGAACCTGACCACGTCGTGCATTCAAATCCGACACAACCGCACCTACGAACTCGCTTGGTACAGTAATGTGTAACTTAAAAATAGGCTCCAACAGTGAGGATGATGCCTTACCCAACGCCAGTTTGGTGGCTAGAGCCACAGCTCCCCTGATCGCAATATCTGAAAACTCACAATTCTCTACGGGAGCCACCCTAAATATTTTGACTTTGATGGCAATAGTCGGAAAGCCCCCCAAAACTCCGGAATCCAGAGATTCTAGAACAGTTTGTTTGAGTAGGTTTAGGGAACCAGACTTCTCCAACAAGACGCGCTCCTCGGGAGGCAGATCGTCCCAAATCACTTCATTTTGCAAAGCTATTGTTTCAGCCTTTATCACCTGCTCGCCCAAAGCTCGAGGCTCTACTAATAACTGTACATAAGCGGCGTGAGTGACGGCAGAGATGACCTTCTCGAAATGGTACTCCACTTGAGCGGATGCAGAAATGGTTTCACGATAAGAGACCTGAGGACGACCCACATTCGCTGTTACTTGAAACTCTCTTTTCAATCTATCTAGCAAAATCTCAAGATGCAGCTCTCCCATACCAGATAGAACTAACTGTCCGCTCTCAGGGTCTTGCTTGAGACGGGCCGAGGGGTCCTCACGAACCAAGCGATTCAACGACTCAACAAGGCGAGCTTGATCAGCTGATGTTTTGGGCTCTACCACCACAGAAATCACAGGTTCTGGTAAGTGGATGGACTCTAAAACTACGGCGCGAGAAATAGCAGTTAAAGTATCACCGGTTCCAGTCCATTTGGGCCCTACCACCGCCACAATATCCCCAGCACGCGCCTCAGTGAGCTCCTCACGACTGTTCGCATGCATACGAAAAATCTTTTGAATCCGCTCTTTCTTATTTTCTCGAGGATTTAATAATTGCTCCCCTACCTTTAAAGTGCCCGAGTAAATACGAACATAGATCAGAGAGCCCGCAAAAGGATCGTTCGCCAACTTAAACGCTAACAAAGCGACAGGCGATTTGAAATCGATAGGACACTTTATAGGATCTCCTTTTTCCTTTCCATCAACGACTAGTCTTGCCTCAACCTCACCTCGATCTAAAGGTGAGGGTAAGTATTGAACTATGGCATCCAGTAGCGGTTGAATTCCCTTGTTTTTAAAGGCAGCTCCGCACAAAACAGGATAAATTTTACGCTCTAAAGTTAGCCTTCTGATAACCTCAATAAGCCTCTCTGCAGACATTTCCAGACCATTAAGGTAATCCGCCAAAAAAAACTCATCTTCCTCCGCTAAGGCCTCCAACATTTGCTGCCGAAATGAATGAAATACTACTTGCAAATCCGCAGGCACCACTTCTAGCGTATAACTTTGACCATCACCCTCTAACCAACGCCAGAACTGACCTGAGATCAGATCTACCACTCCCTGAAACCCCTCAGACTCACCTACAGGGATTTGAAGTGGTACTGGCTTGACCCCCAGTTTGTCTCGGATGGACTGAACTGCGTCCGAGAAACTTGCGCCCATCCTATCGAGCTTGTTAATGAAACAAATTCTTGGAACCTTAAATTTATCAGCCTGACGCCAAACCGTTTCAGACTGGGGCTCAACCCCACTCACAGCATCGAACACAACAACAGCTCCGTCCAATACCCTCAGGGAGCGTTCTACCTCAATGGTAAAATCTACGTGACCGGGAGTATCCACTAAATTTATGCGATAGTTCTTCCAAAAAAAAGTTGTAGCAGCAGCTGTGATTGTGATGCCTCTTTCTTGCTCCTGAGGCATCCAATCCATCGTCGTATCACCATAGTGCACTTCACCGATTCTGTGAATTTTTCCAGATAAATATAAAAGACGCTCGGTAGTTGTTGTCTTACCGGCGTCTATGTGAGCAATGATCCCGATATTGCGCGTGTAAGCTAAATCTTCCACTTTATCGGGATGACGATAGTTCATGGATTTTAGCTAAAAGAAATTACCAGTTGAGGTGAGAGAAGGCTCGGTTAGATTCTGCCATTCTGTGGACATCTTCCTTCTTCTTGATAGCGTTACCACGATTGTTATAAGCATCCACAATTTCGGCAGCCAGCCGCTTGGAGAAGTCTTTCTCCCCACGCTCTCGAGCATATTCGATAATCCACTTCATCGCTAAAGAGGTTCGACGAACAGGACGAACATCCACAGGCACCTGATATGTAGCTCCTCCCACACGACGAGATCTCACTTCAATAGATGGTTTGCAGTTTTCAACAGCCTTCTTGAAGACTTGCAATGGATCTTCTCCTTGGACTTTTTGAGCCAACTCTTCAAGAGCACCGTAAAAAAGACGTTGAGCCGTGGACTTCTTGCCCTGCAACATCATTTTATTGATAAATTTTGAAACCATCACGTCCTGAAACTGCGGATCAGGATGAATTTCTCTTTTTACTGCCTTCGATCTTCTAGCCATAAGTCACCTCTCAGGATTCAAACTTACTTACACAGTCCACCCAGTATTCACTACTTCTTAGGACGCTTAGTACCGTATTTAGAACGACCACGCAAACGACCATTTACGCCCTGAAGATCTAGGATGCCCCGGATAATATGATAGCGAACTCCCGGAAGATCCTTGACCCGGCCTCCACGAATTAAAACCACCGAGTGCTCCTGCAGATTGTGGCCAATACCAGGGATGTATGAAATCACTTCATAGCCGTTGGACAAACGCACCTTGGCTACTTTTCGAAGAGCTGAGTTGGGTTTTTTCGGGGTGGTGGTATAAACCCGGGTACAAACCCCACGCTTTTGAGGACAAGCTTGTAGAGCTGGGGATTTTGTTTGCCTCTTTTGAACGACTCTCGCTTTTCTCACCAATTGGTTAATTGTTGGCATATACTCCTCTTCTTACAAAATAGACTCCAAGTGTTTATATTTAAACTGTCTCTTGGTCAACTTTTTTGGTTAGTAACGACGCTCTTCGCTCTCGACCCCAGAAGTTAAGTCGAACTCCATCTGCTCGTCATCCACGACCACAGGACGCCATCTCTTGTAGCATGGTAAACCTGTACCGGCTGGGATAAGGCGACCCATGATGATATTCTCCTTGAGGCCGATGAGTCGATCCAACTTCGATTGGATAGCTGCTTCCGTCAGCACCTTGGTTGTTTCTTGGAATGAGGCTGCAGATATCCAAGAGTCCGTACTCAAAGAGACTCTCGTAATTCCAAGCAGCAGAGGTTTGAATGCTGCAGGGCGACCTCCTTCGCGGGCAATCTTTTCATTTTCTTGCAAGACATGAGCTTTTTCCACCTGCTCGTTAGCAATGAAAAGCGTATCCCCAGGATCTACGATTTCCACTTTGCTCAACATCTGACGAACGATGACTTCAATGTGTTTGTCGTTGATAGATACACCCTGCAAGCGATAAACCTCTTGAATTTCATTTACCAAGTAGGCAGCCACCGCAACCTCGCCTAACACCGCGAGAATGTCATGAGGATTAGTAGCTCCATCCACCAAGGGTTCTCCACGACGCACAAATTCACCCTCTCGTACAAGAACCAGCTTACCTTTTGGAACTAAGTACTCTTTTTGCTCACCAATCTCGGGTGTAAGAATAATACGCTGCTTACCCTTTACATCCTTACCAAAAGAAACGTAACCATCGACTTCGGCAATAATCGCGGCCTCCTTGGGCTTGCGTGCTTCGAAAAGCTCAGCCACTCGAGGAAGACCTCCAGTGATGTCTCGGTTTTTAGAGACCTCACGGTGGATTTTTGCCAGAACATCTCCAGCGTGAACCATATCTCCTTCGTTAATGGTGATCTGAGCTCCAACGGGTAGGGCGTAGCGTGCTACGATGTTACGACCCGGCAACATCACAGGCTCACCGTTCTCATCAACAATGATAATCATCGGCTTAAACTCAGACGACTTGAACTCGGAGATCACCTTCGTGGAGAATCCGGTAACGGGGTCCAACTGCTCGGTCATAGTGCGACCTTCGACAATATCCTGAAATTGCACACGACCAGAGACATCGGTGATAATCGGGTTCGTGTAAGGATCCCACTCAGCTAGTAAGTCACCCTTCTTGACCGCAGCCGAATCTTGAACCTGCAAGATCGCTCCGTAGGGCACACGCATTCTTTCACGCTCCCGACCAGAGTCATCGAGAATGGCAAGCTCACCGTTGCGATTTAGCACCGTGAGTTTACCAGCTTTGTTCTTTACACCCTGCACGTTGTGTAACTTTACTCGCCCATCGAAACGAGCCGTGTACACCGATTGCTCTACCGACTTGGATGCGGCTCCTCCAAGGTGGAAAGTACGCATCGTCAGCTGCGTTCCAGGCTCACCAATCGACTGCGCAGCGATGATCCCTACGGCCTCACCCAAGCTGACGGTGGTTCCTCGAGCCAAATCACGGCCATAGCATTTAACACAAATTCCTCTTTTGGCCTTACAAGTGAGCGGAGAGCGGATCATCACCTTCTCAATTCCCGCCTGCTCAATGCGAATGGATAGCCCTTCACTGATTTCCTCTCCGGCACGTACGATTAACTGATTGGTAACAGGATCCATTACATCCTGCAGTGCAGTTCTGCCAAGAATCCTATCACCAATGGGTTGAATGATTTCTCCCCCTTGAAGTAATGGACCGATCTCTAAACCCTCCTCGGTACCGCAATCAACCTCAGTAATAACCACGTCGTGGGACACGTCCACCAAACGCCGAGTCAAATAACCTGAGTTGGCGGTTTTCAAGGCTGTATCAGCCAGGCCCTTACGTGCTCCGTGAGTGGAAATAAAGTACTGGAGAACGTTCAAACCTTCACGAAAGTTCGCGGTGATTGGACTTTCGATAATTTCCCCGGAAGGTTTGGCCATCAAGCCTCGCATAGCTCCGAGCTGTCGCAACTGGGCTGCAGAGCCCCGGGCTCCGGAGTCCGCCATGATGTAGATAGGGTTAAAAGAAGCACTTTCTACTTCTTTATCACCGAGTTTAAATTTTTGTTTCTCAATTTTCGCCATCATGTCTTTGGCCACACGGTCAGCGGCCTGAGCCCAAATATCCACGACCTTGTTGTAGCGCTCACTATCGGTAATAAGCCCCTCATCGTATTGTTTTTGAATCTCAGCAACCTGAGCCTCAGCATCCTTGAGGTGCTTAGCCTTCGACTCAGGGATCACCATATCATCAATAGAGATCGATAGACCCGCCAAGGTTGAGTATTTGAAGCCGTACTCCATGAGCTTGTCAGCCAAAATACACGTGGCCTTTCCACCTGCCAAGCGGAACGAACGATCGATCAAGTTAGCAATTTGCTTCTTGGTCAATACGAGGTTTATAGCCTCGAAAGGAACCTCCGGAGGGAGTATGTCACTCAAAATAGCTCGACCCACCGAAGTATCTTGCAAGGCTCCTCGGGCTCGCACCTTGATTGCAGCCTGTAAATCAACGCTGCCATGTTCGTGAGCCGAAATAACCTCCTCTACTGAGGCAAATACCTTACCCGTCCCCTTAGCGCCAGGGCGAATCCGAGTCATCCAATACAATCCAAGTACGATATCTTGCGAAGGGTTAATAATCGGTTTACCGTTCGCAGGAGACAAAATGTTATTTGTCGACATCATCAGCACTCGCGCCTCAACTTGAGCTTCGATGGATAAAGGCACGTGGACCGCCATCTGGTCACCATCAAAGTCGGCATTGAAAGCCGTACACACCAAGGGATGAAGCTGGATGGCTTTACCCTCGTGCAGTACGGGCTCGAAAGCCTGAATACCCAAGCGGTGCAAAGTTGGAGCTCTGTTCAATAAAACGGGATGCTCCTTCACAACCTCTGCCAGAATATCCCAAACCTCAACTGTTTCCTGCTCAACTAAGCGTTTGGCCTGCTTGATCGTTGTGGCCAGCCCCCGCTCCTCCAGTTTGTTGTATACGAAAGGCTTAAACAACTCGAGAGCCATCTTTTTGGGTAGACCACATTGATGCAATCTCAAAGTAGGCCCTACCACAATGACAGAACGACCGGAGTAGTCCACCCTCTTTCCCAGGAGATTCTGACGGAATCGCCCTTGTTTACCTTTGAGCATATCGCTTAGTGAGCGAAGCGGGCGTTTGTTGGTACCAGTAAAGGCTTTGCCACGTCGACCGTTGTCAAGAAGGGCATCTACGGCCTCTTGCAGCATCCGCTTTTCATTGCGAATGATAATCTCGGGAGCATTGAGCTCTTGCAGACGACGCAACCGGTTATTACGGTTGATAACACGACGATATAAATCATTCAGATCCGAAGTGGCAAATCGGCCTCCATCCAAAGGCACCAACGGTCGTAAGTCAGGTGGCAAAACGGGTAAGGCCTCAATCATCATCCACTCGGGACGATTTTTTGACTGACGGAAGGCCTCAATCACACGCAGACGCTTTGCTATCTTTTTGATTTGAACATCAGATTTTGCCTCGGCCAGGTCCTTACGGAGCTTACGAGAGAGATATTCGGGATCAATTTTTCTGAGAAGATCACGAATCGCCTCACCCCCCATAGCTGCCTTGAAGTTGGGACCCCATTCATCCAGAGCAGCCTGGTAGGCCTCCTCTGATAAAACTTGGCCCGTCTGCAAATTTGTCTCGAGGGGATCTACGACCGCGTAGGCCTCGCAGTTGATGACCTTCTCCACGTCTTTTAGGGACATATCCAGAACGGTTGCAATACGCGACGGCAGAGAGCGCAAAAACCAAATGTGAGCTACTGGAGTGGCAAGCTCAATATGCCCCATGCGCTCACGGCGGACTTTCGACTGAGTCACTTCCACTCCGCACTTTTCACACACAACACCACGATACTTCATGCGTTTATATTTACCGCACAAGCATTCGTAGTCCTTGATGGGACCAAAAATCTTCGCACAGAACAAACCATCGCGCTCTGGCTTGAAGGTACGATAGTTAATTGTTTCGGGCTTTTTTACCTCCCCGTAGGACCAGCTACGCACCATCTCTGGGGAGGCTAATGATATACGAACACCTTCGATTGAAAGAGGATCTTTAGGCTTGTCGAAAAAGTTTAGTAGGTCTCTCAAAGTCTACTCCTTTGTTAATTCTTACCCTTAAACCATACACCTCAGACATTAGTGCCTGTCATCAAAGGTATCTGGCAGTCCATCTTCCTCTCCCTCCGAGGCGTCCGAGGACGAACCTGAATCATCAGAGAGAGACTCATTCTCCACAAGTTCTACACTCAAGGCTAAAGCTTTTAACTCGTTCACCAATACATTGAAGGCCTCCGGTAAGCCTGGCTCAAGCACATTCTCGCCTCTAACGATGCTCTCGTACATACGCGTACGCCCAGCCACGTCGTCAGATTTTACCGTTAAGAACTCTTGCAGCGAGTAAGCGGCACCATAGGCTTCAATAGCCCAAACCTCCATCTCTCCCAGTCGCTGACCTCCAAACTGAGACTTACCACCGAGGGGCTGTTGCGATACGAGTGAGTAAGGCCCGATCGAACGAGCATGGATCTTTTCTTCAACCAAGTGGTGCAATTTGAGCATATACATCACACCAACGGTCACAGGGTTTTGAAACGGTTCTCCGGTGCGACCATCGAATAGGATACTTTTCCCTGACTGATCAGCCTCAGCTTGCTTGAGAAGAGCCTTCACATCACCTTCTAAAGCTCCATCAAAGACTGGAGTTTCAACGTGGACACCCTCTTTCACTTTTTCTACCATCTGACGCAAAGAAGTCTCGTCGGCCGAGTCAATCTTCTTCTGCTGATCGGCATCCTGAAAAACCAATTTGAGTCGCTTTCTCGCCTCTTCAGCGTTCCACTGTTCCAATACCTCGGCGATTTGGGCCCCTAAATTTCTAGCAGCCCAGCCTAAATGCACCTCAAGAATCTGACCAATATTCATACGCGAAGGAACGCCGAGAGGGTTTAGCACCATATCTACCGGAGTACCATCCTCCAGGTATGGCATGTCCTCAATAGGTAACACTTTTGACACTACACCCTTGTTACCATGTCGTCCCGCAAACTTGTCACCCACCTGCAGCTTTCTCTTGATGGCCACGTAAACTTTGACCATCTTGACGACACCTGCCGGTAGTTCATCACCCTTACGCAGACGTTCAATTTTCTCGTCGTAAACAAGACGAATGGCCTCCAACTGATTTCTCGCACCATCGACAATTTTGGTCACTTGGTATTCCAAGTCGCCTTCGAGCGGAATATACATCAAAAGCTCAAACGGAATAGACTCGAGATCGTTCTCAGCAATGACCTGACCCTTAGAGAGAAGCTTCTGAGAGCCATCCTCGCTAAGTAGTACTCCGGTGGTTTTCTTACCAACCAACAGAGACTTAAGCTTTTCGAGGGCATTGTTTTTAATGACGTTCTGCTCAATGAAATAATCTTTTTCGAGCTTTTTCTTCTTTTCTGCGATGATCTCCTGCATTCTCGCATCTTTGTCCGCACCATCCCGACTGTAGACCTGAACGTCGATGACAGTTCCATAAACACCGGGATCTGCACGCAAAGAAGTGTCACGGACGTCACCTGCTTTGTCACCAAAGATAGCTCGCAAAAGCTTTTCTTCGGGAGACAATTGTGACTCGCCCTTCGGAGTTACCTTACCCACCAAAATGCTGCCAGGACGAACCGAAGCCCCGATACGAATAATACCAGAGGCATCAAGATCCTTCAGCGCCTCCTCGCCGATGTTGGGAATATCGCGAGTGATTTCTTCCTTACCCAACTTAGTATCACGCGCCAGACACTCGAACTCCTCAATATGGATGGATGTATAAACATCATCAGTAATCAGGCGTTCAGAGATAAGAATGGAGTCCTCGAAGTTGTAACCCATCCAAGGCATGAAGGCTACGATAACATTTTGGCCGAGTGCTAACTCTCCCAGCTCAGCAGAAGGACCATCAGCGATAATATCACCCCGACGAACTAAGTCACCCTTACGCACGATAGGCTTTTGGTTGAAACACGTGTTCTGATTGGTGCGCTGATACTTAACGAGATTGTAGATATCCACGTTGGCACCGAGCTCTCCGCCTTTGGCCAAACGTCGTACCACTACGCGTGAAGCATCAACTTCTTCGACAATGCCATCATTCAAAGCCACAACACTGGTTCCTGAGTCGCGAGTAACTAAACGCTCCACCCCTGTACCCACCAAAGGAGCACGAGTCTTGATTAGAGGCACCGCCTGACGTTGCATGTTAGATCCCATCAACGCCCGGTTGGCATCGTCGTGCTCAAGGAAAGGAATCAGACTTGCCGCGATGGACACCAACTGTGCCGGAGAAACGTCCATCAAGGAAACTTGATCCTTCTCAGATAGGATATAATCCCCATCCCGACGACAAATCACACGAGAGTCTTGTTTTACGAATTCCTGCATATCCCTTGGAGCAGGAGCAATCAATTGGCCCGCTTCTTCCAAGGCGGAATGATATTTGATCTCTTCGGTGGGTTTACCGTTTTCAACCTTACGATAAGGTGTCTCGATAAACCCGTACTGATTGATTTTTGCATAAGTGGCTAGAGACGAGATCAAACCAATGTTTGCACCCTCTGGGGTCTCGATGGGGCAGATCCGTCCGTAGTGAGTAGGATGTACGTCCCGAACCTCAAAGCCAGCACGCTCACGATTCAAACCGCCAGGCCCTAAGGCGGACAAACGACGCTTGTGAGTGATCTCACTCAGCGGGTTAGTTTGATCCATAAACTGAGATAACTGAGACGAGGCAAAAAACTCTTTGACCACAGCTGTCACTGGCTTAGCATTCACCAGATCGTAGGGCATCATGGTTTCGATATCTTGCATGCTCATGCGCTCACGAATGGATCTTTCCATGCGGATGAGCCCAATGCGGAATTGGTTCTCGAGAAGTTCCCCTACAGAGCGAACTCGCCGGTTCCCTAAGTGGTCAATGTCATCGACAATTCCTTTACCGTTTTTTAAATCAACTAGGTATTTTACAGTAGAAAGGATGTCTTTGGGTGTTAATACACGATACTCAGGGGGACACTCCTGATCCGATACGCCAAATTTATGATTGATCTTAATCCGCCCTACCTCAGATAAGTCATAAGTTTCAGGATCAAAAAATAACCTTTTAAAATAGGCCTCTGCAGTCTCTATGGAGGCCGGCTCTCCGGGACGCATATGCTGGAAAATCTTGATTAGAGCCTCTTCGCGGCTGGATACCTTATCGATGAGTAGGGTATTGCGCAAATACGGACCTACAGTAAAACCATCGAAGAAAATCACGTAAATCGACGGAATCCCAAGACTTAAAATACGTTGAACTTGGGCCTTATCTAATTCCGTGTTGGAGTCGATAATAATCTCACCCGTTTCTTCATTAATTATCGGGCGAGCTAACACCCTGCCCCCAGCGACTAGGTCATCCAAGCTCACCGGGACTTCCTCTAGTCCAAGCTGTTGAATTTTCTTAACGACGGCTCGAGTAATTCGACGACCGGCTTTTACGATCGCATCACCTGTTTTGGGATCAAGGATGTCCGATACGGCTCTTTGGCCCGCCATACGCTCAAGATCGAGCTTGCGATAAAAAACACCATCACGGATCTGAATTTCATCAACATCGTAAAAATAGCTAAGCAATTGATCAGTGGTATACCCCAGAGCCTTCAGCAACACAGTAGCAGGAAGCTTACGACGACGATCGATACGAACATGTACCATTTCTTTCTGGTCAAACTCAAAATCCAACCATGAGCCACGGTACGGAATGATACGAGCATTGTAGAGCAACTTACCGGAGGCATTTCCCTTACCACCATCATGATCGAAGAAGACACCCGGCGAGCGATGAAGTTGCGATACGACAACACGCTCCACTCCACTCACAATGAAAGAGCCATTCTTTGTCATCAAAGGGATAGTTCCGAGATAGACCTCTTGCTCTTTTACATCGCGGATGGTTTTCGTTTCACTTTGCTCATCAACATCAAAAACCACTAAACGCAAAGTCACCTTAAGAGCCGCCTCATAGGTCATACCTCGCTGACGGCACTCATCCACATCGTATTTGGGAGGCTCAAAAGAGTAAGAGATAAACTCCAAGCTCGAGGTGCCATTAAAATCGCTTATGGGAAAGACTGATTTGAAAACCCCCTGCAAACCCACATCTGCACGTCTTTCAGGATCAACATCCATTTGTAAAAACTGATCGTAAGAGCGACGTTGAAGTTCGATGAGGTTGGGAATCGATATAGGTTGTTTTGTTTTTGAGAAGGACTTTCTTAATCGCAGATTGGCACCAATGACCGGAGTTTGGTTCATGCTTACTCCCTGATAGCGGTTGAGTCGAGAAATTCAATTAGGCTTTTGAGCGGAGGAGCCCAGGAACCCCACAATTTTAGTATCAAACTATAATCACGATGGCATTGAAAATGCAAGAAAGAAAAACAGGATGAAGCTTTCGGCTAAAAGCTCATCCTGTTTTCCCGCAACGTATAACTGACTCAATCCATTATTTCAGCTCAACTTTGGCTCCTGCAGCCTCAAGAGCTTTTTTCATCTTTTCGGCGTCTTCTTTAGACACGCTTTCTTTCACGGTCTTGGGTGCACCTTCAACAAGGGCTTTAGCTTCAGCAAGACCTAAACCGGTGATTGCACGAACTTCCTTGATCACGTTGATCTTATTAGCGCCTGCATCTTTTAAGACAACGTCAAAAGCCGTTTTTTCCTCAGCAGGAGCAGCAGCAGCGGCACCACCGCCTACAGCAGCAACAGCCACTGGAGCAGCGGCAGAAACACCCCACTTCTCTTCGAGCATTTTTACGAGTTCAGCAATTTCCAAAACGGTTTTTTTGGAAAGCTCTTCTACGAGTTGTTCGTTCGTTAAAGACATATAGTCCTCCTTCTTTTTGGTTAATAACGGCTTATATCGAATAAGCTCGGTTTTTGTTTCTTAGTTCTGCTGTTGCTCTGAGCGGGCCTTTAATACGCGAGCCAAAGAGGCAGGAACCTCGTTGAGGGTTCTTGCGAGTTTAGACCCAGGCGCCAACAAGACCCCAAGCAACTGGGCTTGCAGGGTTTCCTTGGATGGAAGAGAGGCTAAATAAACCACCTGTTTTTGGTCGAGAACTTGCCCATCCATGAAGCCACTTTTAAGCTTTAAGGCCTCTTGATCTTTCGCAAACTCAGAGACTGCTTTAGCCACAGCTGCTGGATCTTGATAGGCGAAGACAAAGGCATTGTTACCGATAAACTGAGCATCCAAAGCTTGATCCGAAATCCCTGCTTTTTTCAAAGCTATTTTAGCTAAGGTGTTACGAGAGACCTTGAGTTCTGCCCCCAAGTTGAAAAGCTTTTTTCGCAAGCTTGTGACATTTTCGACAGAAAGGCCTTTGAAATCGACCAAGAAAAACGCCTTGGACTTTTTCGCTGATTCGGAAACTGACTGAATCAGAGCTTCTTTCTTCTCGCGCGTGATCATGACGACCTCCGTTAAAGTTGAAGGTAAAGATGTCAGTGACCACGCCTAAATCTGATAGTTACCGGATTTTCTAGCGTTTGTCTCGGTAGGCCCAATCTTGATTTAATAACCTTTTTTTGGAGGTTAACCTACGGTCACTGACAAAACTTCACATTCTTTACTGTACAAATTGGTTTACATCAAGCTTAATTCCAGGTCCCTGGCAAGCTGATATGGTAACACTGCGCAAGTATGCACCTTTTGCAGTAGACGGTTTTGCTTTAAGCACAGAGTCCATGAAAGCTTGAAAGTTTTCACGCAACTTGTCCTTGCCCATGGATTTTTTACCGATAACTCCATGGAGGATCCCTGACTTGTCGTTTCGAAAATCAAGCTTCCCACGTTTCTCCGCTGCCACAGCCTCAGCTACATTCATGGTCACTGTGCCAAGCTTGGGGTTGGGCATCAAAC
>CAZZMS010000136.1:0-26921 GCA_964655485.1 uncultured Pseudobdellovibrionaceae bacterium | reverse complement strand
CTGTAAGTTTTTTTTCTGAGCTTCTTGTAAACCTATGTGGTAGCGAATGTAATCTTCTAAAAACTGTTCACGTGTCGGGGGATTAATCGCCTTAGCGCGCACCTCTTTGTATTTGGCATCGAACTCCTGCACTGTGATAGTTTTGTTGCCCACAGTGGCCAGGATGTCTTTGTTTTGAGCTAAGGCCTGTAGCTGAAAGAATGCGCTTACGACGAGAGATAGTAACATAGCATACTCCTTTTGCCCCTAGGGTAACACTAAAGCGAGAGGCCAGCCAAAGTATTTTGTGCTTGTTCTCTGGACTTATGGAGGGCTTGCTCGAGAGCCTCCGCTAATTGCGGGTCACGAGGATCATAGCTCTCCAGTGAAGGAGAGTCGCCGCGCGAAGAGAGTTTGGGGATCGATGGCTCGAAGTAAGTCCACTGAATTACAAGCTTAGCAAAAGGCTTAGGTAAGATGGCCTTGTTCCATGAGCGATGAAAGCGCCACATACGGTTGCAGGCGACTCCGGCAACAAAAATAGGCGTGTTCTGAGACAGGAGTCGTTGTGCTTGAAAAATTCCCGGTTTCACTTTGTAAATAGGCCCTTTGGGGCCATCCACAGCAAAGCTCGCGTTGAGGTGATGCTTTTTCATATGATGAATGAGGGCTTTAAGCCCCAAGGCCCCTTGGCGGCTGGATGAGCCGCGCACAATCGTTCCCCCCAACCACTTGAGAAAGCGAGCCATGATTTGGCCATCTTCGCTGAGGGAGACCATGGTACACACCCGGTAACGCTTGATAAGAAATAATAAAGCCAGCTCATCTCCGTGCCAATGGGCGAGGAGAATGTTTCGCCTCTGTCTTATAGATTCCTGCATCTCTGCAGGCTCAATCACCTGAATTTGCCAAGTGGAGCGCAAGGCCTGATAGATGAGCCAAGCTGTGCCGGCTAAAACAATGGATTTCACTCGGACTTTAAGTGAACTTATTATGGCCATAATAGTAAAAGTCCGTTAGTGAACGGGCGCTTGGCGCATCTACCAAGTCAAAGAACAATCCCCCCCAAAAAGG
The DNA here is from genome assembly GCA_964655485.1 of uncultured Pseudobdellovibrionaceae bacterium. Lineage (GTDB taxonomy): Bacteria > Bdellovibrionota > Bdellovibrionia > Bdellovibrionales > Bdellovibrionaceae > JANWYU01. Next base: position 25,868 of record CAZZMS010000136.1, on the reverse strand, counting down.
ACTCATGACTACAAAGACTCCCTAAGAGCCTGTTCTAACTTGGGTAACACTTCAAACAGATCTCCCACGATTCCGTAGGTGGCTTTTTGGAATATGGGCGCATTGGGATCATTGTTAATCGCCACGATAATGCGCGAGGAGCTCATGCCTGCGAGGTGCTGAATGGCTCCTGAGATTCCCGCAGCGATGTATAGATTGGGCGCTACGGTTTTCCCGGTCTGACCCACTTGGTAACTGTGATCGACCCAGCCAGCGTCCACAATGGCGCGAGATGCCCCGGGAGTAGCGCCAAGAACTTGGGCTAAAGATTCTATCAGTTTATAATTGGTGGCTTCTTTTAAACCACGTCCACCAGACACAATGCGTTCCGCCTCAGTAAGATCCGCTACACTTTGCTCGCCGCGCTCCTGGGAGGTAACCACATATTGGTCGTGAGTCTTGGTCTCTACGGTTACCATAGTCACACCCGACGTCCCGGACTTGCTCTCGGGGGCCTGGTGAACTTGATTGGGGCGCATTAAGATAATACCAGGGCTCTCAAGCTGGGTTTGCGAAAGGAGCTTGCCAGCGAATAGAGGTTTAGTGAGTCGTAAGCCTTGAGCTTGCCATTGGACCGCAACAACATCGGTAAAAATCGGCCACGACACTTGAGCGGCAACCAATCCTAAAGTATCGCGGGTAAAGCTTTGATTGGTAGCTAGAATCGCGGTAACACCCTCTTTCCCCGCTAGTTCGACTAGCCCTTGGGCAGCCCTGATCCAGCGCGCGGTGGCCTGAGGTAACAAAACATACTTTTCAGCACCAAAAGAGGCGAGAGCTTGAGATAAAGATTCGGTGAGTTCGCTGCCCCCGGCGGCAAGCCAAGGCATACCTCGCTCTTGGGCGAGACGAATCAGTTCGAGAGAGCTTTTTTTTATTTGGCCTTTTTCAATGTCAATCCAAACTAGTGTTTTCATGATAACCCCTTGGTTGTTTCTGGCGACGCTTAAAGGACCTTCGCTTCGTTTTTCAGCAGAGAAACAAGTTCTTTCACTTGTTCATCAATGGTTCCACTCAGGATCTTGGCCTGAGGTCGTTCGGGTGGGGGCATAAGCTGAGTGACCGGAGATTCTTTGAGCTCTACACCAAGCTGAGTGATGTCGTATTCTTTGATGGTTTTTTTCTTAGCCTTCATGATACCAGGTAGGCTCGGGTAACGAGGCGTGTTCAACCCTTTGTTGCAGCTGGCAAGCAGTGGGTAACGCACTTGTTCTTTCTCGCGCACTCCGCCCTCAAGCTCCCGGGTGGCCACAAGATGGTCGCTTGACCACTGTGCTTCGGTAACAAGAGTTACCGGGGTGACCCCCAAGGTTTGCGCGAGCAAGAGCGGAATGATCCCGGCATTGTCGTCAATGGCCAGCTTACCTGTGAGTACAATATTGGACCCCCCTTCGCTCTCGATCACTTTTGCCAGAGCCTTGGCGATCGTGGCATGGGACCAAGCTTTGTCCTGTGTATCGATGACGATCGCCTCGTCGATACCCATGGCAAGGGCCGTGCGCAAAGCTTCGGTAACGCGGGCCTTGGGGCCTGCACTGATCACAAATGTTTGATAATCAGAGTATTGGCTTTTGATCTTCAAGGCCTCTTCGATGGCAAATTCATCGTAAGGATTTACGATCCACTTAACGCCTGTAGTGTCGAATGAGCGCCCTTCAGCATCGATTTTGAAGCGGGTTTCGGTGTCAGGCACTTGTTTGACACAGACAAAAATTTTTTTCGACATAAAGCCTCCTTAGGTGCCATAGGACTTAACAAAAAAAACTTTCAAAGTTGACACTTTTTCGTTTTCGGTTCATTTTCATTAACACATCGCAAATAAGCGTAAAATCTTGCTTTTTAGGAGAGAGCTCATGTCTCAAGCAGGTTCTTTGAATTATTTCGATTCGTCTCCAGGCAAAAAAGTTTTGATGGGCGTAACTGGGCTTATCTGGTCTGGTTTTGTGTTGGCCCATATGTTGGGTAACTTGTTACTATTTGTTGGGCCGGAAGCCTACAACCGTTATGCACATTTTCTCACTTCTGGTTCCATCATTTACGTAGCCGAAGCAGCACTGATCCTGTCTATTCTCGTTCATGTTGTGACGGCTTTGCGTTTGACCTGGTTGAACCGCCGGGCGCGCGGTCCTCAGCGATACGCTATGTCTCCACAAGGCGAAAAAGCTCCGAGCTTAGCGTCACGAACTATGGCCGTGCATGGTACAATCATATTGGTATTTTTGATTACACATCTCTTGGGATTTAAGTTTGGTACTTATTATGAGACAGCGGTCAATGGGGTGGTTATGCGGGACCTGTATCGCTTAGTGGTAGAGGTTTTCTCAAATCCTCTGGCGGTAGGTTGGTACCTCTTGGCTTTGGTGTTACTGGGTATGCACTTGAGTCACGGCTTTGGTTCTGTATTTCAAAGCTTGGGCTTGATGAATCGTAAAAACCGTGAGTTTTTTCGCCGACTAAGTATGGCCTACGCCCTTTTGGTCACATTAGGTTTTGTAGCTCAGCCGATTTACATTTTTATAGCTCACTAAGCACTCTGGGGAAAAACATCGTTTTGGGTGATTTGACAAGGGAGATCGCATGGCAAACAAATTGGACGCAAAAATTCCCGCCGGGGACTTGGCCGACAAATGGGAAAAGCATAAGTTTGAGATGAAATTGGTTAACCCTGCCAACCGCAAAAAATTTGATGTGATTGTGGTGGGAACTGGTTTGGCGGGAGCTAGCGCAGCAGCTAGCTTGGGCGAGATGGGGTACAACGTGAAGGCTTTTTGTGTGCACGAAAGCCCCAGGCGAGCGCACTCGGTAGCTGCCCAAGGAGGTATCAACGCGGCCAAGAACTATAAAAACGATGGGGATTCTGTTTACCGGTTATTCTATGATACCATCAAGGGTGGAGATTTTCGAGCGCGTGAAGCCAATGTCCATCGTTTGGCAGAAATTTCTACTGCTATTATTGATCACTGCGTAGCGATTGGGGTCCCTTTTGCGCGCGAGTATGGAGGCTTGTTGGCCAACCGTTCGTTCGGAGGGGCTCAGGTTTCAAGAACCTTTTATGCTCGCGGCCAAACGGGACAGCAGCTGTTGCTTGGTGCTTACCAAAGCATGATGCGTCAAGTGGACAAAGGCCAAGTGAAGCTATTTACCCGCAGAGAAATGCTAGATTTAGTCGTCGTTGATGGGCGTGCCAGAGGAATTATTGTTCGAAACCTGCTTACTGGAGAGCTGGAGCGCCATAGCGCGGATGTGGTGATTTTAGCCACTGGTGGATATTCCAATGTGTTTTTTCTCTCAACCAACGCCATGGCCTGCGCGGTCACTGCAGCCTGGCGAGCTTACAAGCGGGGTGCGTTTTTTGCAAACCCCTGCTACACGCAGATTCACCCCACTTGCATTCCTGTGCACGGCGAGAATCAGAGCAAGTTAACCTTGATGTCTGAATCCCTACGTAACGATGGCCGTGTGTGGGTGCCCAAGAAGCCGGGAGATCATCGTCACCCCAACCAAATTCCCGATGAGGAAAGGGATTACTACCTAGAGAGAGTGTACCCTAGCTTTGGTAACTTAGCCCCCCGCGATGTGGCCTCTCGTCAGGCGAAATATCGCGTGGATGAAGGGCGCGGAGTTGGTGGCAAAGAGGCTGTTTATCTGGATTTTCGTGATGCCATTCAGCGCTATGGTAAACAGGTGATCGCCGAGCGCTACGGTAACTTGTTTGAGATGTACGAAAAAATTACCGGAGAGAACCCCTATGAAGTGCCTATGCGTATTTACCCCGCTCCCCACTACACTATGGGTGGCTTGTGGGTAGATTACCACCTGATGAGTACAGTGCCGGGATTGTTTGTAGCGGGCGAGGCGAACTTTTCTGATCACGGAGCCAATCGCTTGGGGGCCTCTGCGCTGATGCAGGGCTTAGCTGATGGATTTTTTGTGTTGCCTTATACGATTGGTAACTATTTGGCGAATTTATTAAATACTCAGAAAGTTTCCCCTCAGCATGAGGCTTTTGCCGAAGCTGAGAATCGTGTGCGCGAGGAGCTTACTCGGCTTGTTAAGATTAAAGGCTCTTCTTCTGTGGATTCCATTCACAAAAAACTTGGCCGTATCATGTGGGAATACTGTGGTATGGCCAGAAACGAAGCAGGCCTCAAGAAAGCCCTCGCCGAAATTCCGAAGCTGCGTGAGCAATTTTGGAATGATGTGTATGTGCCTGGGGGGCTCAATGAGGTCAATCCCGAATTGGAAAAAGCTGGCCGGGTAGCTGATTTCCTAGAGCTGGGCGAGCTCATGTGCCGTGATGCTCTGGAGCGAAAAGAAAGTTGCGGAGGACATTTTCGCGAGGAGTATCAGACTCCCGACGGTGAGGCGGCGAGGGATGATCAAAACTTCTGTCATGTGGCCGCTTGGGAGTGGCAGGGCGCCAATCAGGCTCCCATTCGGCATAAGGAAGAGTTGGTTTTTGAGAATGTAAAACCCTCCACACGGTCTTACAAGTAAGTGGTGGCGTAAGAGGTGACTATGAGCGAGCGATATTTGAACCTGACTCTAAAAGTTTGGCGGCAAAAAAATAAAAATGAGGCTGGTCATTTTGAAACCTATGAAGTGAAAAATGTCTCTGAGCATGCTTCGTTTCTGGAGATGCTCGATCAACTCAATGAGCAACTCGTTAAAGAGAAAAAAGATCCGGTAGCTTTTGATCATGATTGTCGTGAGGGGATTTGTGGCTCTTGTGGGTTTATGATTAACGGAAGTGCCCATGGCCCGCTCAAACGCACTACGGTATGTCAGCTGCACATGCGCAACTTCAAGGATGGAGAGACTTTGGTACTGGAGCCTTGGCGGGCTTCAGCTTTTCCCGTGATCAAGGATTTAATGGTAGATCGCACGGCTTTTGATCGTATTATTGAGGCGGGGGGTTACATCTCCGTGGACACGGGTGCGGCACCTGATGGGAACTCTTTGCCCGTACCTAAACCACAGGCCGATTGGGCTTTCGATAATGCTACTTGTATAGGTTGTGGGGCCTGTGTGGCTAGCTGTAAGAACGCTTCGGCGATGCTGTTTACTTCCGCAAAGATCAGTCATTTGGTCAGTTTGCCGCAAGGGCAAGTGGAGCGGGAGCAGAGGGTTCGGCGCATGGTCACTCAGCATGACCTAGAAGGATTTGGTGCTTGCACCAGTACAGGTGCTTGTGAGGCGGCCTGCCCTAAAGGGATTCAGCTTTCAGCTATCGCTAGTTTGAATCGGGAGTTAGCTCGCTCAGCTGTGGTTTACGAGGAGCGAAAAGTGAGTGAAGGGGCCATCTAATCAGGTGACTATTCACATGACTATTCAGGTGAGTAGCCTGACCTTGGTCTAGGATACTCATCTGGCTTGACAAAGGTCTAAGGTCCGTTTGCAATGGCCTTATGGAACATTACTTAAGTCTTACGGACTACGCGGCGAAGTATAAGATCAGTATCAGCACTTTGCGGCGAAAGATTCGTAAGTCTGAGTTGCCATACAAGCTGGATCAAGGGCGATATATGCTTCTTGATCAAGCCCCACCCAAAGCCCAGGGCTGGCATCGCCCCTCCCAAGCTTCCGGTGACATGGAGAGTGTTTCGCACGCTCCCGCTTCAGCCCTGGGTTTTTCTGCAGAGCTTTTGCAGTTAAAAAAAGAAGTCATTGATTTAAAAATGTTGGTCTCCGTTTTGGAGGATGAGTTAGTTAAGCTTAAAGCTCAGTTACCGCTTCGTCGCTCTTTGGACGAAAGCGAAACCACTGCTGATCTTTCTTTTCCGCCGGCCTACAGCGAGAGGCTGTAAAAATGAGTCGAATACGGTTTTCTAGGTCGTCTTTATAGGACACCTGATGCAACTTGGTCCCGTGAATCTCTAAAGTTAAATCTTGAATATAAGGCGGTTGGGGTTTGAGCTGAGTCAGAATCTTACCTTCGTTTAGCGACTCAAGATGAACGGGGAGCTCTTTGCCGATGTTTTTCAACCTTTTAAAGAGATCAAGAATTTGAGCTTTGGCTTGATTCAAATGATAAACGTTGCGCGGCAGCTCTTTAAACCACTGTATATGTTTTTTTTGCGGCAAAGCCTGTGGTAACTGGATAAGCCAAGATTTTTTCCCATCGAAAACAAAAAAGCTTGTGCTGTTTGTGTCCCATTGAGCCAAGTGCAAACGATTCTGCCAGACGTAAAGAGTCAGCGGACTTTCACTTTGTAGGCCAGTGAGTTTTTCGTCTACCTGCTTATTGAATTGTAATTCACATAATTTATCGCTTGAGAAAAGAGAGCCTACCGCCTGAATGACAGGCTCAGGTAATTTTTTTTCATCGGTGGCGGCTGACACTTTGACGAAATAAAAACTGAGCAACAGAAGAGTAAGAGTTTTGATCATAGCTCAAAGCTAAACCATCATCTGATGTTGTCAACCGAGCTTGTTTCACGACTAAAGAAGGTCAAGCCTAGTATTTTGCTGTGTGGGCTCAGCCGCCTAACGGCCGAGGCGGCGGCACTTAAGGTGTTACCCGTGGTAATCACATCGTCCACAAGGATAACTAGTCCCTCAAAGGGTTGTGTTGTGGTAAGCACTTCAAACTGACGGTTTTTTCTTTGTTTGCGTGAGCGGATTTTTTGCGGAGTAGATGACAAATCAATGAGACAATCGTGAACCTCTCCCCCAAGAAGCTCTTGCAGTGCTTGAGTGAGGAAGCGATTAGTTTGCCGCTTATGGTGCCAGTGGGGGATGGGAACCCAGTGAATGGGAGGGTTTTTCTCGTTAGAAGTAAAGTTTTGCAGGGAAAGAGCATAGAGTAATGGGGACAAAAGGACATTTGCGAAGAGCTGGGCTTCGGCTTGATGATTCAAGGACTTCAGGCGAGCTAAAAGGGGGGTGAAAAAAGGATGTGTAGCCTTACTCCAAGACCAGAGGGAGACAACCTGTATTTCGGCGGTGCTGCGCCAGATGGGCCTTAAGCCTAATTGGTGGTAACAATATCGACAAAGTAACCGAAGAGGGTTCATCCATCGAGAGCAAAGAGGACATAAAGGAAGAAAGAACCATCCGGCAGAGAGGGCAAACCTTGGGTGTTGAGCTAGTCTACTCATGATGCCAAGGGCGAAGCACACGAGCTTGCGCTTGGCTAGACCATTGGAAATGCTCACGCATCAGCAGATTGACATAATCCGGAAAGTCTAATTGGCAACAATGAGAACCATAATCAACGGTGACCAGGCGCTTGGGTGTTGTTTCTGGGAGGAGATCAAAGATCTCTTTTTGGTAACGCAAGGGCGTGATTTGATCCTTCTCGCCTCCGATAACTAAAGTGGGTGCTCGGATTGTTTTTACGGACTCGCGACCATCGTAATCCAGCAAGGCTCGAAAGAGAGTGAAAAATGTATGCGTGTCCATGGTGGCTACTCCATGGGTATAGATTTCAATGTCTTTTAGCTCTGTAGCTTTAAGATTGAAACCTCCTGTGAGCCCTGCGATCAGGGTAGCCAATGGATTTTCGACACTAAGTTGCCAGATTTTTTTAAAAGCTTCAGGGTCTGTTTGCTGCAGTTCGAGCAGGAAGGGAAACAATACTTGAGGAACATTCATTCCCATAAAATTTTGCATGGGATTGGTCACAAAGCCGTTGATCAAAGTGAGAGAATGGGTGAGATCGGGATATCGGCTTGCGAACTCGACGGCAATCGGCACACCAAAGCTGTGACCCGCTAAGTGGGCTGAATGGATAGATAGAGCGCCCAGGATTTCATGCAGATCTTCCACTAAGCCTGAGACGGTGAGTTCCGACTCATGACCTTTTTCCGAGCGCACATGCCCCCGCAGATCGTAACTAACTACTTGACGCTCTTGGGCGAGTTCGGCCATTTGGTAGTTCCAATGGTTCATCTGACAAGCGATTCCGTAAACAAGTACCAAAGGGGGTGTTCCGCTGCCGCGCACCTCGGCATAGTGGATGGAGCCATCCCTTAGTGGAATAAAAAAACTTTGTTTGGTAACCCGTGGTCCTGTTGTCATTTATTCCTCGAAGTTGATGGCGCGGACCAGGATCAAACTTGCGCCCCACGCAATTTGAGCTGAGTCCGTAACAAGAAACTCTTTTTGGCTTTTTCCGTTGATTAAAACAAGCGTTGGATGGGGAGTTTGAATGAGACAGAGGCCCTGTATGGACTCTGGTGGAGGGGCGATCACCCACGCCACAGGGGGTGAGTTTTTTTCGTATAAAACAAATTCTCGATCTGCATCGCCGAAGGCCCGCGGTCCATATCCAAGCACCTCTTGGCGCCCTAGCTCGAGGCCTTGAACCCACTCCAGTGCTACTGGGTGAGGAAAGACCTTGAACTGAGGTCGATTTTTGCTACGCCCTTTAATCGCTAAATGTTTCGCAACCCGATCTAACATCTGACCACGCCATACGTCTCTCTGTAGTAGTCGTTCATTATACATGGCTTCCGTGCTTGGCGGTGGGGCTACAGTGGGGCTTGTTTCTAGATCTGACTCGTGATGGAGACGTCCCTCTTTAACACAAAAATGCGTTTGTCCTAGGGTGAACTCGATTCCAGGCAAAAGGGCTACTTTCTGAACCTTTTCTCCGCGATAATTAATTTGATGCTTAGAGCCCAAATCGGCCAGAATAAGCACTCCCCGAGCGTGACGCCTAATCTCTGCGTGTAGGCTCGAGAGAGAAGGGTCTTTAATGACCCACTCTCCTTGGGTTCGCCCAATCCTTAGCCCCTCGCGGGCTTGTTTTTTTTGGCCGACAAATGGCCCTGCGGTGATTTCCAAATACACGTCGGTGGTGAGCCAATTTTTAGTTGTGTCTGGCACATGGATAGGCTATATCAACTAGGCACCTTGCTCAAAGTCATTATGAGAGCTTTGGGCCGTTAGACCAAAAGGAGATGTTATGGATTTTGCTAAGTTGCCCAGAAAAGCCGATCAATTAAACTCTTACGAGGTTGTTGTCATTCTCGATGCTGATGCGACCTTAGACCAGCAAAAAGCTATCTTTCAAAGAAACAAATCGGTTATCGAAAGCTATGGTGGCCGTGTTCACTCTCTTGATACTTGGGGGCGTCGTCAGTTGGCTAACCCCATCGAAAAAAAGCAACAGGGTATTTATTTTCATATGATGTTCCAGGCTAAGCCAGCTGCCATTACTGAGCTTGAGCGGGTTATGCGGATTTCTGACCAAGTGATGCGCTTTATGCATGTGAAACTAGATGCCAGAATCCCCATGGAAAAACATGAGGAGAAATTCAAGATGGCCCTACGGGAAACTGCTGAACGCGAAAAGGAGCGTGAGGCTAAGGCTCAGGCTCGGCGCAATGCTGCCGCTACGATGGATGCGTAAAAGAGCCTTTGAGTTGTTTTCGCCATCATTCCATCCCATTATGGGGGATTAAGTTCTGTAATGCTGCGAGGCTAGTTTAGTATCATGCCAGCACCTTTGGGAGCTGGCCTTCGGTTTAAGGATCATGAAACACGAGCTTGAAATCCATCAGCGAGCTTGGAGTCAAAAACTTTCACCTTTGCTATGGCTTGGGGGAGCGATCCTAGCCAGTCTCATGTTTTCCTATCTGGTCACGCCCCTACTGTACTATGTGCGACGCTATAAGTTGGGGTCTTGGTATTGGCTTGTGGTTTTGCTGGGGGGAGTGGGGTCATTTGTCCGTCCCCTTGAGCTCTTGTCTCTCGTGTTATTTCACACGTGGTTAATTGTGGGCTTATACAATTTCTTTTCTTTGAGATGGACGGGGAAGGTGAAACGGGTGGTCGTTGTGACTGCATTTTCGAGCACTCTCCTCACTTTGCTGTTAGGTTTGTTAAGCTGGCGGTTAGGGGCTTCCATTTTTGAGGGAATACCTGAGTTTTGGGGAGAGTCTTTCAAAGACATGGAAAAGCTCATAGGCTTTTCTGTGTTATGGCTGTCTCCCTCCCTTCTATTCTTTATGGGCTTAACAGGATCGATTCTTGTGCCAAGCTTAAGTGCTCAGGTAGATGTACTGGCAAAACCTCAGAAGAATCCGGTGATATCACCTTTGGGCGAGCTTTTATCTTATCGGGGGCCGGATTGGTTGATTTGGGTTTTCATGGCTTCTGTGTTCATGGCTTTTTTCCGATCCTGGCCATGGCCAGTGAAAATGATAGGAGCGAATTTGGCTTTGGTGGTTGGAAGTTTTTATTTTTACCAAGGTGTGGCCGTAATGGAATATGGTTTTCTTTTATTCCGCGCTGGACTTTTTCCTAGGATCTTAGTATACGTGCTGTTGGCGGGGTATTTTTTTCTTATCTGCTTGGCTATTGGATTAGCAGATTACTGGTTAGACCTGCGAACCTGGCTAACCAAAAAACGCTTTAGCTAAACAGGATTGCTTGGTCTCAGTGATCCGTAGAAAGGGAGTGTTATGAAAGTCATTCTAAGTAAAGATGTAAAGAACGTGGGGAAAGCTGGTGAAATCGTCAATGTGAAAGATGGATTCGGTCGTAACTATTTGATACCTCGTCGTTTGGCCGAGATGGCGAGTGAGGGTCGAGCTCGTTACTGGAAACATTTAGAAGGTGTGATTGCTGCTCGTAAGGCCAAAGCCGCAGCAGAACGCAAAGCTTTGGCCGAAAAACTTAATGGTTTGGCTTTGACCTTTCCGGTAGCGACAGCTCCCAATAGTGAAAAGATTTTTGGTACCATCAAACCCCACGATGTATCTTCCAAGCTTGAAGAAATGGGTTACTCGATTGATCGACGCGACGTTGAGCTTTAGCCTATTCACATGCTGGGTAACTACAAAGCCACAGTAAGACTAGGCGAAAACGTTCACGCTGAATTGCAAATCATTGTGGAACGACAAGCTCAGTAAGGCGCTGAACTTAATACTCAGTTTAATTTTAGACCTATCAAAAAGGCCCACAAGATTGTGGCCTTTTTGTTTTAAAGACATTTACCATTTGAATGGAGTTCCCTACACCAGGGATGTTTAAGCGCAAGTCCTTTTAAGTTTTATTTTCTCAAGATGTCCTGCGTGACAAGCTTGCCAGTAAAGACTTAACACTCTCTTCGATAGCTGATTGAGCCGGGCGAAACGTTAAACCGAGTTCGGTTCGGGCGCGAGTGTTATCGAACCAATGGTATAAAGTAGCCACTTTGGCGTTGGCCAAGCTTAGGCCGACCGATCGTCCTGTGACTTGTTCCCATTGATCTCCTATCCATCCCAGGGCATACAAAATGGGTTTGGGTAACAAGAGAGAATGGCGCGATACCCCGGCTATGGAGCGAATCATGTCAAAGAGTTCCCGAATGGTGATATTCTCCGAACTAATAATGTAGCGTCGGTTTTTCTGTCCGCGAACAGGGACTTGAATGAGAGCCTCCACCACATCATGGACAGAGACGACGTTAACTCCCCCAGAAGTGTGGAAAGGGAAGCGTCCAAGCGCGACTTTTTTTTGAGTGCCACGGGAGCCTTTTGTAAAATCATGGGCGCCGTAAATAGTGCTGGGATTTAAAAAGTAAGTTTTTATAGGATGATTTTGGGTAAGTCGGGTCAGTTCAATTTCCGCTTGATGTTTGCTTACGAAATAAGAAAAGTCGTCCCCAGAGAGATTGAAGGGAGACTCTTCATTGAGAATAACTGTTGGAGAGACGGAAGCCCCAATAGCCGCCACAGAGGATGTGTAAACGAGCTCGGGAACCTCTGCCGCCATACAAGCTTGGGTCACATGGATTGTACCTTGAACATTAACCTCCCAAATGGCGGGGGCCTGTGAGCGCTTGTAGCCAATCAGGCCAGCCAAATGATAGACCCGGTCATAGCCACGAAAAAGGGGGATTAACTTTTCAACGGCCCAGCAGATATCACCTAAACTATGCTTGATCTGCCCTTGCCAAGAGGGAAGATCATGAGCGGGATAGTCTTGCGAGCGCACCAGCCAAGTCACTTGGTGCCCCTCCTCTACGAGGCGGTGACTTAAGTGTTGACCAAGAAATCCACTGCCTCCGGTAACTAGTATTTTCACGTGCAACCTCTTCGCGTGAGTCAGTGAGCAGGATTAAAAGTATTGGCTCAAGCCTACACTAAGTTGATGAGTTTGCACGGAGGAATGCGTAGCAGGGAATGGGCGACTTCCTGTTCCTGATAGACTTCCGGAGAAGCTTTGATGCTCGAAGCGAACAAACACACTTCGTAAAGATTGGATGAAAAAATCGGTTTTCACGCCAAACCGCCACAAGCTAGCAGCACCGACTGAACCAGAATCAGCTCCTAGCTCTCGCCATTGACTGAGAAGAGGGATTTCCATCCACCCTGTAATAGCCCACGGGATGGTCGGGACATATCTTAATCCTAAAGCCATGGATAGGCCCGTCCATTGGTGTCCTGAGAGATCGGAGTTCATATTCTGTTCAACATTCCATTGCAAGAAGGAAAGACGTGGGCCTGCATAGAAATAACTATCGGTAGGATCAAGCTGAAAAGGCATTTTGTAATGGACACCGAGCTGCCCCCATTGCTCATGGGCATTGAGGCTACCTTGAGTGCTGGGGCCACTAAGCTCCAGTTGGGTAGCCCGTACACGAGTTTCGATGTCGAAGGTCCAGTGGGTGGTAAGCCACAGCTGATGTCGGATCCCAAGGCCTAAAGAAAAAGGACTACTTCCCTTAACGTTACCACGACCCACTTGAGTTTGCTTGGCCTCCATGGGCCCTGTAAGAAACTCAAAAGCTAGCCAGCCGTATTCTGGCGCTTTTGGATGAACAGAATCATAGATTTGACCGATGAGAATGGGAGGAGTGGGGCCTTCTGCTCCATTCTCTATCAATGCGCCGGATGATGTTCTCGTCAAAGGAGGATATTTTGCTGGAGCCTTGGCCCATATTTTGGCGCCAGGCTTAATCCAGCCTGGGAATCGTTCTTCTATGAGGGAGCCAAAACTCATGTTTTTCTCAAGCGTTTGGATGAGAATCTTGCCTAGTGGGATGAGTTCAAAATGGGTAACAAAGTCCTGTACAGGATGCCGATCGATTCTGCTTACCCACACCACATCCAGCACTTGTCCTGCTGTAAGACCTTGTGCTTCGCCAGCATTTATGGTGATGAGACGATTTTTCTTGCCGATCACGAGAGCTTGGTAAGGTAACTCGGCAAAAAGGGAGCCTAGGCCCTCATGCAGGCTGGCTAAGATGTTACTTTGGGTAGGGCCAGAACTGACATCTTTTTGCTTAGTAAGAAACACTCGGCCCTCTCGGTCGTATAGATACCATTGCACTTGAATCACTTGCGGTAACTTGATGATCTGCCCCCACAGAGCTCCATCGAATCCTGAGGGAATGAGCTTTTTTCGCTTTTCCGCGTCTAAACTTAATGGATTGAAGGCGGGGTTTATTTGCTCTTTGATCGTGAGCTGTTGATTTTGACTAAGCTCCGAGGCGAGGGTTCGGGACAGAGGGTTTGCGAATATGCCATCCATATTGTCTTGTAGGCCCCAAAAGACGATGGCTTGAAAGCGCGTCAGGGTGTCGTATTCATCCTTTAGGCTTATGGAAGCGGCAAGGACTCCATTGGGAACCAAGAAAAATCCAAAAATAAGCGACCACAAGGCTTTTGCTAGGTCATTCTTCACCCGAGTCGCAGTTAACAACAAAAGAAAAGACAACAAAATCCCTCCTCGTTTTCTTCATTTTGCTTGGCTTTGAGAAAGACCGCAAAGCCAGACCTAGCCCATGGGCGGGTGAAATTTTCTTGTCATCAATTTAGACAGTGAAAAGAGCGTTGACTCCGAGGGTGCTATTCGTGACAGTGAGGGCCCTAAGGAGAGGCTATGGAAAAAGTGCATTTAATCAGTCTCGGCTGTCCCAAAAATTTGGTGGATTCTGAAATCATGGCGGGGACCTTATCCAAGCACGGCTTTTCGATTAGTGCGGAAGCCGAAGGCAGTGACACTGTCATTGTGAATACCTGCGGCTTTATTGAGGACAGTAAAAAGGAATCCATTGAGCGCATCTTGGAAGTGGCCAAATTAAAAGAGGAAGGGCAAGTCAAACGGATTGTGGTGGCTGGTTGTTTAGCCCAGCGTTACAAAGATGAGCTGGTTAAGGAGTTACCCGAGGCTGATATTTTTGTGGGCTCTGGCGAGTTTCAACGAATTGCGGATATTTTGAAAGAACCGCATCGGCCAGGGGAGCAAAAAACTTTCTTTCATTTGCCCACCTTTTTACAACAAGAGGATACTCCTCGACTCAATTCCAGTCCTGGTTACCGAGCCTACTTAAAAATTTCCGAGGGTTGCCTCAAGCGCTGCGCATTTTGTGCCATACCCCTGATCCGAGGGAACTTGCAATCACGCAGCCTTAAAAATGTGGTCGCTGAAGCCCGTTTACTTGCTGCCAGTGGAGTCAAAGAGTTGATTATCGTGTCGCATGATTTCACCGATTATGGCTGGGATTTGCGGCGTAAAGATCCCGGTGCGATCGAAAGTCCAGAGTCCTTGCTCAGGGCCCTCGATGAGGTGGATGGAATTCGCTGGATTAGACTGATGTATTTATATCCCGATGGAATTACTCCGGAAATGATCTCGATTATTAAAAACTCCAAAAAAATCTGTAAGTACTTTGATATGCCTTTGCAGCACATTAATGATGAAATGTTAAAGGCGATGAATCGTAAAATGACTCGCAAAGAGATTGAAAATGTTTTAGCCATGATTCGCCAAGAGATTCCAGAAGCGACGATACGCACTCAATTTATTGTGGGCTACCCGGGAGAAACCGAAGAGCATTTTCATGAGCTTTTAGATTTTGTGGCTGAGCAAGAGTTTGATCGAGTAGGTTGTTTCGAGTACTCTCCTGAGGAAAATACTCCCGGTGGAAGAAGAACAGATCAAATCGATGCCAAAACCAAAGCCAAGCGCCACAAGACTTTGATGGCCTTGCAACAAAAAATTAGTCGTCAAAAGAATGAAGAGTGGATAGGGCGGCGAATGGAAGTTCTGGTGGAAGGATATTCTGAGGAGACTGACTTGTTACTACAAGGTCGTTACCAAGGACAGGCTCCCGACATCGATGGCGTAGTTTTGATCAACGATGGGCAAGCATCTCCCGGGGATTTTGTCACTGTCGAGATCACTCAAGCCATGGAATATGACTTAGTGGGTCACATTGTGGAGTCGCCGTCTTTGCGGGATTTGGTCACTCAGCAAAGAGCGCAAATGAATGGATAGGCCTTTGGATTCTTTGTTTTTTTCATGCGGGATCGGTTAGATAAACTCCTAGTGACAAAAGGTTTGGCGTCCTCGCGAACGAAAGCAGCAGAAATTATCGAAAGATATGGTGTGCGGGTGCGAGGCCACGAGCGTGAGTGGGTGGTTTTTGATAAATCCTGGCAAGTCCCCGAGGGAGTTGGGGAGCTAAGCTATGAGCTTTTATCGCAGGATCTCAATCTTTATGTAAGTCGCGGAGCTTTAAAGCTGGCTTCAGCGATTGAACACACAGCCCTCGAGATGAAGGATAAAACGATTGTCGATGTAGGGCAAAGTACAGGGGGCTTCACGGATTTTTGTTTGCATCAAGGAGCCAAGAAGGTCTTGGGAATTGAGGTGGGCTTTGATCAGCTTCATCCTAAGTTAAAACAAGATCCTCGAGTCATTTGTTTGGAGAGAACTTCAGTGTTTGATGTGAGGCGCGACCAGCTGATCTCTATTCTCGGAGAATCTGTTGATTTGATTGTCGCTGATGTTTCGCAAGTAGAGATGGCTGAACTCCTTCCCCACATCCTAGCGTGGCTTCCGCGGTCGATTTTGTTGTTACTCAAGCCGCAGTATCAGCGAAAGATTCAGGCTCATTACGCCAAAGGTCGTATTGATTTCTCTGATCCGAAGCTCGCGGAAATGTGTCGGCAATTGGCTGTGGACATTCTCGAGGGGCTAGAGTGGAATCTTGTAGATTTTTTTCCAAGTCGCATTTGTGGAGCTGAGGGCAGTCAAGAGTATTGGGTCTATATGAAGCGAAAATAGCCCTGTTCTAAATCTGATCGAGAGGCGAAGACTCAAGGAATCGAGAATCAGTAAGCAAGCCATTTCAAGGGTCTTTTCTTGCGCTTGCTTTAAGCTGTCTATGGTATAAGAAAATTCCATGGGCAATAAATGAGGAGCCCATGGCGGGGAGTGGACTATGAATAAATCTAAATCTCATTCGGGGCTACGTATTGGTCTTGTGGGTGCTACCGGGTTGGTGGGTAAGACATTTTTGCGTGTGCTCGCTGAACAAACTGATTTTGAAATTTCTGAACTACGATTATTTGCCAGCCAAGCGAGTCATGGCCGCAGGCTCCTGTGGCGAGGACGTAAGTTGCGTGTGGGTGGCCTGCACGAGGAGGCCTTTGATGGGCTTGATGTTTTGTTTTTTTCTGGAGGGGATGATTTAAGTGCTACTTGGGCACCACAGGCAGCAAAAAAGGGGGTATGGGTTATTGATAACTCAGCTACCTTTCGCATGCATCCTGACGTAAGCTTAGTTGTACCAGAGGTCAATGCACATGTACTTCAGCGTTTGAATAAGCCACAAATTATTGCTAACCCGAACTGTACGACGATTCAATTAGCTGTGGTTTTGAATGCGCTAAAAGAGTTACCGATTGAGCAAGTTCATGTGGCGAGTTATCAAGCTGCCAGCGGTGCGGGTCGAGATGCCCTCGAAGAGCTGAAAACGCATTCTCGTCCTAGTCACTATCGTAAGAAAGATTTATCTTCGCAGCATTTCGCTCGTTCCCTCGCTTATAATGTTGTGCCACAGATCGGAGCTTTGGATGCCCAAGGTTTCAGTAGTGAGGAGATGAAAATTATCAAAGAGACCAAAAAGATTCTGGGTCGTTTTGATTTAAAAATTTCAGCCTTTTGTGTGCGTGTGCCAGTTATCAACGCGCATAGTGAGGTGACGTGGGTTCGGTTTGGTCGAAGGGTTGTGGAGTCGGAGATCGCCCAGTCCTTAAGAGGAGCTCCTGGATTAAGCTGGATCCCCCATGACGGCTCCCAACTGGACCAAGGGCTTACACCACGGGAAGTTAGCGGGCGTAATGATGTCGTGGTCGGGCGGGTCCATGCCGATCTTGATGACCCTCAGCAGTGGATTTTTTGGAGTCTTTCCGATAATTTGCGCAAGGGTGCTGCTTATAATGGTTTTCAAATTTTAAAACAGCTTTGGGCTATGCGTTAGGATGATGAATTTTTTTTCATTTTTAAATCATGCTCAGTTCACGGTCATGGAACTTAAATAGGGGTGTTAGCCAGTAGAGCTAACAAATAACCAAAACAAAAGGAGAATACCATGAAATCACTCGTACTTGCCGCTGCTTTAACAATCAGCGCATCTGCTTTTGCAACAAACCATGGCGGTACTGCTCCCGCTGCTAACAAGCCTGCTGCGGCTGCTCCTGCAGCAAACACCACAACTCCTGCCGCTGAAGCTCATACCATGACGGCTTCTGCCGCTAAAGATGCTTGCTTGAAAGAAAAGCCCGGCATGGCTGGTGCTGAGCTTGAGGCTTGCATCAAGTCTAAAGAGAAGAAAACTAAGTAATTTCCTCTCTTTTGACCTTCGCAATAACACCTTGCTCCCTTCGAGCAAGGTGTTATTTTTTTTGCATGCGGGTTTTGATTTGTGAGGATGAGCCTAGGCTTCGTCAGTTCTTGGAGGATGCCATCAGGGCGGAAAATTGGCCGGTGATGAGCTGTAGTCAAAGGCAAGAGCTTGAAGCCCTCTTATCTCCTGATGAACATCAGATTTTGATCTTGGATCGCCGGGTGGGGCGAGAAGACTTATTGGATCATTTGCCTCGCTTCAAACAGGTGGCTCCTAAATCACGTATTTTGTTTTTGTCTGCGATTGATAATCCCCAGGAAAAGGCTCAGGCCTTGGATTTAGGTGCGGACGATTATCTGAGTAAACCCTTTAGTCTCATTGAGCCTTTAGCGCGTATTAGAAAGCTGCTTAAAAGTACGGATGATGTGGCGAGGTCCCTTTTTTTGAATCAGGCCAATATCAAGTTAGAGGCCTTTTCTCATCGGGTGTGGGTGGATGGTAAGCTGTTACCATTGTCTAATAAAGAATATTGGCTGCTTTACCATTTAATGAAACATCCGGGACGCATTTATAACCGTTATCAATTGTTGGACTTGGTTTGGCCCAACCAATTGGAAATCGAAAGTAACGTCGTCGAGGTGACATTGAAAAATCTTAGAAAAAAACTCCAGGGAGCGGGAGCGAGGCTTAAAATTTCTAGTCAACGCGGCTTGGGGTACTGGCTTGAAGAATAAAATTATTTGGTTTTTCCTTGTTTTTTTCTTGAGCGTCGTTCTGATTGTTACAGGAATTCAATCCTATTTTTATTACAAAGCTCAGCTGGAGGCCTTAGATAATCAATTGGAGACCGCAGCGACCTTATTGTTACGTTCTGATTTGAATGCAGAAGATTTAGAGGACTTTGATCGCGCTCAGGATACCATTGAACAAGTTTTAGGTGGTGCCCCGCTACCTTTGAGTATTCGTGTTTATAATCAGGATAAAAAGTTACTTTACTCAGCGGGGGTTCACTGGCAGGGGGCCGCTCGCTTGAAATTGGGTTGGTCATCTTTTGCGCTTGAGGAACCTCCCGGAGCCAACTTAAGAAGCCTTGTTTTAGAGTTACCCAAAGGAAAGGGGACAAAGCCAACGCGTCGATTTTTGCAAATTGGAGCTATTAGCTATCGTGGAAATTGGTTTTATGAGTACATGGAGGAGTGGTTGTTCCCCATAGCGGGCGTATCACTTATAGGTATATTGGCAACAAACTATCTGTTTTTTCGGCTTATATTAAGACCCTTGCGGGATCTGCAAAGCACGATCAAAGATATGCGATTCTTTATTGGTCGTCCAGGGTGGGAGAGCTTTTTGAGCGAGCCCAGATTTCGCCATCTCATGGTAACTGCACCAGAATTGAGTGAGGTGATCAATGAGCTCAGAATGCTTTTTCAGAACATGAACTTTTATTTGGGTAACATCAAGCTCTGGATGTCAAGCTTGGCCCATGAGTTAAAAACACCTTTAAGTCTCATCGATCAGTGGGGTCAGAGAATTGAGGCGGCTAGAGTCTTAGATGAGGCTAAAGCTGATGCTGTATTCATTCGACAGGAAGTGAAATACTTAAAGGATTTGGTGAGCGCGTTTTTGCGCTGGGTAGAAGCGGCTCAAACGATGACAAAAAATCAAGAACGGTTCGTGATTGATGTTCGGGAGGTGTTAGCGGAATTAGCTGACCGCTACAAACCCCAGGGGCTAGTGGTACATGCGGACCAGGATCAACAGCAGAGTATAAAGATTGTGGCTCATCCTGTTTTTTTTAGGCAAATGTTACTTAATCTTATCGATAATGCGTTTAAGTACTCGGCGAGTCCCCTAGAGCAACCGCCTGTTTTGCTTTTGCATCCAAAAGGTCTCAAAATTATAAATTATGGTCCGTCTATACCCAAAGAAGTGATAGATCATATTGGAGCACCATTCAATTATGGTGATCATCCTAAGCGGGGTTTTGGTTTGGGCCTAGCATGGGTTAAGTTAATCACTGACTTTTATCATATGAGGTTGAGTTTGCAATCGAGTTTGTCGAGGCCAGATTGGATTATATTTCCCTCCAACAAGTATAGAGATGAGAATTTGTCACTTTATGATGGTAACCAAAAACTGAGTGACGCAGAAGAAAATGATCCCGAGGGTAATCGCTGGATCACTGTTGAAGTTGACTGGGTTGAGGTGGAACTCGTTTAAAGGATTGAAAAAATATACTCCTAGAACTTGTATAGTTTTATGTGGTGGCGTCTCGAGATTTTTCTTTAAAAAATATCTGTTTCAGGGTCTTAAACTAGTAGTTCGTTCTGAAATAGCTCGAATCCATGCCGCAGAATTGGCTTTGACAGCGGACGGCCCGTCCTTGTGCGGCGGATACTCCATTATAGATGAGATTGAAATTCCAAGCTTGATCTTCTAACTTTCCTTGAGCGACTTGTAGTTGAAATAATTTGTTATAAGCACGGCTAATACGGGGTCCATACGCACGACTTTCAAAACCTTGAGAGTTATTTATGGGCCATATACTGGCCTCCAAAACTAATGGGTTGAATACGCCAGAGGGGTTACTGTAGCAGATACCCAGCATACAACCAATAAATTGGCCGAAATCGGGTAAAGAATAAGAATACCAACCGTAACCGCCGAGCTGGCTTCCTGGCAAGGAACGAATGATGAGTTTTACTGAATGGCTTGTGTGTCCCCCCTCGGCATAAAGGACCAAATCGAAGGCTCCACTCATCCACGTGTTGCAGCTAGCAAGACCTCCGGAGATATGTTCTCGGTCGCATACACCCATGGCCTCTTTCAATACTTGATACATTCCACTTTGAACTTGCAAAGAACTATTATTGTTTATGTAGTTAGGAAGATAAAAATTTGATGTTTGCGCGTAAAACCCCACACTACGTCCTTGCGGTAACACTGTAGCCGGGCTACTGGGCGTTTGTGGACTGGTGGTGCCAGATCCCCCCGAGGAGCCGCAGCTACTCATCAACGAAAAACTCAAAGCGGTGATGATGAGACCTAATGTTGTAGTTAAGCCTGAAGTTTTCATAAAAGCCTCCAATCCCTTACTCGCAAGTTTCAGGCCTGTGGAGCTCGAGATATAAGGTTCACGAAGTGTATAAGCTTTATACAAGAGGATCTAAACTGGAAGCTATTGTTGATTTTAGTATGGAGCTTTCAGGGTTTCAAACTGAGACAACTAATCATTTAAGCTTTGGCCAAGCGCTGTTCGTGATAAGATAAAAACACTGAGGAGCAATTTGTTTGGAGGGATTCAAAGATGAAAGGAGCAGTTTTCATGCACAAAATTTTTCAGGTGTGGAGTCGCAATGTTTTTATATTCGGAGCTACGGCTATAAGCGCTTTTATGAGCGCCTGCTCTATTGAGGCCACGATCAACGACTTGCGTAATAAAGATCTTGCAAGTAAGTCGGAAGAGCCAGAACTTGGCGAGCACGTCTTGGTCGGTTGGGAGCAAATTCAACTCAATAACGGAGCGGTAATCCTCGCTAAGCAGGACGAATGGGCCGAGCGTATTCAGCTTACTAACGGGGCAGAAATAGAGGTTAAAAGGAATTTCTAACTAGCGTCTTGGAGCCGCGTTCTCGTCATAGGGGACAAGTAACCTTGTTTTTGGTAATAAATAGCCTGACCATCATGATGTTATTCGTGCTTTACTGCAGGGGACTTGGTGCGGCCTCATAATCGTGCATACAGTCCACGCAGAGACGCGCTAGAGGCTGAATCTTGAGTCGTGCAGGTTGTATAGGTCCACCACAGGCCTCGCAGAGGCCGAACTGCCCTAACTTGATTTTTTCAAGAGCCCGTTCAATCCGAATAAGAGTGAGTCGATCTCTTTCTTGAAGCTCAATAGCGAGATTTGTGCTTACGTCCTGATGGCTAATTTCTACTTCGTCTTGACCACTCTCATGATGCTCGAGATGTGTGCGGCGAAACTCAAAAGTTTTCGATAAGAGCTGTTCTTTCATTTCTATGAGCTGGGATTGTAGCTGCTCTAGTTCACTGTGTTTCATAAGCATCCCCTTATCGTGGACACTCTCTTAACGATCTCCTTTCGGTTTTGTCACATGGATTTTTTGAATTATGCACTAACCCAAAAGCCGCTTCTGCGCTGTGTCTCTGATTTCAGCGCCTTCCGCACTGAGTCTAGTGTAGGGCATCAAAAGAAGTCTTTCGATTTCGATGGGCTCTCCCGTTTCTTCGCAAAATCCAAAGTTACCGGACTCCAAGCGGGCGAGAGCAGAATCAACTTCTAGTAACAGTTGGCGTATGCGTTTTTGTGTGATGTAAAGCTGATATTCTTGACTCATTTGCGAAGATTGTTCTGCTTCATCACTAGAGAAATTGTCTCGCTCCCTGAGATCTTGTTGCAAGCGCAGACTTTGGTTGAGGAGCTCTCCTCTTAGCTCGACGAGGTGAAATCGCATGGCTTCTAGAAACTCTGAAGTAAAGGGATGTGCTTTCATGGACCTAGCTCCTTTCTGGCTCTTTAGACCCACCAAGCTTAATAAGCGGTTAAGTTAAGACTCGATTAAGGTCCGTGTCCCTTTTGGAAAGAATGCCGTTACACACATTGTCGATGTACAGCTCATCAATAGGGAGAGGGCATGGAAGATTTCGAAATTGAACTGAAACAAGGTTTTTTAGAAGAAGCGGCTCAGGGACTAAGCGAGGTCGAGCAAAGCTTTCTTGAGTTGGAAAAAGATCCTAACAACATAGAGACTATCAATAAAATTTTTCGACTGGCGCATAATTTGAAAGGCTCCTCGCGCGCTGTGGGTTTTGATCACATGGGAGATTTCACTCATGCCTTTGAAAGTTTTATTTTAAAAGCTAAAAACGGTGAAATGTCGGTAACGCCTCAGGTAATCAATGTGATGCTTCAAGCGACTGATCACCTGCGCAGCATGGTGGAAGCCTATCAAGCGGATCTCAACGCATCAATAGATTCTTCCCAAGTGTTGTCCTTGATACAAAATTATGATCCTTCCCAAGATATTTCTACCCATTCTAATTTGGTGAACGAACCCATATTAGAAAGTGACTCTCCAGTAGCACATCAAATTGAGGAAGTAACTCATTCACAGGAGGATGGGCTGCTTAACGAAGCAACACGAGATACTCCCCTTGAAGTAGAAAAGGTGGAAACAGCATCTTCTGAACAAGATTTCTCTTCCTCATCAAGTTCTGTTTGTCCAACCGAGCAGGAGCCGTCCAATGTCGTACCTATGCCAACGCCTCCCGCGCAAAATGTAATGGTTGGGGCAGCCACCCAAGATTCTGCTCAGCCCCCCTCTTCGAGTGGGGGCCATAAAAGTCCAGGGGGCGCTACCGATCAAAGTATTCGTGTGAGCCTAAGTAAAGTTGAGCAACTCATAAATTTCGTGGGTGAGATGGTGATTTTACAAAGCGTATTGCGCGAGCAACTGTCCGGAGTCGATTTGCCTATTGTGCATCGTTCGTTAAACCAACTCACAAAAGTCAGCAAAGAAATTCAGGATCTGGCTATGGGGCTTAGGATGGTTCCCATCAAACCCACTTTTCAAAAAATGGTGCGTATCGTTCGTGATACAGCTCGCGTTTTAGAAAAAGAAATAGAAATTGAACTCGAAGGGGAGGAGACCGAGTTAGATAAAACCGTACTCGAGCGGATAACCGACCCCTTGGTACACTTGGTGCGCAATGCGGCTGATCACGGGATAGAAAGGCCCGAGATCCGAAAAGAGCGTGGGAAGCCTCGCTCAGGACGGGTGGTGCTGCGCGCCTATCATAAATCTGGCCGCTTAATGATTGAGATTGAAGATGATGGTAATGGTCTGGATCCGGAGAAGCTTAAGAAGAAGGCTATCGAAAAAGGAATTTTAAAAAGTGGTGTGACTTTAAGTGACACTGAAGCTTATCAGCTAATTTTCGCTCCAGGGTTTTCCACAAAAGATCAAGTGACTGACATTTCGGGTCGGGGTGTGGGTATGGATGTTGTGCGTACAAACATATCAGAAATTGGTGGAGACATCAGTATCGATTCTCAGCTTGGAAAAGGAACCAAGTTTATCATCTCGCTGCCCCTCACCTTGGCCATTATTGATGCCATGATTTCTGTGTACGGAAGTCATCGATTTGTGATTCCCGTCAACCATGTGTATGAAACCTTGAAGGTAGATTCGCGACTGGTTTCTCAGACCACAGAGCTGGGGGATGTTCTCACCCTGCGGGGTGAGCCCATGCCCATTTACAGACTGGGTGATTTTTTTGGATTGGCCACTTCGGGCAAACCCACCGAAGAGATGATCGCTATTGTAAATCGTTCCTCTCGCAAGCCTTTCGCCTTGATCGTTGAAGATATTCTTGGCCAAGGGCAGGTAGTGATTAAACAACTTACGCCGGAGTTGCAGGGGGTTCACGGGGTTTCTGGTGTTACCATACTGGGTGATGGGCGACCCGCATTTATTATCGAACCCCAGGAAATTATCAAAAGAAAGCTGCAAAAAACTAAACCCTTATTTTCGGAGGCCGTATGAGCACACAGCAACGTTACCTATGCTTTAACCTGGGGAAAGAAGAATTTGCAATTCCGTTACTAACTGTGAAAGAGGTGATCGGCGTCCCCGAGCTCACTCCGATTCCCCAGATGCCGCCTTACTTCTTGGGCATGATGAATCTTCGGGGTAATGTGATAACTGTGATGGATCTTCGCACAAAATTAGGTATAAAGCCTCAACCCAGTGAAGAACAAGCCGTGGTGATTGTGGAAATAGGTCATCTCCGCTTGGGTTGTGTAGTGGATTGTGTGAATGCCGTTATGACTTTGAACCAAGAGGAGGTTTTAGAAAAGCCTCATATGGAAAACTCCAAGGCGTCTCAAGCTGTGACCGGAGTGATTCGCAAGGAGCAAGGACTGATTTTGGTCATTGATATCGCCAAAGCTTTATCTCTTGATGATAAGTCGTTGATGAGTCAAGCGCAGCAAGGACAATCGTCAAAAAAGGCGGCATAGATGACCCCTTTTATTAAAGAAATCGGCTCTTGGATTCAGAAAAAGACTGGCAATGTGATAGGCGATAAGCAACTATCTATGGTAGAAAATCGCTTAAAGTCTCGTGCCCTCACATTGGGTTACCAAGATTTGGTTGGTTATGAGCAATACTTCAGACAACATCAAGATAAAGAGCTTGATTATTTAATTGGGTTACTCACCACCCATCATACGTTTTTCTTCCGTGAATTTAATCATTTTGAGTTTTTACGAGATAAAGGTCTAGTTCAGCTTGTGGAGGAGCTTCGCAAAAAAGGCGAAAAGAAAATTAAAGTTTGGAGTGCTGCTGCTTCGCGAGGCCAGGAGGTTTATAGCCTAGCCATGTTTTTGGAATATCATTTAAAAAAAATCGCTCCTGATTTTACTTATGAAATCTGGGGCACCGACATTGACGGAGAGTCTATCTTGGTTGCACAAGAGGGACGTTATTCTAGGGATGAGCTCAAGGTTGTTCCGCAAGTTTTTTTGAGCTCATGGTGGCAGCCTTGTACAAAAGATGCAAAAACGCTTAAAGCATCCTTTGAGCTGAAAAAAAACTTGAAGTGGGCGAAAGTCAACTTACTAGAGCTCGATGATTTTTTAAAAGATAAGAAATTTCATATCATTTTTTGTCGAAACGTATTTATTTACTTTCAGGCTCAAGATATCGAAAAGATTACCAAAAAATTCTTAGATCATTTGGAACCCTTTGGCTTTTTGATTTTAGGTGTTTCGGAATCTCTAAGTCATATTCGTGGTCTTCCGGTGAGGTCGCTTGGGGGATCTATCTATCGGCACGCCCATTACCGAGATCCAATCGAAGGCGCAGCCTCGCCAAGCTCTGGAGGAGTGACGAAATCCGAAGGGGTGACTAAGAAGCCCTTTCAAGTTCTTGTGGTGGATGATTCAAAAACCATCTTAGCTTTGATGAAAAAGATTTTAACTCGCGATCAGGGTTTTGAAATTTGTCATTGGGCTGCCAACGGCAAAGAGGCTATTGATTATCTTAAGGGTCACCCTGAAGTGAACATGATTACTCTTGATATTCACATGCCGGAATTGGATGGGGTGGGCTTTCTCAAGGAGTGGAAAGATCGCAGTCGACCCATCTTAATCGTCTCGGCTATTGATCGCGCTGATCCCGCTGGTCCGGGGGCTCAAGCCTTAGCACTAGGTGCTTTCGACTATGTGGAGAAA
>CAZZMS010000135.1:0-4871 GCA_964655485.1 uncultured Pseudobdellovibrionaceae bacterium | reverse complement strand
GAAGGCCCAAGTATCAGAGCTCTGTCTCAGTCAAGAGCATCTCCCGATCTATTCTTTTAACATCGAGCCGGCTCAACGATTCGCCACACAGGCACGCACCATCATGTCTCTTTCCCTCATTCATGGTGATGAAGAGCCTAGCCTAGAGCTTAACTTACGTTGGCTTGAACGACTATTCAAAGCCCAAGATGTTAGGAACCGGTGGATCTTCGTGCTGGTTACCAATCCCGATGGTTACCAAAAAAAAACTCGAACCAACTCTCGCGGCGTTGATTTAAATCGCAACTTTCCCACGAAGGATTGGGATGAGCTAGCACTAAAACAATGGGAACAGGGGGGCAAAATCCCTCGACGCTACCCCGGGACTCAAGCAGGAAGCGAGCCGGAAACCCAATGCCTGATTCGCTTAATCAATGAGGCCAAACCTCACCTTATCGTATCTATTCACACCCCTCTCAAGGTTTTGGACTTTGACGGGCCCAACTCAGTTTCACCCATTTCGATCCTGCTACCCTGGCGCCGCTTGGGCCATTACCCAGGCTCCATGGGACGCTATTACTGGCACGAAAGGAATATTCCCGTGTTGACAGTTGAGCTGGGGCCAAAACTCGAAGCTAGCAAGACTCAATTAGAACAACTCCAAGACCAAATTGGTCAGCTGGCTTATCGGCTTTCAGCTAAACCACGATAACTGCGTAGCACTTTATTGTGGTACTCAGAAAGTTTTTTCCATTTATCAACATTTTGACTCGCTTCTCGTTGTTTTTGCTGCCAGTCTTTTCCTGCCTCCACAATTTGCCTCTCCTCATCATTCCACAGCTGGCCTTGCCGTAAAGCTTGTGCTTTCAACTCTTGAAATGGCTTTTTTTCCTCTTGCCAACGCTTCCACTCTTTTTCAGCCTGAGCCAGCGACTCCTGTCTTTTTTCATACACTTGGCGTAAGTCTTTTAGCCGATTTTCCAGCTCACGAATCAATTCCTGATCTTTCTTAAGCTCCGCTTTTTGCTTGTCCCAATCAGCTAAAAACTGTTTTTCTTGCAGAAGTAATTCCTGCTCTTGCTTTTGCCATTGATCCCAATCCTGCTTCCACTTTTGCTGAGCTTTGCGATTCTCTTCTAGCGCCTTATCAATTTTCTTAAGGCTTTCTTCACTCACCTTAAGGTTCTCTTGCCATAACTTGAGGTTAGCCTCGGCATCACGGGCATTTTTCTCCACGTCACTCATGTCAGCCGCCCAAACTTGTGAGATCAACATAAAGACGGTTACCCACATAAATCCTCCTCTATTCTTGACACATATTTTTCAAGGATGAACGCAAATGACCAATTTCATCCTTCCAAATCTCACCACGATACTCCCACTGAACTTGCGTGGGATCACGCTGGGTTTTTGAACTCACTCCACTTTTTCCTTCGCTAGGCTGAATGCCTTGCTCCGCCAGCCATTTACGTAAATGCTCACCCGCTCCGGCGTAGATTTCATACTGTAGTACATCAACCTGATCTAAAGCCGCTAAAATCCTTTTGTGGGCATGATTCAGGCGAGATTTCAAAGCCAAACCTGCTAAGCGTTTGTGCGCCTCTTTCAGAGGCTCAATGCGCACCAATCCCTGAGCACGTAAGCCCCGCACGGCTTCCCGCGATCGTTTGATGATATGTAACTTCACAGTCACAGCTTCAAGCTCCTCACCACTCAGCTCCGTCTTGGCTTTTGCCATCAGTTCGGACTTTTGTTGCATCAAAGCCTTTTCTTTATTCAGAATACGTAGAGTGTAGCGGTTATAAGCCTGAATTTCGTCTTCCAAGTCATTGATCACACTTTGCTCTCGAACAAACACCGGATCTCGACTCAAATACCGAACCCAAGCCCACGGAATGCCCTTCAAATCTTTTGGGGGCTGCGCTGAGACCTGGCTGGCCTCTTTCATCAAATCGACATAGGCCTCAGGCCCCCAGTTCAGATTGATCTCAGAAGTTTTTTGCACCAATGGCATATAATTGTTTTTGAAATCTTGAGTCACCATCAAGGCATCACCATATTGGCAAAGCCCCAGGTAACTGACCGCACGGGCCATGTAGCTGTCGGGGATGAAGCGATTTTTGAAATAGTCTATATGTAAACTATACATGTTACCCGCAGCTCCTTCATAATCACCCGCCAAGATTTGTGCCCAAGCTCCTTCAACCTGAGCAGGTAACCACTCGACGTAATCTTGATCAACTTGAGAAAACTCTTGGCGTGCCTGTTGATATTGACCTTTCTGGAAATAGAGCCGCCCCAACAGGAGTCGCCACTCATTCTGCCACAGGCGCGGCCACTGTTTGGTCACCCGAGCCTTTCGGCTCAACAGATACTCTATGCTTTTATCCACTTCCCCCAAGCGGTAATAAAGGACAGACTTAAACAGTACAGTCTTTGCCTCCAACTCAGGATGTTCCAGCTCATCACGTTCGAGAGTGGCTAAAGCCTCTCTCAATTGCCCCCTCTGCTCTAAAAGACGTGCCACTAGCAAGGCGAACTGAGGGGGCCTATCGGGAGACTTCAAACTCAAATCCTCTTCCCATTTCATCAATTTCCCGGCTAATTCTTCATCGTAGTGGCGGATTTTCTGACCTAAGAGCTGATAGGCCTCTACTTTATACTCTTTCCACTCGCCCAGCTCTAAACCCCACCGGCGCAAATCCGAATAAAGATTCAATTCCTCCGCCAGACGCACAAGCGATCGTAAATAATTAGCTACCAAGCTAGCATTCTTTACTTTTCTCGCTTCATCCAACAATTCTAGATATAGCCCCAATGCCAATTCGTACTGCTTTTTCTCTAAATAGATCTGCGCTTGAATTTCTCTGTACTCCCGAGGCGATATGGACTTGAGAGTGTTTTCGATGGGTTGACTCCAAGACGGTAACTGAACCGCAGAGAATGTGGGCTGAAACTCCAGTGCTTTGGGAGCTTTAGACGACCACCGTGGGGCCACGCTGATTTTCGTATCCTCTATATGCGGGATCAGGGGTATGTTTTGTTCTTTAATCATCGGCCAATTCACTTGCGGAGGCCTTGGCCTTGATCGATTTATAGACTCCATCGCTTGGGGCTTAAACACCGGCTCAGACCACGGCATCCAACGCTCACTAGCCTCAGAAAAGAAGCCAAGTAACACATAAGGCAGAGCCCACAGCAGACCCGCCATGAGAGAGGCAAGCCGCTCACTCGGCCCATTGCCTTGCGTGACCTTTCGTCTTCTTTGATGGCTCAACTTATGCTTCATGATATGCCTCCGCAGTTACCCCGCCTAAAAGAAATAGGTCAGCCCAATGAGCAAAGATGTATCGTTGACTAAGCTAGAGCTTTCTTTCTGCTTTTTTTGAGATCCATCGGAATAATAAAAGTTCTGCGAGGCCCACTGATTGCGAAGATCTAAACGAAACGACCAATGTCTAGTGAAAAAGAAATTTTGCACAACATCCAAGTGGTAACCAAAACTTTGAAAAGATAAACCGGGTTCGTCGCGTATATAGGCAGTATAGGCTTTTTGCCCCACACCAAAATTAAGCTGCATATCGTAGTATAAAATCTTTCGATCCAACAGACTCATTTTAGCGTAGAATGGGACCCAAGAAGCTGAAACATAAGTGTAAGAGTTTAAAAAATTATAATTCGGAAAGGCGTTTTTAGATTTTAAATACTGAGTGCTTTTACTATCTTGTGCGTTCACAAGCTCGTGCCCTAACTCTATACCCCAACGCTCCGAAAAATAGTAACCCAAGGCCAAGCGCTGAATGTTACCAGTGGTGAAAGGATCATTCACCAAGATTCCCGTCGCAAGATTAGTATAGAAACGCCCTTCTTTCGGGAAAGCCCGATTTTGAATCACCGAAAAGTCTGTATCTTTAGCGGACCAAAAATCACTCTCGATTTTTTTTAAATCGATTTTGTCCTGTGCTCTAGCAGGCTCAAACAAGATACCTACTGAGGCCAGTAACAACAGTACGGGAAAATTGAATGGTCGCACACCCAACGGACTCCGCATCTGACGTTCGCCCTTCATAAAGCTCCTCCTCCTTAACGAGCATTTTTAAATAAAAATGGGTAAGTCACTACCACCTGATTGGCCCCCTTAGGCTCTGGGAACTTCCAGCGCATGAGGCGACTCTGTATGCAATTTTCTACTGGATGACTATTTAAACTAGTCTGCAAAATTCGCGCACTATCGACTTGCCCACTGCTACCAATGATAAACTTAACTGCCACCTTGCCGTAGAGATCTGGCTGGGCTGAGAGCTGACGCTCATAACAATAGAGAATTTCACCCAGAT
Source organism: uncultured Pseudobdellovibrionaceae bacterium (assembly GCA_964655485.1). GTDB lineage: Bacteria > Bdellovibrionota > Bdellovibrionia > Bdellovibrionales > Bdellovibrionaceae > JANWYU01. Next base: position 555 of record CAZZMS010000135.1, on the reverse strand, counting down.
GCTTTTTAATCACTGCGGCTATGACTTCTGGATCAAGTCCTCCTCCTTCAACATCAGCTTCTTTTTCCAAGGAATCCACGCCTGCACGCCCACCTCGTCCACCACCTTGCCCAACGGCTTGCGCAATGGCCCTTCCCGTTTGTTGTCCCAACGCCTGTCCAATCTGCCCGACAGCCTCACTCGCAGAACCGACTCCGCCACCTCCGCCTGATAAAGAGGCACCAACCGCTTTCTCTACTCCACCTAAGCTCCCCACCATAGGGCCTCCCGTTTTACCCACTTGCGAAGCGGAACCCTCAACAATCTGTACGGCTTTTTCTGATATGTTGGAGCGAGCTAGACGCCCCATCAACTTGGTGAGACGACTACCTGCCATCCATTTTGTTTCTTTACTTGCCCCAGCAACGTTAGAGCTTGCGGTTATAGCTTCCGCCACTGAGTTATCAGCACGGCCCGTATCCGCCTTTGGCTGAGCCTCTCTCGCGGCTGCACGTAGTTCCACCGTCCTTAACTTTTCATACTTAGGTGGGATTTGCCCAAGCGCTACCTCGCTGG